>JBDUAD010000035.1:0-25475 GCA_040004775.1 bacterium | reverse complement strand
ATCCGAGACGGGCCAGGTATCCGAGACGGGCCAGGTATCCGAGACGGGCCAGGTATCCGAGACGGACGTAAGTTCGGCTCCACCCAGCGAACCGGCCGCCCACCCGGGCGACGACATCCGCAGCCAACTCGGCGACGAGCAGGGGGAGCTGGGCGACGCGCGGAACGAACAAGCGGTCGCCGAGCCGGCCGACGGTGCCGACCGCAGTACCGGGCACGACCTCAGCGCGGACCACGAGCCGAGTGCCGGGCCCGAGCCGAGTGCCGAGCACGACCACCACCCGACCGCCGACCACCAGCCCAGTTCCGACCCGGACCAACACCCGCGCGACGACGAGATGGACGACGGGGCGTTACTCGACGACATGCTCAACGGCGACGGCGACGGCGAAGGCGACGAGGCCGAGTCCGAGCCGGACAACGAGCACATACCTGCGGCCGCGGAGCGGCGGCGGGTCAAGGCACCGACAGTGGCCGTCGCGGGGTCGCCTCGGTCAGCCGACGCGCCCGTTCGCCCCGCCGGTCGAGCCCGGTCCGCCTCCTTCCTACGACGTCCGTCCAACCGAGCCGCCACGGCCACGCCCTCTCCGAGCGAGCCGACCATGGTGACTTCGCCGGCGGCGACCGCGTCCACCGCCCCGACTCCGACTCCGATCCCGACGGCCCTGCCCGCTGCCCCGACCGCGACCCACTTGCCCACTGCCCCGACCGCCCTGCCCACTGCCCCGACCGCGACCGCGGTGGACGTCCGCAGCCGACGCCGCTACCCGCTGCTCGCCCGGATCGGTACCCGCACCGCGGTGGCGGCAGGCACAGTCGTTCTGGCCGCCGTGGTCGTGGCCGGCCTGGTCATCGCCGGGCTGCGAGATTCCTCCGATTCCCGGTCCGCGCCGCCGACCCGCGATACCGCCGCAGCCAGCACGATCGCCAGCGCGTCGGCCACCGGGAGCGATCCGCCGGTGCCACTGGCCACGCAGCAGAAGGAGATGCTGCGCTGGGCGCAGGCCAACCTCTCGCCCGATGCGGTCCTTGTCGCCGATCCGGCCACCGCCGCCCGGCTGCACAAGGCCGGCTTCGACGGAGCGGTCCGGGACGATCGGCTGGACGGCCTGGACTGGCAGAGCGTCGATTATCTCGTGTCCACGGGCGCAACCGACACCGATTCCACTGTTCGGGCCCGTCTACGAGCGACCTCGGCTCCGGTGGCCGTGTTCAGCAGCGGCGACGCCCCGGTCACCGTGGCCCAGGTCTTTCCGCAGGGCATCGCCGGCCTCCCGGCTCGCGAGAAGGCCGACCTGGCCGCGCGCCGGGCCTCCGGACGCCAGCTGATGCAGAACCCGAAGGTCAGGGCGATCGGTAGCACCGCCCGCCTGCTGCGCAACGGCCGGCTCGACCTGCGGGCCAGCACCGTGCTCGCTCTTCTGGCCCAGGGCGCCGGAACCGATCCGGTCATCCTGAAGTCGATCAGCCTCGACCCGGCCGACGCCCGCGCCAAGCTGCCCGCTCACGCCATGACCGTCACCGTGCCCAACGGCGACGAAGCGCAGACCGTGCTCGGCACCCTGACCGGCGAGTACCGACCTCGCACCACCACGACCATCTCGCAAGGAACGATGCGGCTCGACTGGACACCGGGTATCGCCGTCGTCCTACCCTTCCAATGACCTCCGGCACACCGAATGAACCGATGGCCGGTCGACCAACGAACACTTCACACGAACCGACGGGGGAACCAATGAAGCTACTGAACCGCCCGCTCACCTCGGGCCGCGGCACCCGGCTGGCCGCTGCGGCCGGCCTGGCCGTGCTTACCGCCGCCAGCTCGCTGGCCATGGCCGGGCCGGCGGCGGCCGCGGCACCGGCCGACGCCGTGATTCGCGCGGCCCACTTCTCTCCAACCACGCCCGGCGTCGACGTCTACCTCGGCTCGTTCAGCGGGGCGTCGTCCAAGCCCTGGCTCGGCGGGGTCAGCTACGGCGCAGTGAGTCCCTACCAGCGCCTGACGCCGGGGTTGTACACCGTGTCGATGCGCCCGGCCGGTGCACCGGCGTCGACCAAGCCGGTGCTGTCCTGGACTCTTAACGCCAAGTCCGGTCAGGCCTACACCGTGGCCGGCGTGGGCGCTGATGCGTCGGTGCGCGGCGTAGTCATCCGCGACGACCTCAGCACGCCGCCGTCGGGCAAGGGTCGGGTCCGAGTGATTCAGGCCGCCAGCCGGGCCCCGGTGGCCACGGTCACCGCTACCTCCGGGCCGGTCATCGCCCGCAACGCCGCCTTCGCCACAACCACCGGCTATGCCACGGTGGACGCCGGCACGTGGAAGGTCACCGCCCGCTCGGACAACGCCTCGCCCACGGTCAGTGCCTCGACCGCGGTCGACGTGCCGGCCGGTGCTGTCACCTCTGTGCTCCTGCTCGACGCCAAGTCCGCCGGGATCACCCTGCGCACCGTTCTCGACTCCTCCTCGGCCGGCACTCTGCCCAAGGGCTCCGTGCCGGCCGGCGCCGGAGGCACGGCGCCCATCACGCTCGCCGTCTCCGCGACGACGATCGAACGACAGCTCGCCGGACTGGCCGCATTGATCCTGCTGGGCTACGGCGCGGTGCTGCTTGGTGGCCAGCGTCGCCGCTACGCCCGAGTCTGAGCCCATGCTGCCCGGTGACAGCGCCGGCCAGCACCGTCGACGCTCGGCCCTGGCCCGCCTGGGCCTCGGCCTCGGGCTGCTGGCGGTCGTGGTGGTGGTGGCCGCGGTCGGGCTGCTGAGCCGGACCGCGGCCGGTCGATCGGCAGGCCAGGGCTCGCCGACGGGATCCCCCGCCGACATGACGGGGTCGAGTTCGAGCCGCCCGGGTGACGTCAGCGCTTCCGCCAGCGGGTCGACCACCGCGGCGATTCCAACCCGCACGCTGCAGGTTCCAGTGCCGCCGTCGGCGAGCCCGGCGCGGCCGGCCGATCCGGTCAGCGTCGCGGTGCGTCGCGTCGGCATCAGCAGCCGCCTGGAGCGGCTGGGGCTGTTGCCCGACGGGACCTTGAAGTCACCGACCGAATTCCCGGTCGCCGGCTGGTACGCCCGCGGGGTTGTTCCCGGTGCCGTCGGCCCGGCGGTCATCGCCGGACACGTCGACTCGGTTGAGGGGCCGGCCGTCTTCTACCGTCTGCGCGACGTGCGCCTCGGCGACGACGTGAGCGTCACCGACGCCTCCGGCGGGACCCGCCAGTTCAAGGTCACGAGCATCGCTCACTACGCCAAGACGAAGTTCCCGACCGACCTGGTCTACGGACCTACGGCGCTGCCGGTGCTGCGGCTGGTCACGTGCACCGGCGACTTCGACTTCGTGCACCGCAGCTATCTGGACAACCTGGTCGTGTCGGCCACGCTGGTCGCCCCGCGCGCGGCCTGAGCGCTCGGGTCAGGACGGCACGGCGGCGGGGATGCGCATAACTCCGGTCTGCGGGTCCTGCTCCACCGGCAGGTACAGCCGCTGGACGGCGACCAGGATCGCCTCGGCCACCACGTCGCGAAACAGCGGGTCGTCGATGCGCGCCCGGTCGGCCGGAGAGGTCAGGTAGCCCACCTCCACCCACACCGCCGGCATCCGGGTCAGCCGCAGCAGCTCCCACGACTTGGCGTGGACGTGGGCATCCAGCATTGTCGTCCGGGCGACGATCTCGCGCTGCACCAGGTCGGCCAGACGCTCGCCCAGCGCCGATTCACTACGGGCCGAGCCGTAGTAGTAGGTGGCCACCCCGTTGGCCAGCGGCGACGGAGCGGAGTCCAGGTGCAGGCTGATCACCAGATCGGCCCGCTGCTGGTTGGCGAACTCTGCCCGCTCGCCGTCGCTGCTGCCGGTGCCGGGGCCGCGCGTGAGCCACGTGGTGACCCCTACCGCGCTCAGGCGGCCCTCGAGACGGGCGGCGAGGTCCCAGACCAGGTCGGCCTCGCAGATGCCGTCCACCACCGCGCCGGGGTCGGCTCCACCGTGACTCGGGTCGACGACGACCCGCTTGCCCAAGAGGTTCGGTCCGGCGTCGGCCACGGCGGCCATGTCGCGCAGGAATTGCGGGCGCCCACCGACCACCCGGCGCCCGAGCTGGTCCAGAGCGCGCAAGGTGCTTCCGGCGCAGATGCCGTCAGCGGCCAGGCCGGTGTCGCGTTGGAAGCCGCGCAGGGCACGCTCGGTCAGCGGTCCGAAGACCCCGTCGGCTCGCCCCGTGTCGTAACCGAGCTCGAGCAGGCGGCTCTGCAGCGTCTCGATATCGTCGCCGCGCATCACGGCCGTGGCGTTGTGCACCAGGACGCGGTCGCCGAGGCGCCAGCGGGAGGCGGTCAGGCTGCGGTAGGTGTCCGGCCCGACCAGGCCGTCGATGGCCAGGCCCCGGTTCTGCTGGAAGGCCCGCACCGCACGGTCGGTGGCCGCGTCGAACTCGTCATGGGTGCGGGGGTCGGTGTTGTCGAGCAGCCCGAGCCCAGCCAGGATGGCGCGCGTCTCGGCGACGGCGCCGCCGCGCGAGCCGATCCGAAGTGCGTGCATGGGCGGCGTAGTCCTCGTCGAGGGAGGGCCGGCGCGGTGCGCGGCGGGGCGGATGCGCTGAGGGGCGGGCGCCCCGGGGCGGCGGGTGGACCCGATCGTGTCAGTGCCGCGCCCGCCTGGTGCGCTCGGTCATTCTGCCCTACGCCACTGCGTTGATCGTCCACCGCGGGTGCCCGTGGGCGAGTCGGCGTGCGAAGACGACTCCGCCGCCTCCCGGCGGACCGGGACGGCGGCGGAGTGGTCTGCGCAGTGGTCAGCGCAGTGGTCAGCGGGGTGGCCCGTTGAGGGCGGCTTTACAGGTAATCGGCGAGGTCACGCAGCAGAGCGGCCTTCGGGCGGGCGCCCACGATGGTCTTGACGACCTGGCCGCCCTGGTAGACGCTCAGCGTCGGAATCGACAGGATCTGGTAGTCCCGGGCGATCTGCGGGTTCTCGTCAATGTTGACCTTGGCAATAGTCACCTTGTCGGCGTGCTCGGCGGCGATCTCGTCCAGGATCGGGGCGACCTGGCGGCACGGACCGCACCACTCGGCCCAGAAATCCACGATCACCGGCTTTTCGGCCTGCAGGACGTCGGTGGCGAAGCTGTCATCGGTGACCTTCACGGTGTTGCCGGCCATATCGGGGAACTCCTCACAAGAATTGGTCCGTCCGCCGCTCGCGGACGTTACGGGAACGTAGACCCGCCTGCCGACCATTCCCGCACCGCGGCGCGGCGCAGCGTTCACTCCCCGCGCGCGGCGAGATAACGCTCGGCGTCCAGAGCCGCCGCACAGCCCGTGCCGGCCGCGGTGATCGCCTGACGGTAGGTGTGGTCCACCACGTCACCGGCGGCGAACACACCGGTCACCGAGGTCTCCGTCGAGCCGGGACGGACCACGATGTAGCCCTCGTCGTCGAGCTCGAGCTGGCCCTTGACCAGGTCGCTGCGGGGGTCGTGGCCGATGGCGATGAACAGCCCGCCGACGTCCATCGTCGACGTCGCTCCGGTGACCGTGTCGCGCAACGAGAGGTGGGTGACTGCGCCGTCGCCGTGGATCTCGCTCACCTGCGTGTTCCACAGGAACGAGATCTTGTCGCTACCCCGGGCGCGGTCGATCATTATCTTCGATGCGCGCAGGACGTCACGTCGGACGATGACGGTGACCGAGCGGGCGAAACGGGTGAGGAAGGTGGCCTCCTCCATCGCGGTGTCGCCACCGCCGACGACCGCGATGTCCTTGTCGCGGAAGAAGAACCCGTCACAGGTGGCGCACCAGGACACCCCGCGGCCGGAGAGGGTCTCCTCGCCGGGTACGCCGATCTTCTTGTAGGCCGAGCCCATGGCCAGGATCACGGCGTCCGCGGTCCACTCGCCATGGTGGGTGCGCACGACCTTGACGTCGCCGCTGAGATCAAGGCCGGTAACGTCGTCGGTGACCAGCTCGGCGCCGAAGCGCTCGGCCTGGGTGCGGATCTGGTCCATCAAATCCGGCCCCATGATGCCCTCGGGGAAACCGGGGTAGTTCTCGACGTCGGTGGTATTCATCAGGGCGCCGCCGTACTGGCTGCCCTCGAAGACGAGCGGCTGCAGGTCGGCCCGCGCGCTGTACAGCGCCGCGGCGTATCCGGACGGACCCGACCCGACCACGATGACCTTGCGGTGGTTGCCGATGTCGCTCACTGCTACCCCTGTCCCGACCCTCTGGCCGCACCTGCGGGAGGTGCCCGGGGTGCTGGCGACGTAACGATTCTAGGCCCGCCGCCATTCCGGCCAGCGGTGTCCGTGGCGGCTGCCCGATGCCCCGGCACAGCGCCGGTCAGCCCGCGCCGGTGCCCGCAAGCAGTTAGCCGGACCGGCCCAGCGCGGCCATGATCTGGGGCACCTCGGCCACCCGGACCAGGCGCATCAGGACCACCAGGGCGGCAACGCCCAGGATGGACGCGCTGACCAGCGCGATGGCTGAGCCTCCCGGCCCGCGGCCGAAAACCGACCCGACCAGCACGACGACACCGAGCGCGGCGGCGGCCGCACCGGCCGTGGCCGAGCCGACGCGAACCACGGTGCGCCCGACCGCGGAGAACCCGAGCCGGCCGAAGCGTCGGGTGAGCAGCACGTGCCCCACCAGCGCGCCGACGAGGTAGGACGTCGATGTGGCCACGCTGAGCCACAGGATCACCCCCCGCGAGTGCAGGACCATCTGGGCGCCGAGAACGATGGCGATCTTGGCCGCCACCATGAACACGTTGATCAGCGCCGGGGTACGGGCGTCACGGGTCGCGTAGAACACCCGCAGCTGCAGCATGACCACGGCGAACGGCAGCAGACCGAAAGCGCCCAGGGCCAGGGCCACCCCGATGAAGCGGCTGTCCACCGCGTCGGAGCGGCCGTAGGAGAACAGCACCGTGGTGAGCGTCGGGCCCAGGACGATCAGGCCGCCGGTGAACGGGAGCAGACCGACCGCAGACAGCCGCGCCCCCAGCGACAGGTCGGTCACCACGCCGGCCGAATCCCCCCGTGCCGCCGAGCGGCTCATGCGCGGCATGAGCGCGGTGAGCAGCGAGACGCCAACCACTCCGTAGGGCACCTGGAACAGCAGATCGGCGTAGGTGAAGGTGGTCGGGCCGCCGGCGTAGTTGTTGGCCACCCGATTCACGACGAACACGCCGACCTGGCTCACCGCGACGTAGGCGAGTACCCAGGCGGCCAGGGTGCGCACCTCGCTCATACGCACCGTCTCGACGGTCGACGGGCGGAAGCGCCAGTGCCAATGGAACCCGGTCCGGTGCAGGAACGGCACCAGGACCAGCGCCTGGACGACGATGCCCACGGTGGTGCCGATGCCCAGCACCAGGATCTGGGTGTTGGTGATCGTGGCCTCGGTCAACGTGGCCGGCCCGTGGACGAAGCCGAACACCACCACGGTGGCGATGGTGATGACGTTATTCAGCACCGGCGCCCAGGCCGGCGGCCCGTACACCCCGCGGGTGTTCAGTACCGCGGCGAACATCGCGCCCAAGCCGTAGAAGAAGATCTCGGGCAGGAGGAGCGTGGCGAAGATGCTGATGAGCTCGCGTTGCGCCCCGGGATGGGCGAAGGCTGCCGCCAGCAGCGGCGCCGCGGCCACCGCCAGCAGGGTGGCCACGCCGAGAACGACCGCCGACCAGCTCAGCAGTCGCTGGGTGTAGGCCTCGCCGCGATCCCGGTCGTGCTCCTGAGCGGTCACGATCAGCGGGATGACCACGCTCGAGAGCACACCGCCCAGCAGCAGCTCATAGACCATGTTCGGCAGGATGTTGGCCAGGTTGTAGGAGTCGGCCACCCGGGAGGCGGTGATTCCGAGGGCCGCGGCCAGAGCGATGCTGCGCAGGAACCCGGTGAACCGGCTGGCCAGGCTGGCGATGGCCATCGTGCGGCTCGAGCGCAGCAGTCCGCGGTCGGCCGACGCCGGGTCCTCCGACGGTTCAGCAACGGCGCCCGGTGCGTCCATGGTGTCTGCTGCCTTGGCCGGAGGCTCAGCGTGCGGACTGCGGGTCGGCCCTGATCGGCGGCCGGGGCGCGGCTCGCGCCCCGGCCGGTGTCGCCGGGGGCCGACGTAGGTCGTGCTGCCCCAGGCCGGCTCGCCGCCCATGCCCCCGGCCTGGCCGGGGCCTCCGAGCACGATCTCGCCCGGTCGTCCCAGCGCGGCTACCGATGGCGCGGCCGGAGCCTCGGGGCCGCCCGCCCCGGCCGGCTCTCTGTTGGTCTCGCCAGGCGGCGGGTCCGCCGCGCCCGGCGCACCGCCACCGTCGAGCGCCTCGCCGTTCCACGACCCGCCTGCGCGGTACAGGGCGGCCGGCCCCCACTCGGCGTCGGGAGCCAGCGCGTCGGCTGAGGACGTCACGTCGAGACCGCGCCCGGGGCGGGTCTCCGCCCTCGCCGGCCGGCCAGGATCCGGCTTGCCAGGCGCACGCCAAGGGCTAGCACCAACACGGCGAACGCACCGCCGGTGATCCACAGCGCGACGCCGCCCAGCGCCGTACTCCGCACTCGGAAGGGAACCGCCGCGCTGATTGGCTCGCCCTTCGGCGTGGCGAGGGCCACCGAGATTCGGAAGCGGCCGGTGCGGTCGACTTCGGTCGGGACCTTGACCTGGCGGCGGATGGGATTGGCCGGGCTGGCCGCGGGAAACGTCATCGCGGGAATTGCGCCGATGTGCAGACCCTGCTCGCCGGCCGCGGTGCGTACCTGGACCCGCACCCGCACCGGGACGGGCAGCTGGCTCTCCACCGTGATGAACAGCGGCGCGTTGTTCGAGGCCAGGGTGTAGGACGCGTTGGCCGGCTGTGTGATGCGCACTGCGCCGATCAGCGCCGACAGGTCGGTCCGCAGTGCTCGGGTGTAGGCCCGCCCTGCGGCCGGCTTGCGCCGCCAGGCCACCGACTCGCCACGGGCCAGCGCCGCCGGGTAGCCGCTGAGCAGCGTCGCCGCGTCGGAGTCGTCCACCAGGCATTCACGGAAGCTCGCCGCCTGAGTGCGGACCCGGGCCAAGCTGGTCAGCTGGCGGGCCGGGATGCCGCCGGTGGTGTTCTTGAGCTGCCCGTGGTCCACCGGGGCGATGCTGCGCACGGCCTGCCGCACAGTGATCGGGCGGGCCCAGCGCGAGGCCGCCACACCGCCCATCTGCGTAGCCGTCACCGAAGGATCCGGGTCGACGTAGCGGTCGGGGGCCAGCACGACGAAGCGGGTCGGGCCCGGCGGTTGGGCGGCCCGGACGGCCAGTTCGGCGTCGAGCAGAGCCGCGGTCGATGTTGCGGGCGCTCGGGCGGTCAATGCAGCCGCGACCTTCTGCAGCGCGGTGTCGAGCACGAGGGCGGTGGCCTCTCCGGCGGCCGAGGGCAGTGGCGCAACCGCGTCCACAGTGGCGCTGGTGGTCGGAGTCTGGGCCAAGGCGCGATCCTCCAGCACCACTGCTGAGGCACCGTTGGCCACGACCGAGTCCAGACCGGCGGGGCTGAGAACGCCGCCGGCTGGCCACGAGACATCGCTGAGCGGATTCGCCGGCAGCACCGCCCGGACCCGGGCCGCGACCTCGGCGTCGAGCACCGGCGACCACGTCTGACCGGCGCGGGCGATCGCGTCGACATCCGGGTCGGCGTATGCGGTCAGAGCCACGTCGGACGTCTCGCCCAGCTTGCGCAGCCGGGCCAGCCAGGCCTTGGCGGCCGGACCGCCGATGCCAGCCCGGGTCGTCCGACCGGTGGTCACCCGGTAGCCGTCGGACATCGCAGTCAGCGAGTCGATCAGATCCGGGTCGACAAGCAGGGTCATCCGAACCTCGCCCGCCACCAGTTCCGCGACCCGCAGGGCCCGGTCGAGTCGTCCGCCGGAGGACACGGACGTGGCCAGCGCGTCGTCGAAGAAGAGGCTTTCGGGGACGCGGCGGTGCGGCCGGTCGATCAGCGGCCATATCCAGCTGACCCGTACCGGTTGGGTCACCACGTCGAACGACGGCAGGAAAGTATGGCCGCGGGCCAGCTCCTCGCCGGTCTCGGTGGCCAGCAGGGCGGCGTCGATCGGATAGACCCCGGAGTTGCCGCTGCAGGAGGACAGGCACAGGCCGGCGTCCTGGGCGGTGGTACTGGACATGACCAGCGTGCGGCTGCTTCCGGCCGCGATGGACCCGCTCACCGACACCGGAGCGAGGTCCACGTCCTCGGTCGGCGGCGGGGTGGTCAGGGCCTGTTGCAGCAGTTTCTCCTGGGTGATCGGGTTCCCGCGCTCCAGCCGGACCGACAGCCCGCTCAGGGTCCCGGGGCCGGGATTGGCGATAATCAGCCGCAGTGAGAGTTTCTGGTCGTGGCCCTGGCGACCGTCGAGGACCGCGGGGGCGATGGCGGTGATGTCGATGCTGGGTCCGCCGGCTGCGCCCGTCCTGGCAGCAAACGGTGCAGGGGTCCTTCCCATCGTGGGCTGGACCGTCGGTGCGGCGACCGTCGTCGAGGTGGACGGCGCCGCGGCCGCCGGAGGGACGCTCACCGCGGCGGTCGAGCTGACCACCGCCACGGCCAGCACCGCGGCCGACCACCGGCGGGCGGACCACCGGCGGGGGGAGGTGGCGCCGAGCCGTACGACGCTCACGCGGTGTCGGCCAGCAGCCGCCCCGCCGTGCTGACCAGGTCGCGTTCGTCGGGATAGGCCAGACGACCAGCCAGGTCGGGCAGCGGCACCCAGGCCACCTCGGTGACCTCGACGTCCTCGTCACTGAGCTCTCCGCCCACCGCGCGCATGAGGAAGTGATGAACGGTCTTATGAATGCGCCGACCGTCGGCGACAAACCAGAAATCGATCGTGCCGAGCTCGGCCAGGATCTCCCCGCTGATGCCGGTCTCTTCGGCCACTTCCCGCACGGCGGCCTCCTGCGCGCTCTCGCCGGCCTCGAGGTGACCCTTGGGCAGCGACCACAGCAACCGTCCGCGCCGATCCTGCTTGCCGATGATGGCGGCCCGCGGAATCGCCGAGCTGAGGTCGACCACGAGGCCGCCGGCGCTGGTCTCATCGACCCGACGCAGCCCACCGGCCCGGCGGCCGGGCGAACTCCGGCGGCGCGGCGGGGTGGGACGGGACATGACGGCGAGACTACCCAGCAGGGCCGGGCCGGAGGCTCCGACGCGAGCGGCCGTTCGGCCCCGCGCACGGCGACTCGGCCGAGGCCACGCGAGCATCGTCGGGGCAAGGCCGCCAGCGGCTGCACTACCCTCGCCGGACGTGGACCCCGCAGCATTGATCGGCGTTGAATCAGCCGCCGAAGAGCTCGGGCGACGCTTCGCCGACGCCGGTCATCAGCTCTACCTCGTCGGTGGAACGGTGCGCGACGCGTTGTTGCAGCGCCCGTCGGAGGACCTTGACTTCACCACCGATGCCCGCCCCGACGACGTCCTGAAGCTGGTCTCCGCCGGCGGCGCCCCGACGTGGACCACCGGGATCGCCTTCGGCACCGTCGGCGTTCAGTGGGCGGGGCGGCGCTGCGAAATCACCACCTTCCGCGCCGACCGCTACGACCGCGTCGGGCGCAACCCGCAGGTCGAGTTCGGACATTCCCTCGACGGTGACCTGCGCCGGCGGGACTTCACGATGAACGCGATGGCGCTGTCCGTACCCGACCGCACGTTCTTCGACCCGTTCGGCGGTTTGGCAGACCTGGCGCGCGGCCTGGTACGCACGCCGGCGCCGGCAGAGGAGTCCTTCGCCGACGACCCGCTGCGCATGCTGCGCGCGGTCCGCTTCGTGGCCCAGCTCGACGGGATCAACGGCGTGCCGATGGACGTTGACGCCGACGTCCTGGCCGCGATGACCGCTATGTTCGGTGAGCTGGCCCGGATCACTCCCGAGCGGGTTCAGGTCGAGCTGGACAAGCTGCTGCTCGGGCGCAACCCCCGGGCCGGACTGCGGTTGCTGGTGGACACCGGTCTGGCCGACGTCGTCCTTCCCGAGCTGCCCGCACTGCGGATGGCCGCCGACGAGCACGGGCAGCACAAGGACGTCTACCTGCACACCCTGCAGGTGCTGCAGCAGGCCATCGACCTCGAGGACAGCGGGCCCGATCTCGTGTTGCGGTGGGCCGCCCTGCTGCACGACGTCGGCAAGCCGGCGACGCGGCGCTTCGAGCCCGGCGGCAAGGTCAGCTTCCACCACCACGAGGTGGTCGGTGCCCGGCTCGTGCGGGCCCGACTGAGCGCTCTGCGCTATCCCAAGGACGTCGTCGAGGACGTCGCCCACCTGGTTTTCCTGCACCTGCGCTTCTACGGCTACGGCGACGCGGAGTGGACCGACGCCGCGGTGCGCCGGTACGTCACCGACGCCGGCGAGCAGCTCGACCGGCTGAACAAATTGGTGCGCTCGGACTGCACCACCCGCAACCGGCGTAAGGCGGCGAAGCTGGCCGAGGACTACGCCGAGCTCGAGCACCGCATCGCGGCGTTGCGTCAACAGGAGGAGCTAGACCGCATCCGCCCGGATCTCGACGGCAACCAGATCATGGCGCTGCTCGACATTCCGGCCGGGCCGCTGGTCGGGCGCGCGTACCGCCATCTGCTCGATGTGCGGATGGAACGCGGACCGCTGCCGCGCGAGGAGGCCGAGGCCGAGCTCAGGCGGTGGGCCGCAGCGGAGCTGGCACCACCGGGCTCAGCCGTACCGCCGCGCTGATGACCGAGCACCGCCGGCGGGTGCCGTACCAGAGCCCGACCAGGAGGTATCCCGCGGCCACGGCCACGATCCCGACGGCGCTGCGCCCGTTCTCCGGAAGCACGAGCGCGGTTACGACGGCGGCCGCGACGAAGGTGACGTTGAACAGCGTGTCGTAGAGGGAGAAAACCCGGCCGCGGAAGGCGTCCTCGATACCGAGCTGCACCGTCGTGTCGATCGAGATCTTCACCGCCTGGGAGACGAAGCCGAGCACGAAGGCCGCGGCGATCACCGCCGGCTGGGTGAACATCAGCCCGAGCCCTACCTGGGTGGCCGCGGCCACCAGCAGCAGCGCGGCCGGGTAGCGCACGAGGCCGACCCGGCGGGTAATCGCCGGGGTGACCACGGCGGCCAGCGCCCCCCCGGCGGCGAGCATGGTGACGACCTGGGCCAGGCCGCTGAGCCCGGCCCGGAAGACGCCGTGGTCGGAAAAGTAGTTGCGATAGAGCAAGACGGTGCACACGCTGCTCACGCCGTAGCAGAAGCGCGACGCGCCGATCGCGGTCAGGGCCAGGCGGACCGGGCGCCGATCCTGGATGTGGCGGGCGCCGAGCACCAGGCCGGCGACAATCACGCCGATCGTCTCGCGGCAGGCCAGGTCGGTCTGGTCCGGCCCGAGTGCGTCCCGTCGGAACCGGGTCGCGGCAGCGGCGGCCAGGGCGTAGGGCACCAGCGCGGCGACGGCGGCCGCCGCGTATCCCCGGTCACCGGCCCCGACCGCTATCTGAATGCCGATCGCGCTGGCCCCGCCCACCGTGGCCGCGATCGCGCCTGACGTGGTGGACAGGGCGCTTGCCCCAACCAGGCCTGGTGGGTCCACGACGTGGGGCAGGGCCGCGGACAGGGAGGCCAGGACGAATCGATTGATCGACACGGCGATGAGCGCGCTGACGTAGAAAACCAGCACGGGAGTGTTCAGGGCCACCTCGAGTCCGACCAGCATCGCCACCGTGGCCCGCACGACGTTGGCTACGAGAAGGATCCGCTGGCGCGGCCACTGGTCGATCAGCACGCCGACGAACGGGCCGAGCAGGGAGTAGGGCAGCAACACGATGGCGAAGCCGGCGGCGATCGTCGACGCCGCCGCGGCTTTCTCCGGGTTGAACAGCACGGCGCCGGCCAAGGAGGCCTGGAAGACCCCGTCGCCGAACTGACCGGCGACGCGCACGGCGAACAACCGACGGAAGGCGGGGACGCGCAACGGACCACGGCCCGTGCGCACCGAACGACGCGTCAGGGGCACGGTGGACGTGCTCAGCCCGGCGGTCATGGCCTCTCACGGTAATGCCGCGGGACCGGTGCGCCAGCCACACCGGTCCCAGTTGGATAACGAGGACGCCCAGCTGTGGACAAGCCCGGGCGAGTGCGCCGCGTGTCGTGGCGGTACCGCGTACCGACCGGAGAGCTCAGCAGGCACTATGGACCGGTGAGGGAGCGCGCGCCGCGGCTGCTGAGTCACGAGCCCGCGCCGGGCATGGTGCTGGTCGCCCTGCCCATGCTCACCGACCCGAACTTCGTCCGCAGCCTCATCTATCTGCTCGAGTCCGACCTCGAGGCCGGTAGCGCTGGAGTGGTCATCAACTCGCCCACGCGCACGCCCGTGGGATCGGTCCTGCCCGACTGGCACGACGTCATGTCTCGTCCGGGCGTGGTCTTTCGCGGCGGTCCGGTTCAGCCCGACGGCGCGCTGTGCCTGGCTACGGTGACGGCCTCGCCGGCCGAGGCTCCGCAGGGCAGCATCCGCCTCGTGCGCCAGCGCACCGCCGCCGCTCGAGTGGGGCTGGTCGACCTCGACGCGGACGTCGAGGAGATCCGCGCCGCGGTGAGCGACCTGCGGGTCTTCGCCGGGCACGCGGGGTGGGCGGCCGGCCAGCTCGAGGCCGAGATCGCGCAGGGCGCGTGGTGGGTGGTTCCCAGTCGCATCGACGATGTGTTCGCCGCCGACCCGGCCCGCCTGTGGTCACGGGTACTGCGTCGCCAGCCATTCCCGGTGAACCTGCTCGCGTCTTACCCCGAGGATCCGACTCTCAACTGAGCTCGCACTCTGGGCCGTCACTACCCGTGGAGCGGGGCAACGCTGGCCCCGTCGTCCGGCACGGCAGCGAAGCGGATTCACGTGGCGCGCGCAGGTGAGAACTTGCCGCCCGCCCCGGCTGCCCGACCAGGCCGTGGCCCGCCCCGACCTGCCCGGCGGTGACGCTCGAAAGCCTCACCGGCGATGAGCACGCTCGGTTTAGCGCGCGACTGGCCGAGCAGCTCGGTGAAGATCCGGATGGTGCCGGATCCGCTTCGAGGTCCGCCGCGGCGCGCCGGCCACCGTTCTGCTGGCGGCCGCTGCCGAGGGTCAGTTGCTGGTGCTGGACTCCCCGCGCGCGGGCAACATCACCACGGTGTCCAAGACGCGGATAGCACCGGCCTTCGTGCTGCGTGCTCGCTGCCCGGTGGTGGTCATGCCGCAACTGGAGCGCGGGCCGTCCCTGCTGACCTCCGGCCGCTGAGCCGTGGCTCGCCCGACGCTGCTGCCGTCGCGGAACCTCCGGCCCGCGCAACTCAGCGCGACCGGTGCGCGCGGTAGTACTCGATCAGACCGCGGGTCGACGGGTCCTGAGCAGCCAGTGCATCGATGTCGCCACCGACCGCCGGGGTGACCTCGACCGCCAGCTTCTTGCCGAGCTCCACCCCCCACTGGTCGAAGCTGTCGATGCCCCACACCGTTCCCTCGACGAAGGTGACGTGCTCATACAGGGCGATCAGCTGACCCAGCACGCCGGGAGTCAGTGCCGGCGCCATGATCGACGTGGTCGGCCGATTACCGCTGAACACCCGCGCTGGCACCACCTCCTCCTCGGTGCCCTCCGCCCGGACCTCCTCCGCCGTCTTGCCGAACGCCAGCGCCTTGGTCTGGGCGAAGAAGTTGGCCAGTAACAACTCGTGGACGTCCGGCTGCCCGGGCGCGTCGCGGTCGACCAACGGATCGGCCGGGGTGGCGATGCCGATGAAGTCGGCCGGGATCATCCGGGTGCCCTGGTGGATCAACTGGTAGAACGCGTGCTGGCCATTGGTGCCGGGCTCGCCCCAGAACACCTCACCGGTGGCCGTGGTCACCGGTGATCCGTCCCAACGCACCGACTTGCCGTTGGACTCCATCGTCAGCTGCTGCAGATAGGCCGGGAATCGGTGCAGGTACTGCGAGTAGGGCAGTACGGCGTGGGTCTGGGCGTCGTGGAAGTTGACGTACCAGACGTTGAGCAGACCCATCAGCAAGGGGACGTTCGCTGCTGACGGCGCGGTGCGGAAATGCTCGTCGACGGCGTGGAACCCGGCCAGAAACTCGCTGAAGCGCTTCGGGCCGATGGCCACGACCAACGACGTACCGATCGCCGAGTCGACCGAATACCGGCCGCCGACCCAGTCCCAGAAGCCGAATGCGTTGGCCGGGTCGATGCCGAAGTCGGCCACCTTCTCGAGCGCGGTGGACACGGCCACGAAGTGCTTGGCCACCGCGCCCCGGCGGGCGTCGTCGCTGTCCTCGATCGCCTTCGCCGCCTGCAGACGGTCCCACAGCCAGGCCCGGGCCAGGCGGGCGTTGGTCAGCGTCTCCAAGGTGCCGAAGGTCTTCGACGAGACGATGAACAGCGTGGTGGCCGGATCGAGGTCGGCCAGGGTCTGAGCCGCGTCGGTCGGATCGATGTTGGAGATGAACCGGCACTCCAGACCGGCGGCCTTGTACGGCTTGAGCGCCTCGTAGGTCATCACTGGGCCGAGGTCCGATCCGCCGATGCCGATGTTCACCACGGTCGCGATGGGCTGCCCGGTGACACCGGTCCACTGCCCTTCACGCACCTTGGTCGCGAAGTCGTAGACCTTGCCCAGCTCGGCATGCACGTCCTCGTCAACGTTCTGGCGGTCGACCTCGAGGTGCTGGGCTTCCTCCGACGGGCGGCGCAAGGCGGTGTGCAGCACCGCCCGGTCCTCGGTGACGTTGATGTGCTGGCCGCTGAACATGGCGTCGATGCGCTCGCGAATGCCGACCTGCTCGGCCAGCTGTAGCAGCAGCTCGAGAGTCTCCGCTGTGGCCAGGTTCTTCGACAGGTCGACGAACAAATCGGCCGCGGTCACGGTCATCGCCTTGGCCCGGCCCGGCTCGTCGGCGAACCAGGCGCGCAGGTCGGGAGCGAGCTTGTCGCGGTGGCGGGCCAGCGCGGCCCAGGCCGGCGTCGATGTCGGGTCAATGGGTGCGCTCATACCGGTGATCCTGCCGCCCGCCCGGGCACCGCGCGGAACCGGGGCCTGCTGACCGGCCCCTCGCCGTCTTGATATTGCTCACCGCCGGCCCGCACCGAGGAGCGGACCGGCGGTCAGCAGAAGTGCTAGCGCTCGACCGGCGTATACCGTCTCGCTATCGCTCGACCGGCGTATGCCGTCTCGCTATCGCTCGACGGTGCCGTTGATGAAGGCCTCGACGGCGTCGCGGGCCTCGTCGTCGCTGTACTGCTCCGGCGGCGACTTCATGAAGTAGCTCGACGCCGAGAGCACCGGGCCGCCGATGCCGCGGTCCTTGGCGATCTTCGCGGCTCGCACGGCGTCGATGATCACACCGGCCGAGTTCGGCGAGTCCCACACCTCGAGCTTGTACTCGAGGTTCAGCGGGGTGTCGCCGAAGCTCTTGCCTTCGAGCCGGACGTAGGCCCACTTGCGGTCGTCGAGCCACGGCACGTGGTCCGACGGGCCGATGTGGACGTCGGCCTTGCGCATCTCGTGCGGGATCTGCGAGGTGACCGACTGCGTCTTGGAAATCTTCTTGGACTGCAGGCGCTTGCGCTCCAGCATGTTCATGAAGTCCATGTTTCCGCCGAAGTTGAGCTGGTAGGTGCGCAGCAGCTCGACGCCGCGGTCTTCGAACAGCTTGGCCAGCACGCGGTGGGTGATGGTGGCCCCGACCTGGCTCTTGATGTCGTCACCGATGATCGGCACACCGGCGTCGGTGAACTTCTGCGCCCACTCGGGGTCGCTGGCGATGAATACCGGCAGCGCGTTGACGAAGGCCACGCCGGCGTCGATGCAGGCCTGGGCGTAGAAGCGGTCGGCCTCCTCCGAACCCACCGGCAGGTAGGACACCAGGACGTCGACCTCGGCGTCCTTGAGCACCTTGACCACGTCGACCGGAGTCTCGTCGGACTCGGTGACGATCTCGCGGTAGTACTCGCCGAGGCCGTCGTAGGTGTGGCCGCGCTGGACGGTCACGCCGGTCGGCGGAACGTCGCAGATGGTGATGGTGTTGTTCTCGCTGGCGATGATGGCCTCGGACAGGTCCTGGCCGACCTTCTTGGCGTCGACGTCGAAGGCGGCGACGAACTCCAGGTCGCGCACGTGGTACGGGCCGAACTCGACGTGCATGAGCCCCGGGACACGATGTGCAGGGTCGGCGTCGGCGTAGTAGGTCACGCCTTGGACCAACGACGAGGCACAGTTGCCCACGCCGACGATGGCGACGCGGATCTTGCCGCCGCTGTTGTTCTCCGAACCCATGGTGGGGCCCTCCTCAGATGATGGTGCGGAATCAGGTGGGGTCGCGGCCGGTGTCCGACCGCGAGCTGTCGGCGGCGCCGGGCGAGCCGGCTCCGTTGTGTTCGCCGTCGATCAGTTCTGTGAGCCAGCGGACCTCGCGGTCCACCGATTCGAGTCCGTGCTCCTGCAACTTGAGGGTGTAGCGGTCGAGCCGCCCGCGGGTGCGGGCGATGGAGCTGGCCATGCCTTCGCGCTGTTCCTCCACGCGTCGGCGCCGACCTTCGAGGATCTGCAGGCGGATCTCGGAGCGGGTCTGGGCGAAGAACGCCAGCCGCGCGCCGAACTCCTCCTCGCCGTAGGCGTCGGGCCCCACCTCGGCCAGCAGTCGGGTGAAGTGCTCCTTGCCTTCGGCGGTGAGTTGGTACACCCGCTTGCCGCGCCGGGAGCGAGCGGCCGGTGCGGTGAGCTCGCTCGGCGTCTCCTCGGTGATCCAGCCCGCCTCGGACAGCTTGCGCAGGGTCGGGTACAGCGAGCCGTAGGAGAACTGGCGGAAGGTGCCGAGCAGGCCGGCGAGCCGCTTGCGCAGCTCGTAGCCGTGCAGGGGACTTTCACTGAGCAGCCCCAATACGGCGATTTCCAGCATCCGGTTCCGTCCGTCCCGGCTTGGAGTGCAGCCGGCTCGCTTCGAGCAGTGGTGTGGTGGAGTGGCGTCGTGCGGTGGTGTGTTGTTGATGACCGGTCAGCCGGCCATCTCGTTCTGATGTATCAGCACGATACATCACACCGCGATAGAGTGGGCGAGCGGGCTGGGCGAGACGTCGGCCACTACAAGAAACGAATCCGCGCCCTGGAGCGTCCTAGTACGGGGCCGCGTCCACGCCGGTACCGGGTACGACGACATGCACGACCACATGCACGACGACGAGGGGTTCTGCGGCAGTGAGCGAGCACGACCACGGCTGGTCCGAGCGCACCGAGTTTTGGGCCGGCGCCGGCGCCGGAGCGGGTACTGACGCCGACGCTGCGGCACCGGGCGCGGTCGGTCGCGCCACTACCCGGGCCGAGCGCCGGGCCGCCGCAGCTGAGCCGCGCAGCCGGTGGGGCCGCCGCCGCGCCCGCAAGAAACAGCGCCTGGCCGCGATGCCGCGGGGCAAGCGCATCGCCCGTCGCCTGGGCGTGGCTCTCACCTGGTTCCTCGCCCTCTTCGCCGCAGCCCTTCTCGTGGTGACGGTCGGGGTCTACCAGCTCTCCCGCGTGCCGAAGCCGACCGATTTGCGCATCGACCAGGTAGCGACGATCAGCTACTCCGACGGGTCGGTGCTCGCGCGCATTGGTGACACCAACCGCACAGTGGTGAAGCTGTCTCAGGTGCCGGATCACGTGCGGTGGGCCGTGCTGGCCGCCGAGGACCGGCAGTTCTACTCCGAGGGCGGGGTTTCCGTGCGCGGCACTGCGCGGGCCGCGCTGAACAACCTGCGCGGCGGCGACGAGCAGGGCGGCTCGGGTATCACCCAGCAGTACGTCAAAAACGCCTATCTCAACTCCGAGCGCACGCTCTCGCGCAAGCTGCGTCAGCTGGCCATCGCGGTGAAGATCGACCGCGAGTACAGCAAGGACCAGATTCTCGAGTGGTACCTCAACACCATCTACTTCGGGCGCGGCACCTATGGCATCCAGGCCGCGGCCCAGGCCTACTTCGGCGTCAACGTCGACAAGCTCACCGTCTCTCAGGGCGCGATGCTGGCCGGGATCATCCAGGCCCCCGACGACTACGACCCGGCCACGGCCACCGGCAAGGCACTGGCCGTCCAGCGTTGGACCTACGTCCTCGACGGCATGGTGTCGACGAAGAAGCTGGCCCCGGCCGTCCGGGCCCGTCAGGTCTTCCCCAAGACGGTCGCGCCTAAGCCGGCGCTCCTCGGTGGCACCGGCCCGGACGCGCACATCGTCGCCCAGGTCAAAGCCGAGTTGCGCCGGCTCGGCATCAACCAGTCTGAACTCAACACCGGTGGCCTGACCATCCGCACCACGATCGATCGCAAGGCCCAGGAGGCAGCGAAGTCCGCGGTGAAGTCGGTGTACGGCGACCTCACCAAGCGGCAGAAGAAGGACAAGCTGCGCGAGGCGATCGTTGCGGTGAACCCGGCCAACGGCGGCGTGCTGGCCTATTACGGCGGCGCCAACGGGGTCGGGGTGGACTACGCCCAGGCCTGGCGGCAGCCCGGTTCGTCGTTCAAGCCCTTCACGCTGGCCGCGGTCCTGCAAGCCAATGTGGCGGGCAAGAAGCCGGCCCTGGCCATCGACTCGGTGGTCGACGGCAGCCAGCCGTACAAGTCCCCGTCGATCGGCAAGGAGGTGTTCAACGACCCGGGTGACGCCTCGTACAGCTATCCGCAGCCCATCACCAACGCGATGAAGGTCTCGCTGAACACCGTGTTCGCCCGGCTGGCCGACCGCATCGGTCCCGACACGGTGGCCGCCACCGCACGGGCCGCAGGCATCGCGGCCAAGAAGACGGCGTCGGCCTACGGTGAGGCCGGTCAACCGACCCTGGTCAACGCCAAGGGCAAGACCAACGCCACCATCGGCTACGGCGGCTACGCGGTGCGCCCGATTGACCAGGCGACCGCGTTCGCGACCCTGGCCGACGGCGGCCTGCGTCATGACAGCTACTTCGTGCAGAAGGTCACCGACTCGGACGGGAAGGTCATGTACACGCACAAGGAGGCGGCCAAGCGCGCCCTCGACGCCCGGGTCGCCAACGACGTCACGGTCACCATGAATGAGGTCGCGTCCTGGTCCAACGACCCGCTCGAGGGCGGCCGTCCGTCCGCGGCCAAGACGGGCACCGTGGGCATCGACTGCCCGAAGAACCACGCCGATGCGTCGGCCGGCTGCAACAGCGACGCTTGGATGGTCGGCTTCACCCCGCAGGTCAGTGCCGCGGTGTGGACCGGCAACGACAAGACGTCGGTACCGGCGGTGAACAAGGACGGCGGTCCGCTGTACGGAGCCAACATGCCGGGCCAGGCCTGGAAGCGGTTCATGGACACCTACCTGTCCGGCACCAAACAGCAGCCGGTGGCCACCGAGCAGGAGATCAAGAACGGTAGCGACCAGGCACCTTCGCCCTCGTCCGCGCCGCCGCCGACCTCGCCGGCGAACACCCCGTCGACCAGCGCACCATCCACCCCGCCGTCGGCGCTGCCTTCGTCGACCCCCTCGTCGACCCCGCCCTCGTCCACGCCGCCCTCGTCCACGCCGCCGTCCACGCCGTCCACGCCGCCGTCCACGCCACCTTCCAGTCCGCCGTCGAGCCCGCCCTCAACGTCCAAGTCGCCGGTCGGTGAGTCAGCGACCACGAAGCCGAACGGTCGCTGAGCTCCGGCCGGCGTGGGCCTGGGATCGACGGGTCGGTCCAGCCTCGCTTGGACCGCGTTGGCCTCGGCGTGACCGGGCCGGTTCGGCCTCGCGTGGCAGGATCGGCGCGGTGACCGCGCCGCCGGACGCCGGCCTCCCCGCATCCGAGGCCGCCGTCCGGCCCGGGCCGCGGCCGTCCTCGGGGGCTGACGTTCCCGGGGCGCGTGTCGCCTTCCCTGCGGCGGAGGTGACCGCGCCGGTCGCTCCGGTGCTGCCCGGCCCGCCGATCCCGGTGGCGCCGAGCTGGACCGACCCCACGGTGGCGCGGGCGAGCGAGGCGATCGGCGGTCCGCTCGGCCGCTACGGGGCGTCATCGCGCGGTTGGTCCCCGGTCCTCGTGCTGCTACTACTGACTGGGTTCACGCTGCTGCTGGCCTACGCCCAGAAGTCGCCGTGTGCGGACGCCAACTGGCAGCACAACAAGCAGTACACGCACGCGTGCTACTCCGACGTCATCCCATTGTGGAACATCGAGGGCCTCGACGTCGGCGCGGTCCCCTACCGTGACCACGCGGTGGAGTACCCGGTGCTCACCGGCGGCTTCATGTGGGCCAGCGCGCAGATCACGCGCGGGCTGTCCGGGGCGGTCGGCGGCCCGTCGCTGGTCGTGCTGTTCGCGATCGTCACCTGTGTCGGCTTGGCTGCGTGCGGCCTGCTGGTCACCTGGTTCACCGCCGGGACGTCGCGCGGACGGCCGTGGGACGCCGCGATCTTCGCGCTCTCGCCATTGCTGATCTTCCATGCGTTCTCGAACTGGGACCTGCTGGCCATGGTCTTCACGTCCGCCGCGCTCTGGGCGTGGTCACGCGAACGCGTGGTGACCTCCGGCGCGCTCATCGGGCTGGGCGCCGCGGCCAAGCTGTATCCGGCGGTGCTGCTGGTAGTCCTGGGCGTGCTGGCGGTGCGCACCGGGATGCTGCGCCCGGTCGTGCGCTGTGCCGCCGCCGCCGCGGTCGCCTGGCTTGCGGTCAACCTCCCGGCGGCGGCGGCCTACTACTCCGGCTGGAAGGAGTTCTACTCATTCAGCGCCTCCCGGGACGCCGAGGCCAGCACGTTCTGGGCGATGCGGCAGTACTTCGTCACCGGCGGGTTTCACGGCGGGTCGTCCGGTGGTTTCGTGCCGCCGGGCGCGGCGGTGGCCGCAGTCGTGCTGGTGGGGCTCGCAATCGTGGCCGCGCTCGGCTTGTCCGCGCCGATCCGGCCGCGCGTCGCTCAATTGGCCCTCTTGGTGGTCGCGGCCTTCCTGCTGACGACCAAGGTCTGGAGCCCGCAGTACTCGCTGTGGCTGGTGCCGCTGGTGGCGCTGGCCCGCCCGCGCTGGCGGTTGGCGTTGCTCTGGCAGGGCAGCGAGATCCTGGTGTGGATCATCACGCTGCTGTGGCTGTCCGGCTTCAACGACTCGGACCGGGCCATCGACTACGGCTGGCTGATGCTGGTCATCCTCATCCGCGACGGCCTGCTGCTGACCATCCTCGGGCTGGTGGTCTACGAGATGTGGCACCCGTCGGCCGACGTCGTGCGCACGGGCCCTCGCTACGGCGCATCCGGAAATCAAGCCGGTGGCGGGAGAAGTGCGGGTGGTGTCGCGGACGACCCGGGCGGGGGCATCTTCGACGGCGCGCCGGACGTGCTGTCCTTTTCCGCCGCGGCCCGCCCGGAACACCGTCGTCGCCGTGAGGCCGCCTTGGTTGACCCGGAACCCGACGACGGCCGCGGTGACGGCTACACCGCACCGTCCGGCTGAGAGTCGATCGCCCGTCGGGCCGCTATCGTCAGGCGGCGGTGAGGTGTTGCTGCAGGTAGCGGATGTCGCCGCCCTGACCCTCAGGGCCACCGGGTGTCTCGACGATGACGTCGGATCCGGCCGCGGCGCACACGGCGACGATCTGTTCGGCGTCGATGGTGCCGGAGCCGAAGTTGGCATGTCGGTCGGCGCCGGAGTCGAACGGGTCGCGGCTGTTGTTGGCGTGCACCAGGTCGATCCGCCCGGTGATGGCCAGCACGCGCTCGACCACGCCGACCAGGTCCTCGCCGCCGGCGTAGGCGTGGCAGGTATCGAGGCAGAAGCCGACGCCGAACTCGCCGACTGCGTCCCACAGGCGGGCCAGCCGGTCGAAGCGGCGGGCCATGGCGTTGTTTCCGCCCGCGGTGTTCTCGATGAGGATCGGCAGCGGGAACTGCTCGCGCTCGAACACTTTGCGCCAATTGGCCACACCGGCCTCGGCGTCGTCGCCGGCGTTGACGTGACCGCCGTGGACGATCAGACCGCGGGCGCCGAGGTCGGCTGCGGCCGCAGCGTGCTGGGTGAGCAATTTGCGGCTGGGGATGCGGATCCGGTTGTTCAACGTGGCGACGTTGAGGACGTAGGGCGAATGGACGTAGAGCGGCAGCTCGGTGGCGTGCAACGCGGCGGCGAAGGTGTGCTCGACCGGCTTCTTCCAGCCCTGCGGATCGGCCAGGAAGAACTGCACCGCCCCGGCGCCGGTCGCCTCCGCCGCGGCCAGCGGGTCGACGGAGTCCACGTGCGCGCCGATCGCCACCATGACCGCGAGATTAACCGCCGGCACCGACGTCCGGCGGCCTGCCTACAGTGCCCTGTGCCCATCCCCGAGTTCATCGTGACGCTCCGCCGACGGATCGGCCACGACCTGCTGTGGCTGCCCGGAGTCACCGCTGTGGTCCGCCACGACGACGGCCGCGTACTGCTCACCCGGCGAGCCGACACCGGCACCTGGGCCCTGCCCAGCGGCATCCCGGAGCCCGGCGAGCAGCCCGCGTCGGCCTGCGCCCGCGAAGTGCTGGAGGAAACCGGCGTGACGGTGGCGGTGCACCGACTGCTGAGCGTATGGAGCCAACCGGCGATCACGTATCCGAACGGCGACCGGTGCCAGTTCATGGACCACGTCTTCGACTGTCGGGCCGTCGCCGGCGATGCTCATCCCGCCGACGACGAGTCGCTCGAGGTCGCCTGGTTCCACCCGAGCGCCTTGCCGGACCTGCCGCCGGAGCACCGTCGGCTGATCGCTGCGGCCGCACGTTCGCAGATGCGGACCTACTTCGAGTAAGTGATCACGAAGGCCAGGCCAGCGGTAACCGACCGGAGATGAGACTCGCTCGCACCGTTGATCACGCCAGTCCCATCCGTTGCACCGACGAAATCAGTCGAGCGCCTTGCCCTGGACGACGGTATCCGCTACGGTTCGCGCTGGGCCGGGCTCGGGGGAGTCGGCCACTCAACGGGTTCGGGGGACCCGGCGCACTGCAGCACAACGGTCGGACAGGCGGGGGCCTGGCCGGCCGTTGTCATGTCCTCTCCCGGTAGCGCGCCGACCTATTCGCCGGCAATTGGCTCCGCCGTAGGCACACGCGGTAATCTCGACGGGTTCGCGCGTTCGCCAGTCGCTTGGACCGGCACCGTCGCGCACTCTCGGCCTTCGACAGTTCGGTTCGAAGTCGTGTGCGTGAGCGCCGAACGCCCTCCTGTCGCGGAAAGTCCGCGGCCGCCTGAGTCCACAGGAGGAATTGGGCATTCATGCGTCGCTATGAAGTCATGGTCATCCTCGACCCCACCCTGGAAGAGCGCACCATCGCTCCGTCGCTGGACGCCTTCCTCAACGTCATCAAGACCGACGGGGGCTCCGTCGACAAGGTCGACATCTGGGGCAAGCGCCGGCTGGCCTACGAGATCGACAAGCACGGCGAGGGCATCTACGCCGTCGTCGACCTGAACGCCGAGCCGGCTTCAGTGCTCGAGCTCGACCGTCAGCTCAACCTCAACGAGTCGGTGCTGCGGACCAAGGTCCTGCGCCC
>JBDUAD010000004.1:0-67566 GCA_040004775.1 bacterium | reverse complement strand
CACGCTGTTCGCGCACGCGGCTCACCGCCTCACGCTGTTCGCGCACGCGGCTCACAGGGTCTCCCGGACCCAGGCCAGCGCCCGGCCGCGCGGGAAGTACCGGCGCGAGACCGCGTCACTGGCGCTGGAGCAGATGCGCTGAACCGAGTCCATGTGGCTGGCCAGGTCGGCCAGGACGTCGTCGAGCTGGCGGTACTCGAGGTCGGTGCGGGCCCGCCCGAGCATGTGGCGCGCGTCGTCGCGGGCGATGAGCCGCGAGGCCCACTGGGCGTCCTCGCCCGACAGCGCCTCGAGGCAGCGGTCCGCGGTCAGCAGGGCGAAGACGACCGACCGCGGGAAGAGGCGGTCCATGAGCAGGAATTCCGCCGCGCGGTCCTCGCTGGCCGCGGCGCCGTAGGTGCGCAGGTACGCCTCATGGGCGCCACAGGACCGAAGCACCAGCTGCCACCCGGACGTCCCGATTCCCCGCACGTCCTGGCTGGCCAGCAGGCGCGCGGTCATGTCGGCCCGTTCGATGGAACGGCCCAGCAGCATGAAGTTCCAGACCTGATCGCGGCTCATCGTCGCATCGGCAAAGCCGGTTACGGCGGCCACGCGCTCGCGGACCCAGGCGAAGTAACGGTGCGGGCTGCGGGTCGGCCATCGGCCTCGGGACAGCTCGTTGCGGGTGGTGTTGAGCGACTCCCACAGCTCGGTGGAAACCGCCTCCCGGGCGCGGCGGGCGTTCTCTCGCGCCGAGATCAGCGAGGCGATGATCGAGCCCGGCTGGTCGATGTAAGCGAACCGGTTCAGCACGTCGGCGCGGGTCACCGGTTCCAGCTGCTCAATGTCGACCGGCGCACCCATGACGTTCAACAGGGAGCGGCAGGCGTCGTTCTCGTCCGCCCAGGGGTCCTCGAGCAACAGCTGCAGGTGAACGTCGAGGATGCGCGCGGTGCCGTCGGCCCGCTCGAGGTACCGGCCGATCCAGAACAGCGACTCGGCGATGCGGCTCAGCACCCGCTGCACTCCTGCCACTGACCTCGTTGCTGGTGTCGGCCGTGTCGCCGGCCCTGCCGCTGGCCCTGGTGCTCCTGCCGGCCCTCGGGCTGGCCCTGGTCCTGGCGCTGGCTCTGCGGCCAATCCGCGGAGCTCAGGCGCTGAGACTGGCTCGGACTCTGGTAGCCGCTGGTGCCCTGCTGCTGCTGTTGCTGCTGCTGGTTGTTGCCGATGCCGTCGTCGGACGGGTTGTAGTCCTGGCCGGCCATCGGCGTCTGTCCGGCGAAGGGTCGGGCGGTGCGACGGGGGCGTTCCGGCGGCGCGTCGCGGTCGCCGATCACCCACGTATCTTTCGACCCGCCACCCTGACTGGAGTTGACCACCAGCTCGCCCTCCGGCAGGGCGACGCGGGTGAGGCCGCCAGGCAGCACCCACACCTCCTCACCGTCGTTGACCGCGAACGGGCGCAGGTCCACGTGGCGAGGCGCAAGGACGTCGCCGATGACCGTGGGCACGGTGGACAGCGAGACCACCGGCTGGGCAATCCAGCCCCGCGGGTCGGCCAGCAGCCGACGGCGCAGACGGGCGAGCTGGTCCTTCGAGGCGGCCGGGCCGATGACGATCCCCTTGCCACCCGAGCCGTCCACCGGCTTGACCACCAGTTCGTCGAGCCGGTCGAGGACCTCGGCCCGGGCCTGTGGTTCCTCCAGCCG
This sequence comes from bacterium, assembly GCA_040004775.1. Taxonomy (GTDB): domain Bacteria; phylum Actinomycetota; class Actinomycetes; order Mycobacteriales; family Jatrophihabitantaceae; genus JALZBL01. The sequence continues at coordinate 65,875 of JBDUAD010000004.1, read as the reverse complement.
CCACGTGTCGACGTTGGCCAGCACCGGCTCCTCGCCGAGGTAGTAGCGCACGAGGTCCGGAACGTAGGTGTAGACCAGCTTGTCGTCGGCCACGCCATTGCCCACCGCGTTGGCCAGCGTGACCTTGCCCGCCCGAGCCGCGGTCAGCAGGCCGGCGCACCCGAGCATGGAGTCGGAGCGAAACGTCACCGGATCCAGAAAGTCGTCGTCCACTCGGCGGTAGACGACGTCGACCCGCTGCTCCCCGCGGGTGGTGCGCATGTATAGGCGGCCGTCGTGGCAGATCAGATCGCTGCCCTCGACCAGCTCCACGCCCATCGTCCGCGCGAGAAGAGCGTGCTCGAAGTAGGCCGAGTTGAAGATGCCCGGCGTGAGCACGACGACGGTCGGGTCGCTCACGCCGTCCGGCGCGGCCGCGCGCAGGGCGTTGAGCAACCGCCACGGGTACTCGCCGACCGGCCGCACCGGCTGGGCGGAGAACGCCTCCTGCAGGATCTGGCTCACCGACTGGCGGTTCTCGAGGACGTAGCTGACCCCCGAGGGCACCCGGACGTTGTCCTCGAGGACACGGAAGCGGCCGTCGACGTCGCGGATGAGGTCGATACCGGCCACGTGTACGCGCACGCCGTTGGCCGGCTCTATCCCGGCGGCGGCGCGGTGGAAGTGAGCGGAGGACAGCAGCAGCCGTAACGGGATCACGCCGTCCTTGACCGCGTTGCGGGCGCCGTAGGCGTCGGCCAGAAAGGCCTCGAGCGCCTTGACCCGCTGGGCCACCCCGCGCGCCACGGTGTCCCACTCCTGCGCGGCGATGATGCGCGGAACGATGTCGAGCGGGAAGGGCCGCTCCTCGCCGCCGACGTCGAACGTGACGCCCTGGTCGAGGTAGGTGCGGGCCAGGGCGTCGGAGCGGGCCCGCAGCTCGGCGCCGGTGAGGTCCTGCAGCGCCTCGGCCACGGCGGCGTAGGTGGGACGGACCTGGCCGAGCTCGTCGTACATCTCGTTCCAGGCCCGGCTGGCCGCGCTGCCGGCGGGCGCGGCCAGTGACGGCAGGGAGGCCCGGGCGGCGTCAGGCGCCTGGGAGGTGGCCGTCATGGCCGCATCGTAGGCACTGCCAGTTACGCGGACGGTCGCACTGGCACGCAGCGTCGAGCGGCGGGCGGTATCGGGAGGGGAGTGAGACGTTTGGGTGGCTCCGAGCTGCGCTGGTAGCCTGGGCTGGTTGCCCACGCGGGACCTATCGCGTCGACGGCGGCATCCCTACCGATATCAAGAGGCTGTATTCGTGGCGAACATCAAGTCCCAGATCAAGCGCATCGGCACCAACGAGACCGCTCGGCTGCGCAACAAGAGTGTCAAGTCCTCCCTGAAGACGGCCACCCGCCGTTTTCGCGAGGCCGCCGAGACCGGCGACCGCGACACCGCGGTGGTCGCCCTGCGCGACGCTTCCAAGGCCCTGGACAAGGCGGCCAGCAAGGGCGTCATCCACCCGAACCAGGCCGCCAACAAGAAGTCCGCGCTGGCCCACCGGGTCAACGCCCTCTAGCTCTCTCACCTTCTCTTCGGGCTCGCTCGGGCCGGCAAGGCGAGTGCGGCACGCCAGCCGTCGATCGTGAGGTCGGCGGCTGTTCGCCGTTGTGGCGTCCTCGGGGCCGCGGATGGTTGCGCTGGTTGCGTATAGGTTCGCCAGCGCGATGCCCGTCCGCATGACCCGTGCCGACGCGGTCAGGCGGCGTTGCGGGCGTCGACCAGGATTCGCACCGCGCGTTCCAGGGCGTAATCGGGATCCACGGCCACACCCTTGACGTCGGCATTGAGGTCGGCCACGCACCGCATCGCGGCATCCAGGCCGGCCGCGCTCCAACCTCGAGCCTGCCGCTGCGCGCGTTCGACCTTCCACGGCGGCAAGCCGAGGTTCGACGCCACCGAGTAGGCGCTACCCCGCCCGGCCGCGCCGACACGAGCCACGGTCCGGACCCCGTCAGCCAACGCGTCGGCGATCAGCACGGCCGGCACTCCCACGGACAGTGCCCACCGCAAGCTCTCCACTGCTCCCGCTAGATCGCCGGCCACCGTGGCGTCAGCCACTGTGAACCCGCTGACCTGCGCCCGCCCACGGTGGTACGCCATCACGGCCGGCACATCGATGACACCGGCACAGTCGCTGGCCAGCTGAGCGGTGACCGCAGCCAGCTCGCGCAGATCGGTACCGACGGCATCGATCAGGCGGCCCACCGCGTCGGGTGCGATGCGGGCACGCAGTCGCTTGGCCTCGGCGCGCACGAAGGCCTCGCGCTCACTGGCTTTGGTGATGCGCCCACAATCAATCGAGGCCACGGCCGCCGAGCGGGCGGCGGACAACACCGCCTTGCCACGTGCGCCACCGGTGTGCTGGATGACCAAGGTCGAACCCTGGCCCGGGTCCTCGATGTAGGAGACCAGCGTGGGAGCGGCCGCCACCGGCACCTCGTGGGCCGATCGCACGATGATCGTGCGGGGACCGCCGAACAACGACGGACCGAGCAGCTCGTGCAGTTCGGCGGCCACCACCGTCGCGCCCTCGACCTCGGTGGTCTCGGTGCTGGGATCCGCGGCCCGGCGGGTGACCAGCACCTGCTCGACGGCCCGCTCGACCAGGAACTCCTCGTCGCCGATGACCAGCACGACCCCGTCGGGCGGCGCTTCTCCGAGCGATGTTCCAGGACCAGCGGACACGACGCCATGGTGGCACGGCGCCACGACGACCCGGATAGACGTGCGAATTCAATGGCTTGAGCGGCGGTGCCCGGGCCGCGGCGCCAATGTCCGTTCTGTGCTCGAGGGTTGGCAGGGCCCGCCGGGTCGTCCGGATGATCTTCAGCGCTCGATCGGTCCGCACCGACCTCGTCCAGTGCGCTGGCATCGCCGTTCCAGTCTGGACATCCAACCGCGACGAAGCGCCCGCCCCTCGTGCGCGCACAGTCTGGTGACTGGGATGGGACACCGTGCGCAGGCCGGTGGCGGTTGGTACCACCGCGATGTCGCCTTGCACGTCAGTTCTTACGACGGGCATGGACAGCCGCGCGAGCTCGTTGAGGGCCCGCGCCGTCGGATGGCCGTAGGGATTGTGGGCCCCGACCGAGACCACGGCGAGGGACGCGTGCGTGGCGGCGTACAGGGCCGGCTCGAAGTGGGCGCTGCCGTGATGGGCCACTTTCAACACGTCGACCCCCAGCCGCGCGTGCTCGGCGAGCAGGTACTGCTGCTCCTCCTCCGCGGCGTCGCCCAAGAAGAGCATCGAGCGGCCACGAACTTCCACGCGGACCACGAGCGAGGAGTCGTTGGAGTCCGGCTGACCGCCGGCCTGCGCCGATCGAGAAGCAAGAACCTCCACGCGCGCCGGACCAACGTCGAGCACAGCTCCGGTCGGCGGGGTGAAGGTCGGGACGCCCCGTGGATCCAGGGCACCGTGGACGATGCCGTGGCCGAGGGCCGGCTCCTGCAACGGGCTGGTCAACACGTGGCCCACCTGTCGACCGGCCACCACCCCGGGCGTGCCACCCACATGGTCGAGGTCGAAGTGGGACAGCACGAGCAGGGGTACCGCGGAGATACCGAGCGAACGTAGACAGCGGTCGATCGGCACCGGATTCCGACCGTCGTCGACCACGATGGCGGCATGCGCGGCCACCGGGATGACCAGGCCGTCCCCCTGGCCGACGTCGCAGGCGACCAGGATGGCGCCACCGGCCGGCCAGCCGTCGGCCCACATGCGCACCGGCACCTGGACCACCACGACAGTCAGCAAGGCCGCGGCCAGCGGAACCCGGAGTCTTCGAACGGACAGAGCGGCGGCCAGGACGACGGACACCCCGACCAGCAGGACCGCGCCGGCAATGTCGGCCGGCCAGGGCAGGGTGGCGCCCGGCAGCCCGGCCGCCGCCGCGGCCACCGTGGTCAGCCACCGACACGGCACGCCGGCCAGCTGAGCCAGCCCGGCCGCCAGCGGCGGGCACCACGGCCCGCAGGCGGCCGCGAGGACGCCCAGGACGGTGGCCGGCGCTACCGCGAGCTCGGCCACCAGGTTGGCCGGTACCGAAACCAGGCTGACCTGGCCGCTGAGCAGGACGATCACGGGCGCAGTGGCCACGCCGGCGGCCGAGGCCACGGCCAACCCTTCGGCCAGGCCCGGTGGCAGGCGGCGCCGGCGCAGCGCGTCGGCCCAGCCAGGAGCGAGCATTAGCAGTGCGGCGGTAGCCAGGACCGACATCGCGAATCCGGCGTCGGCGGCCCAGGTCGGCTGCCAGGCCAGCAGGACGATGACCGCCAGAGCCAGCGCGGGCAGCGCGGCGCGGGCACGACCGGTGGCCAACGCGACCAGCAGGACGGCCGCCATCACGACGGCCCGCAGGACGCTCGGCGAGGGGCGCGCGACCACCAGGAAGCCAGCGAGGACCACTGCACCGAGTCCGGCCGAGAACCACGGCGGAGCGCGCAGCCGACGAGCGAGCAGCAGGATCGCGCCGACCACGATGGCCACGTTGGTTCCCGAGACGGCGACCAAGTGGCTCAGGCCCGCGGTGCGGAACTGCTGAGCCAACAACGGGTCCAGCCGCGAGGTATCCCCGTCCACCAGGCCGGGCAGCAGGCCCCGTTCGCGTGCCGGCAGGCCGGAGCTGGCCCGGCGCAGTCCGGTCCGCACCGTTTCGGCGCTGCGTTGCCACCACGGGGGGCGACCGACGAGAGTCGGCGGAGCGGACGTCGTGATGGTGGCCCCGAGCAGGTCGTTGTCGCGGGCCGGCGAAAGCCGACCGTCGAAGCGGACGTGCTGCCCCGGCAGGATCCCTGCCCATCCCGCACCGCTCGCCATTACAACGGCCGGCACGCGCAAATTCAGCCCGCCGCCGGAGGTACGGATGCCAGTGAGGCGGACGTTGACCGCCACTCGTGCCGGCGGGCCGTCTGCCGAGCCGACCGCTGACCCGACGGCGGGCGCAATTGCCGGGCCGACCGGGCGCGGGTCGGCCGTGACCGTCGCATCAACCACAGCCGCTGACCGCAGAGCGGCCATTGACGCCAGCGGGCCGTCCCGGACGAGGTACAGCCGCGCGGCGAGGGGGAGGAGTAGGCCACTGACGCCGAGCAGAGCGACGGCCGGCACCATCCTGATGCGGGCGACGGCGGCCTGGTCCGTCGGTCGGCGGCGTCGGCTGGCCGGCACCGCGCCGGCCGGCACTGCGCCGGCCTGCGTTGCCGACACACTGCGAGCACGCAGACCGGCAGCCGGCGAGCGGCACGACGCCTTGTAGTCGATCATCAGCGAACCGCCCGCGACGCCAAGCGAAGCGATCGCCATCGCCAGCACGGCCGGCCAGGAGTACGCGCGCGCCACCAGTGACGCCGCCCATCCCGCGCATGCGGCGACGGCCAGCCTCGCGTCCAGTTCTCGAGGCATCGGTGGCTCGACCGCCTCCTCCTCAGTCGGGTGGGCGTTGCTCGAGGGAACCCCGGCGGCGCCGGCATCGGCGGGATCGCCTGATCCGCTGAGGGCGCGACGCCCAGCCGGGCGGTTCGGAAACGGACCGGACCGGGTGCCCACGTCAGACCGTCACCAGCGGTTTGAGGTCGGCGAACTTGGCGTCGCCGATACCGCTGACGTCATCGAGCTGGTCGATCGAGTCGAACCGCCCGTGCAGCGCACGCCAATCGAGGATGTGCTGGGCGAGGACCGAGCCGACGCCGGGAAGGCCATCCAACTGCTCGAGCGTGGCCGTGTTGAGGTTCACTGGTCCCCCGCTCGCAGCGCCGCCGCTAGCACCGACGCCGGCACGGCTTCCTCCCGCCGGAACCGCTCCGCCGCTCGCCGCGGCGGCCGGGCGACCGACACCGATCTGCTCGCCGTCGACCAGGACCCGAGCCAGGTTGAGGCTGGCCAAATCTGTCCCCGGAAGAGCTCCGCCGGCCGCGCGCACCGCGTCGTCGACCCGCGCCCCGGCCGGCAGCCGGACCAGTCCTGGATGGCGCACCCGGCCGACGACGTCGACGATGACCAGCGGCCCGGATCGCGATACGGACGCCGACGCGGAACCCGCCGAGCCGGTATGGCCCGGTTCAGCCGCGCTCGTGGCACCGTTGGCCGGCGTCCGGTTCGTCACCGAGCCGGCGGGCGGACTGGCCCCCGCGCTTTCCGGCAGGGAGATGGCTACTGCGGGGACGCCGGCGCTACGCGGCCGGTCGGCGGCGACTCGCCAGCCGATCACTGCGGCGGCGATCACCACGGCGGCGAGGACGGCCAGTGCGCTGCGCCGCTCGGTTGCGACCCGCCACACGACTGGTCTCCGCTCGTCCGAGGGAGCCGGCGAGTGCACCGAACCACCGAACAGCGCGACCAGGCGCTCCTCCACCGGTTCCCGGGCCGCCCGAGCACCGCGTCGGATCCGTCCCGGCTTGCCCACCCTGCGACGCTATGCGGGCAAGCCGGCGCGACCTCGGCAGTGCGAGCGCCCTGTGGACCTTCGCCGTTCGCTGTGGACGAGGCTTCGGAAACGTCGGATCGATCGATCGACCTGCCACACTTCCTCCCGTGACGCAGGCCCGGCAGTCGGCCGGTCCGAGCGCCGGAGCGGCCACGCTGCGACGGTGGACCAAGACCGTGGGTTCCCTCGACCCGGCCGTCGTGGTGGCCACGGCGACGGCCCTCGTCCTGACCGCCGGGTACCTGGCCGCACCCCTTATGGGCGGTGATCTGGCCGCCCAGATGGCCCGCGCCGACTTCGCCTCCGACCATCCGCTCACCCCGGTGGACCTGCGCTGGTTCGGCGGGGTACTGCCGTTCGGCTACTCGCTGTGGACCCCGCCGGTGATGGCCGGTGTCGGGGTTCGGCTCACCGGAGCGATCGCCACCGTTGTGATGGTCGCCCTGTTCACCGCCATCGTGGCGCGAGCCGGTGCCCGACGCCCCCTGCTCGGCGGGGTTCTGGCCGCGGTCACCTGCACATCCAGCCTGGCTGAAGGACGCGTCACCTTCGCCTGCGGGCTGGCCGCCGCTTTACTTGCGGTCTTGCTCCTGATCCCGGACACGGCCACCATCGCGTCGGGACCGGCGCCCGTCACCCTTGCCTCGTATTCGACCCCCGCCACCCGCCGTGCTCTGGCCGCGGTCGCGGCGGTGGTCGCCGGCGCAGCCAGCCCGGTAGCCGCCCTGCTACTTGTAGTCGCTGCCGCCGCCCTTGTCCTACGCCGCAGGATCGGGGACGCGCTGGCGCTGGTCGCCGGCGTGCTGCCGCTGGCGATCACGTCGGTGCTCTTCGCCGACGGTGGCCGACAGGTGTTCAACCGCACGGACGCCCTCCGCGCCGTGCTGGCATCGGCCCTCGTTGTGGTACTGGTGCCGCGGACCCGTCCGACGCTGCGCGTCGGCGCCGGGGTGGGCCTGTTGATGGTCGCGGCCGCGTTCGTCCTGCCCACGCCGGTCGGCGGCAACGCCACCCGGCTCAGCCTGCTGTTCGCGCTACCGGTGGTCGGCGCGTTCGCCACGCTGTCCAGGGGGCTGGTCGTGGTTGCCGTCGCCGCGGTCGCTGTCGTCCAGACGCCGGTGACGATCGGCACGCTGACCGGCGCCGGGCGGCCGGTGACCACGGCGAGCTATTACCGGCCCCTGCTCGCCGAGCTCGCCGGTCGCGGTTCGGTCATGGGCCGGGTGGAGGTGCCTGAGCTGACTGGCCACTGGGACGCGGCCTACCTCGCCCGCCGGGTGCCGCTGGCTCGCGGCTGGCTGCGCCAGACCGACACCGAACTGAACGACGACGTGTTCTACCGGCGACTTCCCACCGCACAGAGCTACCGCGACTTCCTCGACCGCAATGCCGTGCAATTTGTCGCGGTGGCGGACGCTCGGCCGACGTACTACGGCCGCCGGGAACGAACCCTCATAGCGACCGGCCTGCCGTACCTGCAGCCGGTGTGGCGGGGGGAGCACTGGACGCTCTACGCCGTGACCGCTCCCACGCCGGTTGTGGCCGCGCCGGCTCGGCTGGTGTCCTACGGCGCGGCGAGCATCACGCTGTCCGCGCCCGCGGCCACCGACGTGACGGTGCGGCTGCGGTGGTTCGGCTGGCTCACGGTCAGCGGCCCGAATGGAGCGTGCCTACGCCGCAGCAACGGGCAGACGGTGACGCTGCACACCACCACGGCCGGCCAGTACCGGATCGGGTCGGCCCTAACCGGGTCCGGTCCGGCATGCTGAGGCGCCGCCCGGGGCGCCTCGCGCCTGCCGGCCCGCCGTCGAGCCCGCCGTCGAGCGCGCCGTCGAGCCGAGGTGCCTCACTGAGCCGGCCGGGCTGGATCGCGACCACGGTGCTCGGCGGCCTGGCGGCGTCGATCCTGGCAGCCAGCTCGTGGGCGGCCGGCGCCGTACCCGTCTCGTTCCGAACCCATCCACCCGGGTTGGTCGAACGCATCGGCGTCGGCGGCGGCGCATCGCTCGCGCTGTTCTACGTCGGTCTCGTCGTCGCTGTACTGGCCTGGGTCGCCCTCGGGCGGCTGGTTCTGGCCGACCCGGCGGTGCCGGCCCGGCGCATGGCGATCACCGTGGCGGTGTGGGCCGCTCCCCTGCTCCTTGCCCAGCCGTTCGGCAGCCGCGACCTCTGGTCCTACGCCGCGCAAGGTCATCTCGCCGCCGCCGGCCTCGACCCCTACCTGGCTACGCCGGCCGACCGACCGGGGAACTTCCTGGCCAACGTCAGCCCGGTGTGGGTGCACGCGCCGTCGCCCTACGGGCCGTTGTGGACGCTGGTGTCGCGGGCGGTAGTGAACCTCAGTGGCAACGATGCCGGACGCAGCGCCGTACTCCTCCGGGTTCCGGCGGCGCTCGGGCTCGCTCTGCTGGTGGCCGGCTCCGCCGATCTGTGCGCACGCCTCGGCATCCGGTCCGATCGGGCGCTGTGGGCGGCCGCGGCCAACCCACTGACTCTTGCGCTGACCCTCGGCGGCGGTCACAACGACCTGCTGATGGTCGGGCTGATGGTGACCGGTGTCGCGGTGGTGGTTCAGCCGGGGACGACGCCGCGCACGCTCGTCCCGGCCGCGGCGCTGGTCACGGCTGCGGCGGCGGTGAAGTCGCCGGCCTTCGTCGGCCTGGCCTTCCTGGTGCCCCTATGGCTGGCCACGCGTCCGTCCAACCGGGTCGCTGCCGCGGCGGTCGGGCCGCGCGGCTCGGTCAACAGGATCGTCCGTGCTGCCGCGGCCGTCTTGGTTACGGCGATCGTGGTGTTCGCCGCGCTCACGGCGATCGAAGGACACGGCCTGGGCTGGGCCGACCAGGTGAGCACCCGGGCGGTGGCGGTCAACTGGCTGTCCGTGCCCACCGCGGCTGCCATGATCGCCGACGTGGTGCGGGGCCACCCCTCCGGCGCGACGACGGTCGACGCGGCGATGGCTCAGTGGCGCACCGGCGGGCTGGGCCTGGCGGCCATCGTGCTGACTGCACTGTGGGTTCAGGCGACCGCGCGGGCCGGACGTCCGTCGTCGAGGAGCCGACTCCGAACATGGGCCCACCGCACTCGGCTCGACGGACCGCCCGGCACGCTGCGGCTGCTCGGCCTGGCGTTCCTGGCGCTGATCGTCCTGTCCCCCGCGGTGCAACCCTGGTATCTGCTCTGGGCCCTGCCGTGGTTCGCGGCCTCCGGCATCGGCCGGCGTGCAGCGGCCATCGTCACCGGCACGAGCGTCGCCCTGGTCTTCATGGTCCGGCCGAAGGGAACCGGCGTGATCATGTCCCCGGTCGTGATCCTCGTGCTGGCCGCCGCGGCAATGGCCGGTGCGCTGGCTCATCGGTGGTGGGCGGCGGACGCAGGCGGCGACTCAGGGCCGGCGGATGATCACTCCGACAGTGCCCGGCCCGGTGTGCGCGCCGACCGCCGCGCCGACCTCTGAGGTTTCGACCACCCGGGCGGCGGGCAGCCGCTGGGTCAGCGCAGCGGCGATTTCCTCCGCCCGCGCCCGCGCCCCCAGGTGCTGCACCGCGATCTCGACCGCACCGTCGCCGGCCGCGGTGACGGCCAGGTCCAGCAGCCGGGCGATCGCCCGTCCGGCGGTACGCACCTTTTCCAGGGGCCGGATGCGCCCGTTCTGCACGTGCAGCAACGGCTTCACCGACAGTGCCGTTCCGAGCATCGCCTGGGACGCGCTGATCCGCCCGCCCCGGCGCAGCGCGTCCAGATTGTCGACGTAGAACAGGCAGGCGGTCCGGTCCACCACCGCCACCGCGGCATCCTGGACCGCGCCGGCGTCGGCTCCGTCGGCGGCCGCGGCCGCGGCGGCGAGCACCGCGAAGCCGAGGCCCATCGCGGTCGAGCGCGAGTCGACCACGCGCACCTGGCCGTAGTCGAACTCCTGCGCGGCCAGACGGGCCGAGTCCCACGTTCCGGACAGCTCGGCCGAGATGTGCACCGACACCACCCGCTCGGCTCCGGCGGACAGGGCGTCGCGATAGGCCGCAGCCAGGAGCGACGGCGCGGGGCGAGAGGTGATGACGCTCTGTCGCGCCTTCATCGCCGCGATCAGCTCTGCGGCCGGTAACGACCCGTCGTCGGCCACGGTGCGCGCACCGACCTGTACCAGCAGCGGCACCACCCGCACATCCTCGGGCAGCAACGATGCCGGAATGGACGCGGTCGAGTCGGTGATCACCGCCACCCGGGCCACCACGGCTGGCTACAGGACGAAGTTGATCAGACGACCGGGCACGGCGACCACCCGGCGCACGTCGTGCCCGTCCAGTGCGGCCGCGACCTTCTCCTCGGCTCGAGCCGACGCCTCGATGGTCGCCGCGTCGGCATCGGCCGGCACGGACAGAACGGCGCGCAGCTTGCCGTTGACCTGCACGGGGATCTCGACCAGGTCGTCGACCAACAGTGCCGGATCGGCTTGCGGGAACGGCGCCCAGGCCAGCGACGTGTCGTGACCCAGACGCGACCACAGCTCCTCGGCCGCGTGCGGGGCCAGCGGAGCCAACATCAGGACCAGGGGCTCGGCCACCGCTCGCGGCACCCCGCCGTGCGGATAGGCCGTGGTCACCGCGTTGTTCAACTCGGTGATCCGGGCGATCGAGGTGTTGAACCGCAACAACTCGTAGCCCTCGCGCACCGCGGCGATGGTCTTGTGGACCAACCGGTTCAACTCGGCCGGCGCGTCGTCCGAACTGACGTGCGGCTGGCCGGTGTGTTCGTCGATCACCGAGCGCCAGATCCGCTGCAGCAACCGGTAGGAGCCCACCACTGCCTTCGTATCCCATGGGCGCGACTGCTCCAGCGGCCCAGTGAACATCTCGAACAACCGCAACGTGTCCGCGCCGTACGCGCCGTACATCTCGTCCGGCGTCACCACGTTGCGCAGCGACTTGCCCATCTTCCCGTACTCCCGCCGGACCGGGATCTCACCGTTGGCCGTGCGGACCACCCAGCCGCCGTCGCGCTCGACCACGTCGGCCGCCGGTACGTAGGCCCCGCGATCGTCGGTGTAGGCGAAGGCCTGGACGTAGCCCTGGTTGACCAGACGGTGGAACGGCTCGGCGCTGCTCACGTAGCCCAGGTCGAAGAGCACCTTGTGCCAGAACCGGGCGTAGAGCAGGTGCAGGACCGCATGCTCCACTCCGCCGACGTACAGGTCGACACCGCCCAGCGGCCGGTCGGCCGACGGGCCCATCCAGTAGCGCTCGACATCGGGCTCGACGATGCGCTCCTCGTCACGCGGATTCAGGTAACGCAGCTCGTACCAGCAGGAGCCGGCCCAGTTGGGCATCGTGCTGGTCTCGCGGCGATACCGTTTGGGTCCCTCGCCGAGGTCCAGGGTGACGTCGACCCAGTCGCTCAGCCGGCCCAGCGGTGGTTCCGGCAGCGAGTCGGCGTCGTCCGGCGCGAACGACGTCGGGGAGAAGTCTTCGGTCTCGGGCAATTCGACCGGCAGCATCGACTCGGGCAGGGCCACGGGGTGATCAGCCTCGTCGAAGACCACCGGAAACGGCTCGCCCCAGTAGCGCTGGCGCGAGAACAGCCAGTCCCGCAGCCGGTATGTGATCGCACCGGAGCCGATGCCGTGCTGCTCCAGCCAGGCCACGACTGCGGTCTTGGCCGGGTCCATGGACAACCCGTTCAGGTCCAGCGACGGCGAGGAGGAGTTGATGGCCGGTCCGTCGCCGGTGTACGCCCGCCCGCCGGCGGCCTCGAACTCCTCGGGCACAGCGACGGTGCGCACGATCGGCAGCTCGAACGTCTCGGCGAACTCCCAGTCCCGTTCGTCCTGCCCGGGGACGGCCATGATCGCGCCGGTGCCGTAGCCCATGAGGACGTAGTCGGCTATGAACACAGGGATCTGCGTGCCCGACGCCGGGTTCGTGGCGTAGGCGCCGGTGAACACACCGGTCTTGTCCCGGCTCTCGCCGCTCTGGCGGTCCAGCTCCGTGCGCCCGGCCACCGCCTGGCGGTACGCCGCGACGGCGACCTCGGGCGAGGCCTGCCCGCCGGTCCAGCGCGGATTGGTCGCCTCCGGCCACGAGCCGGGAACGATACGGTCCACCAGGGGATGCTCCGGGGCCAACACCAGGTACGTCGCCCCGAACAGCGTGTCGGGCCGGGTGGTGAAGACCTCGATCGACGGTGAGCCCCCGGAGTCGGCGCTGCCCTCGGAGCCGGCGGCCGATATGGAGTCGCCGCCGCCCTCCACGACCGGGAAGCGCAGCCAGGCGCCCACCGAACGGCCGATCCAGTTCTGCTGCATGGCCCGCACCTTGTGCGGCCAGTCGAGGTAGTCCAGATCGCGCAGCAACCGGTCGGCGTATGCGGTGATGCGCATCATCCACTGGGCCAGCGGCTTGCGGAACACCGGAAAGTTACCCCGCTCGCTGCGCCCGTCGGCCGTCACTTCTTCGTTCGCCAGCACGGTGCCCAGGCCGGGGCACCAGTTGACCGTCGACACGCTGCGGTAGACCAGGCGGTGGGCGTCGACAACCTGCCGGCGCTGCTCGGCGGGCAGGTCGGCCCAGCCGGGCCCGAACGGGTTCGTGCCCTCCTCGGGGGTACGCGATCCTGAATCCAGCTCGCTCACCAGCTCGCTGATCGGTCGGGCCTTCTCGCGGTGGGTGTCGTAGAACGAGTTGTAGATCTGCAGGAAGATCCACTGCGTCCACTTGTAGTACGACGGGTCGGACGTGGCCAGGGTGCGCCGGCGGTCGTGGGCCAGGCCCAGGCGCCGCAGCTGGCGGCTGAAGACCTCGATGTTGGCGTAGGTCGTGGTCGCCGGGTGCTGCCCGGTCCGCACCGCGTACTGCTCGGCCGGCAGCCCGAACGCGTCGAAGCCCATGGTGTGCAGCACGTTGTCCCCGCGCATGCGCAGGTAGCGGGCGTAGACGTCCGTGCCGATGTAGCCCAACGGGTGGCCAACGTGCAGGCCGTCCCCGGAGGGGTAGGGGAACATGTCCATGATGTACGCGCGCGGGCGGATGGCCACCCGGTCGAACCCGTCGGACAGCGGTCCGCTCGGATTGGGCGCGTTGAATGTGCCCTCGGCTTCCCACCGGTCCTGCCAGCGACGCTCGATCGCGTCGGCCATCTCCGCGTCGTAGCGAAACGGCGGCGCGTCGCTCGACGCGACAGGGTCGGCGGATGGCGGTGTCTCGGTCCAAGGGCGGGACGAGTCCGCGGCCACGGTGCCGGCGGCGTCGGTCGTGCTCATGTTCGGGTCTCCTGTCGGGTGCCGTGCGGCCTATCCCTGCACAAACGAAAAGCCCCTGCCGCAGGCAGAGGCTCAGCCGCGCTGACGTAGTTACGTCGACAGCGCGGCTAGGTAAGGAGCAGGCGAACGGTACTCACGTCGCCGATGGTAGCCGCTGCTGCGCGCCGATATGGTCGGCCGCCGTGGATTCGGCGTCGATCGCGTCGGCGTCCGGGGACTCCGCATCGGTGGCCGCGAACGGGACCACCACTCCGGGTGGGCCGGCGTTGTGGGCCCGGATCCGCCAGCCACCTCCGTCGGCGGCATCGGGGTTGCTCTGCAGCTCGGTCCAGTGGCAGTTGGCCAACGGCCCGAGGATGTGCAGGGCCTGGCCCAGCCCGACGACGTCGGAGGTCAGCGCCATCGCCGTGGCCGAGTGGGTGACCACCACCACCAGCCCGACGGCCGGCAGGTCGTCGAAGGCGGCGCGCGCCCGTCGGGCCACCTGTTCGCGGGACTCTCCGCCGCGACCAGGGACATCCCGCCCGGAGATCCACTGCTCGAACTCACTCGGATAGCGCCCGGCCACCTCGTCGCGGGTGAGGCCCTCCCACCGCCCCAGCGAACGCTCGCGCAGGCGGTCGTCGGGACGCGGGCTGACCCCGGTGACCATGGCCAGCGCGGCCGCGGTCTGCTCGGCCCGGCGCAGGTCGGAGGTGAGGATCAGCGCGGGATTGAGTAACGCGAGCAGGGCTGCGGCCTGCGCGGCCTGGGCCTGGCCGACGTCGTCGAGCGGCGGATCGGCCTGGCCCTGGAAGCGACGCTCGGCGTTCCACGTCGTGCGGCCGTGACGCCAGACGACGACCCGTTCCGGGTTCACTGTGCGCCCCTTCGCCCGCGTCCACTCACGCGGTGCAGTGCGGTCCGGCGTTCACCCGGCGGCCCGCGGATCGAAGGCGATCATCGGGCAGTCGTGCCACAGCCGCTCGAGGGCGTAGAAGACGCGTTCCTCGGTGTGCTGCACGTGCACCACGATGTCGGAGTAGTCGAGCAGGACCCATCGCCCGTCACGGCGGCCCTCGCGCCGCAGCGGTTTGTGTCCGCTCGCCCGCAGCCGCTCCTCCACCGAGTCGACGATCGCCTCGACCTGGCGCTCGTTGCTGCCGGTGGCAATGACGAAGACGTCGGTGATGGCCAAGCGGTCACTGACGTCGATCAGCACGATGTCGGTGGCCAGCTTGTCGGCCGCGGCGTCGGCCGCGTCCAGCGCCAGGGTGCGCGCGTCGTCGGTCGCCGTCACCGGGCGGACGCCGTCATCGAGCGGTCGCCGTCATCGAGCGGTCGCGGTCACGGCCGCGTTTCCTGCTGAGCACACGAGGAACAACTCTAACGGCCCGCGGCCCGCGGCCCGTCGGCCGGCGTCGGCCGAATCAGGCCGGCCGGTAGAGCCGGTGCTTGTTGATGTACTGCACGACGCCGTCGGGCACGAGGTACCAGACCGGGCGACCGGCGGCCACGCGCTCCCGGCACAGGCTGGAGGAGATGGCCAGTGCCGGAACGTCGACCAGGGTGACCTGGCGCTGTGGCAGGTGGGCGTCGGAGAGCTCGTAGCCCGGCCGGGTCACGCCGATGAAGTGTGCAGCGGCGAGCAGCGCCTGCGGCTCCCTCCACGACAGGATCTGGGCCAGCGCATCGGCACCGGTGATGAAGTACAGCTCGGCTTGCGGACGGATGGCGGCGATGTCGTGCAACGTGTCGAGGGTGTAGGTCGCACCCCCGCGGTCGACGTCGACCCGGCTGACCCAGAACCGCGGGTTGGACGCGGTGGCGATCACGGTCATCAAGTAGCGGTCCTCGGCCGGGCTGACCACCCGGCCGCTCTTCTGCCACGGTTCACCGGTCGGTACGAAGATCACTTCGTCGAGCTCGAACCGGTCGGCGACCTCGCTGGCGGCGCTGAGGTGACCGTGATGAATGGGGTCGAAGGTCCCGCCCATCACCCCCACCCGCGGGCGCCCGGACGCGGTCGCGGTCATGCCGGGCAGCATACGAACGATCCGCTGAACCCGTCCGTCGGCGAATGAGCCCGACCGTCGCGAATTCAGGGGAAACCCTGAGCCCCGCCGTTGTAATGAGGATTACCGTCGGGTCATGACCACCCCTTCAACCGGCGCCACCACCGCGCTGCGCATCGGTGACGCCGAACGCCAGCGGGCCGCCGAGCGTCTTGGCGACCATCTACGGGCCGGCCGCCTGGCCACCGCTGAGTACGACGAGCGCCTGGAGCGGGCCTTCGCCGCTCGCACCGCGGCCGACCTCTCACCGCTGTTCGCCGACCTGCCCGGCGGGACACCGGTGGCCGATCCGGCGCAAGCGCCCGCGCCGCTCTACCGCTTTCGAGGGCCAGTCGGCGCCCCAACCGACGTTCGTCGTCGACCGTTCCTGCCGGTCAGCCTCATCCTCGTGCTGGTGGTGCTAGCCGCCGTGGCCTGGACGGTTTTCCTGCGCTTCCCGCCGTTCTTTGTGTTCCCGTTGCTCTGGTTCGGGTTCGCGCGCCACCGGTGGTCGGGCCCCGCCCGTCGCCGGTACTCGGACAGGTCGTACGGAAGTGGCCGCTAGCCGCGCACCTGACCGTCGCCCGTGATGACCCACTTGGTGCTGGTCAGCTCCGGCAAGCCCATCGGCCCGCGCGCGTGCAGCTTCTGGGTGGAGATGCCGATCTCGGCGCCGAACCCGAACTCGCCCCCGTCGGTGAAGCGGGTCGACGCGTTGACCATCACTGCGGCGCTGTCCACCCGGGCCACGAAGCGGCGGCTGGCCGCGAGGTCATCAGTCACAATGGCCTCGGTGTGGCCGGTCGAGCGCCGGCGGATGTGAGCGATTGCGTCGTCGACGTCGTCGACCAGGCGCAGGGCGATGTCGAGCGAGAGGTGCTCCTCGGACCAGTCGGCCTCGACCGCCTCGACGACGCCAGGCAGGTGCTGAACCGACGCGTCGCCGTGCACGGTGACCCCGGCGTCCTGTAGCGCGGTCACCACCCGGGGGAGGAACCCCTCGGCCAGGTCGCGGTGAACCAGCAGCACCTCGGCCGAGTTGCACACGCTCGGGCGTGACACCTTGGCGTCGAGCACGATGCGTTCGGCCATGTCGAGATCGGCTGCGGCGTCGACGTAGACGTGGCACACGCCGACTCCCGTCTCGATCACCGGCACGGTGGCGTGGTCGACCACGTAGGCGATCAGCCCCGCACCACCGCGGGGAATGACCACGTCGACGAGGCCGCGGGCACGCAGCAGGTGACCGACGCTCGAGCGGTCGGTGCCGGGCACCAACTGGACCGCGTCCGGCGGCAGGCCGGCCTTCTCTCCGGCCGCATCGAGTAAATCGACCAGCACCCGGTTGGTGGAATGTGCGGCGCCCGAGCCACGTAGCAGCACCGCGTTGCCGCTCTTGACGGTCAGGCCGGCGGCGTCCACGGTGACGTTCGGGCGCGCCTCGTAGACGATCGCCACCACGCCGAACGGCACGCGCCGCTGCTCCATCTGCAGGCCGTTGGCCGCGGTGTAGCCGCGCACCACCTCACCGACCGGGTCCGGCAGGGCGGCCACCGAACGCAGACCGTCGGCCATGGCCGTGACCCGCTCGGGCGTGAGCCGCAGGCGGTCGAGTAGGCCGGCCGCCGTGCCGGCCGCCTCGGCGGCGTCCACGTCGTGGGCGTTGGCGGCGAGGACGCGGTCCGTCGCGCTGTGGAGCGCGTCGGCCATGGCCAGCAGGGCGGCGTCCTTGACGCTGCGGCTCAGGGTGGCCAGTTCCACCGCGGCCGCGCGCGCCTGCGTGGCCACCGCACGTACGGCGTCGACGTCCTCCCGTACGGGGTCGGGGTCCTCGGGCTGATCGACCGACGCCTCCATGGCAATCAGCTTAGGTCGGGTCGGGACCGGATTCGGATCGGCGCCCACTCAGGCCGGCGGAGCAAAGAACTCGAGGGCTATGCCATCAGGGTCGCGGAAGGAGACGCCGGAGCGTAAGACGCGTCCTTGATCCCGCCGTGGGTCACGCCGAGTGAGTCGAGGTGGTCGGCCCACGTCCGCAGACTCGCACGATCGGCGCAGGCAAAGGCCACGTGGTCCAGGCCCGTACGCAGTGGGTCGAACTCGTCACCGACGCCCGCGGGATGGGTGTGCAGGCCGAACAGCTGGCCACCGTTCAACACGAAAACGGTGTGGTGGAAGTCGCCGGCTTCTTCGTCCTCGTCGAGGACGGGATCGGAGCCGAGCAACGCGCTGTACCACGCGGTACTGCGGTCGAGGTCGGTCACCGTGACGGCGACATGGGCGACAGACGGAAATGCGGGCACAGTCGGGCTCCTTGGCTGGGCGCAACAGTCGGCACGGTGTCGACGCTGCCCACACGCCGCCGAAGCGAGCCCGGTTCACCTCAGAACTCGACGTAGATCAACGTTGCTTCTGGAAGTCGTATTCGTACGGTCCGCTGACGAACCAATCAGCAGACAGGAACTGGACGGTCACGGTCTTACCGGGCGCTACCTCCTTGACCGAACCGTTGAGAAGGCCGACCGTCTTTCCGTCCTTGAAGACGGTGAGTGCGAAGACATTCGAGCCCCCGTCGGTGTCTTGGCCGGTGTACGTGATGCGCGCATAGGACTTGAAGTGACCCGAGATGGTGTGCCCGGTACGCAGCGCTTCCAGCCGCCAATCGCCGTCTTGTATCGGAAGTGCGGCCCCGGCCGTGGCCGCCGCGGAAGGCGTGGCCGTTATCGTACCGGTCGCCTTGACCGTGGTGATCACGACAACCGAGACAGTGCCGGTTGCCGCATCGGTGTTGTTGTCCTTCGAGCCACCGCTTCGCGCCACTGCGCCGACGACACCTATGACCACGAAGAGAGCCACAGCGCCGAGAACGACGTTACGCATCGTGTGTTCCTCCTTCCGCAGGGGCATGCTGGACGGGCGATCAGCGCAACAGGACGATGTCGTCGCGGTGCACGACCTCGCGGCGCAGCTCGGCCGGCAGGTCGGGTGAGGACTTGCCGAACGTGGCCGGCAGGTCGTGGGAATCGAAGGCGACGAGCCCGCGAGCGACAGCGGCGCCATCCGGCCCGACCATCTCCACCGGGTCGCCGGCTGCGAACTCGCCGATCACGTCGACCACGCCGGCCGGCAGCAACGACGCCCGGCGCTCGACCACCGCGCGCACTGCGCCGGCGTCGAGCACAATGCGCCCACGCGGAGTGGTGGCGTGCTCGAGCCAGAACAGCCGAGACGCGGTGCGGCGTCCGGTTGGGGGAAACGCCGTGCCGCCGCGACCCTCCAGGGCCTCACCCACCGCACCGGCGCGAGCTAGCAACACCGACATGCCGGATCCGGTGGCGATCGTCGCCGCTTCGAGCTTGGTGGCCATACCGCCGGAACCGACTGCGCTGCTCGAACCGGCCAAGCGCACCCGCGCCACTTCCTCCGGTCCGGTGACCTGATCGATCAGGGTCGCCCCGGGCCGGCGCGGGTCGCCGTCGAACAACCCGTCGACGTCGGACAGGAGCACCAGCGCATCGGCGTGTACCAGGTGAGCGACCAGCGCGGCCAATCGGTCGTTGTCGCCGAAGCGGATCTCGTGGGTGGCTACTGTGTCGTTCTCGTTGACGATCGGGATGACGCCCAGGGCCAGCAGGCGCTCCATCGTGCGCTGAGCATTGCGAAAGGTCACTCGGCGGTGCAGGTCATCGGCGGTCAGCAGCACCTGGCCGACGGTCAAGTTGAAGCGGGCGAAGGAGGCGGCGTAGCGCTCGGCCAGCAACTGCTGCCCCACGCTGGCCGCGGCCTGCTGCGTAGCCAGGTCCCGCGGTCGTGCCCGCAACCCCAGCGGACCCATGCCGGCGGCGATCGCCCCGGAGGAGACCAGCACCACCTGACGGCCGGTCGCGCGGCGCGCGGCCAGGGCGTCCACGAGGCCGTCGATGCGGCCGGCGTCGATGCGCCCGCGCGCGGTGAGCGACGACGACCCGACCTTGACCACGGTGCGGGCCGCGGCCGCGATGTCAGCCCGGCTCACCGGTGTCGGCCGCGGGGTCCAGCGGCGCGGTGCGCGCAGAAGCCAGCGCAGCCTCCCAGTCGGGACCGAGTTCGCCGCGCGCACCGGCCCGCCGGGCCCGCTTGGCCGCCAGGCGGACGTCGGCGCCCACGCGCCCGCTGTCCTCCAGGCGCACGTCGTTGCCACGCCGAGTGGGGATGTAGGCGTCGTCGGCCATGCCCCCCGTCGGCTCGAAGTCGAAGGTGACGTCGCCGATGGTCACCGCCGCGCCGGGGCGCGCGCCGGCATCGCGCAGCGCGTCCTCGACGCCCAGCTTGGCCAGCCGGTCGGCGAGGAAACCGACGGCTTCGTCGTTGTCGAACGCGGTCTGGCGGATCCAGCGCTCGGGCTTCGTGCCGCGCACGACGAACGCGTCGTCGGCGTCCGAGACGGCCTCAACGGTGAAATCTGCGGCGTCCACCGGACGGGGACGTAGCACGATCCGTTCCGCTTCGGGCTCGGGGCGCACCGCGCGGGCCTCGCGCACCAGCTCGGCCAGGGCGAAGGACAGCTCCCGCAGTCCCTCGTGGCTGACCGCGGAAATCTCGAAAACCCGCATTCCGCGGGCTTCGAGTTCTGGGCGCACCAGCGCGGCGAGATCGCGGCCGTCGGCGACATCGACCTTGTTCAGGGCCAGCAGGCGCGGTCGCTCGAGCAGGTCGCCCAGGGTGCCGGCGTACTGGCCGAGCTCGGCCTCGATCGCGTCCAGATCGCTGAGCGGGTCGCGGCCGGGGTCGAGGGTGGCGCAGTCGAGCACGTGCAGGAGCACTGAGCAGCGCTCGATGTGGCGCAGGAAGTCCAGACCCAGCCCCTTGCCCTCGGCCGCGCCGGGGATGAGGCCGGGCACGTCGGCCACCGTGTAAACCGTCTCCCCCGCGCTGACCACACCGAGGTTGGGCACCAACGTCGTGAACGGGTAGTCGGCGATCTTGGGGCGGGCGGCCGAGAGCGCGGCGATGAGCGAGGACTTGCCGGCCGAAGGAAAGCCGACCAGCCCGACGTCGGCCATGCTCTTGAGCTCGAGGACGACGTCACGCACGTCGCCGGGCTCGCCCAGCAACGCGAAGCCGGGCGCCTTGCGGCGGGTCGACGCCAGGGCGGCGTTGCCCAGCCCGCCGTGCCCGCCCGCGGCGACCACGAAGCGGGTGCCGTCGCCGGTGAGATCGGCCAGCACCTCGCCCTGCTCGTCGAGCACCACCGTGCCCGGCGGCACCCGCAGCTCCAGGTCGGCGCCCTCGGCCCCGCTGCGGTTGTTGCCCGCCCCGGCCTTACCGTTGCCCGCGCGCTGATGCGGATGGAAGTGGAAGTCGAGCAGCGTGTGCACGCCGGCGTCGACGATCAGGACGACGTCGCCGCCGCGGCCGCCGTTGCCGCCGTCGGGGCCACCGAGGGGCTTGAACTTCTCGCGGTGCACCGAGGCGCACCCGTGGCCACCGTTACCGGCCGCGACGTGGAGCACCACCCGGTCGACGAACGCGGCCATCGGATGCTCCTTCCTGTGGCGCTGGTGCGTACGCGGTGTACTGCTGGAGAACGAGGCGATGATGCAACGAAGGCGGGCGCCGGAGATGTCCGGGCCCGCCTTCAGTGGTGCTCTAACCGTTACTGTGCGGCGGCCTGGTCGGTGAGCACCGACACGGTCTTGCGTCCACGGGTCTGGCCGAACTGCACCGCTCCCCCGACCAGGGCGAAGAGGGTGTCGTCCTTGCCGCGGCCGACACCGGCCCCGGGGTGGAACTTGGTGCCCCGCTGGCGCACGAGGATCTCGCCGGCGTTGACGTCCTGGCCGCCGAAGCGCTTGACGCCGAGTCGCTGGGCGTTGGAGTCGCGCCCGTTGCGTGAGCTCGATGCACCCTTTTTGTGTGCCATTTCTACTCCTCCTCGAGCGCGGTCGCAGTGGACGTCGCAGGCGCCGCAGCCTGGGTCGGCGCCGGTGCGTCGGCGGTCGCCGCGGCCGCCGGCGCGGTGCGCGTGCCACGGGTGCCCACGCTGAGGATGCGGACCTCGGTCAGCTTCTGACGGTGACCCATGCGCTTGTGGTAGCCGGTCTTGTTCTTGTACTTGTGTATGCGGATCTTGGGCCCCTTGGTCTGGGCGACGACCTCACCTGTGACCGCCACCTGGGCCAGAGCGGCCGGGTCGTGGGTGACCTCGTCGCCGTCCACGAACAGGATCGCCGGGAAAGCGACTTCCTCGCCTGGGGCAGCGGTGAGCTTCTCGATCGAGATGACGTCACCTTTGGCGACCTTGTACTGCTTGCCGCCGGTCTTGACGATGGCGTACATCGTTGGCTCTCCACTCCTAGCTGATCGAAAGCACGATCTAGTCGTGCGCGTGCACCGCGGTGCCGGATCGGGTGTCAGCCCGGGCCGGCGTGGACACGCGTAAGTCCCACCTCGCGATAGGCCGTCGGTCAGTCTACGACACCCGTCCGAACCACAGCAAAGCCGCGGATGCACCGCAGCCCGGCCCGGCGGCCGGCTCAGCTGCCGCGCGCGTGGGTTCCGACCGGCTGCGGCGGTCCGGCCGGCCGACTCGCCGCGCGGCGCCGGCGGGGACCGCGGCCGGCCCCATTGGTCGACGGCTCACCGGCCGCGATCTGCCCGGCGGCCGAGGGCGCCGCGCCCGTGTTCTCCGAAAGGTGTCCGTCGGACGTGTGGACCTCGGTGTCGTACTCGGCATCGTCGCCGAGGCCGCCGGCCGGCGCGAACACCTCCGCCTCGCGATAGGCCGCTACCACTTCCTCGACCTCGTCCGCCGACACCGTCGCGGTGCCGGTCGGAGCATCCGCCGGCTCCGGCGAGGACACCGCCTCGCCATCGACTGCCGCGATGGCGTCGGCGTCGCCGGCGGCCGCGCGGCGGGCGATGGCGTTCATGGCCTCAGCCGCAGCCTGCCGACGGCGCGCGGCCTCCTCGGCCTCGCGTTGGTCCTCGACCCGCTGGGCCTTCGTCCGGCGCGTGCGCTTGGCCGCGGGCGGGCCCGGATCCTCGCTCAGCTGACCGGACTCCCCCGTGCGCCGCTCGATCGGCTCGCTGTGCACGAGTACTCCCCGTCCGTGGCAATGCTCGCAGGGCTCGCTGAACGCCTCCAGTAGACCCTCGCCGACCCGCTTGCGGGTCATCTGCACCAGGCCCAGGGACGTCACCTCGGCCACCTGGTGCTTCGTGCGGTCGCGACCCAGGCATTCGGTCAGCCGGCGCAGCACCAGGTCACGGTTGCTCTCGAGCACCATGTCGATGAAGTCGATGACGATGATGCCGCCGACGTCGCGCAACCGCAGTTGGCGCACAATCTCCTCGGCCGCCTCCAGGTTGTTGCGCGTAACCGTCTGCTCGAGGTTGCCGCCGGAACCGGTGAACTTGCCGGTGTTGACGTCGATCACGACCATCGCCTCGGTCCGGTCGATGACCAACGAGCCGCCGCTCGGCAGCCAAACCTTGCGGTCCAGCGCCTTGGCCAGTTGCTCATCGACCCGCAGCTCG
This sequence comes from bacterium, assembly GCA_040004775.1. GTDB lineage: Bacteria > Actinomycetota > Actinomycetes > Mycobacteriales > Jatrophihabitantaceae > JALZBL01. The sequence continues at coordinate 42,620 of JBDUAD010000004.1, read as the reverse complement.
GTGAAAACGTCGGCCGTGCCGGTGTGTCGATGTACGCGGGCGGCAAGGTCGGGCGCCACGGACTGTACGTACTCCGACACCTGCGTCCAGGCCTCGTCCCCGTCGACGATCATCGAGGCGAAGTCCTCGTTGAACACGTCACGCACCACGCGGGTGGCCAGGTCCGGCTCGCCGTGTACCAGGGCGGGCGCGTCCCCGGGCCTGGCCGCCCGGGCTTGAATCGAGTCCCATTCGGCCTTGAGGCGCTCGACGTCGCTGGTCAGGTCCTCCTCGGACGCCCCCTCGGCCGCGGTGCGCACGATGACGCCGGCCTCGTCCGGAACGATCTTCTTGAGGATGGCCTTGAGTCGGGTGCGTTCGGTGTCGGGCAACTTGCGGCTGATGCCGGTCATGCCCCCGCCGGGGACGTAGACCAGGAAGCGGCCGGGCAGCGAGATCTGGCTGGTCAGGCGCGCACCCTTGTGGCCGATGGGGTCCTTGGTGACCTGCACCAGCAGTGCGTCGCCGGACCTCATCGCGGCCTCGATGGCGCGAGCGCGTCCCTCGAGCCCGGCGGCGTCCCAGTTGACCTCACCGGCGTAGAGCACGCCGTTGCGGCCCTTGCCGATGTCGACGAAGGCGGCCTCCATGCTCGGCAGCACGTTCTGCACGCGGCCGAGGTAGACGTTGCCGACGTAGGAGGTGGCGCTGGCCCGGGTGACGTAGTGCTCGACCAGGATCCCGTCCTCGAGGATGGCGATCTGGGTACGGTCGCCGCGCTGACGCACGGCCATGACCCGGTCGACCGATTCGCGCCGGGCGAGGAACTCGGCGTCGCTGAGGATCGGTGCCCGGCGGCGACCGGTGTCGCGCCCGTCACGGCGGCGCTGGCGCTTGGCCTCCAGGCGCGAGGAGCCGCGGATGCCGCGCACCTCGTCATCACCCGATCGTGCGGACTCGTCGTTCTTGGTGCCACGACCGGGGGCGCGCTCGCGGGTGCGGCGGGCCGATGGAGCCGTGGCCTCGTCGGCCGGTGCGTCGGCGTCATCACCGGAACGACGGCGTCGGCGGCGCCGGTGGCTGCTCGACGAGCCCTCGGCCGCGTCGGGTTCGGTGTCCCCGGACTCGGCCGGCGTGTCGCCGGCCGGCGCGTCGGCGCCGTCGGATTCGTCGGACGGGCCGGCGGTGGCGCCGTCGTCGTCCGCGCCGCTGCGCGCGCCGCGGCCACGGCGACCCCGCCGCCGGCGACGGCGTGATCCGTCACCGTCGACATCCTCCGCGGAGTCGTCGTCGGTCAGTTGAGCGGTGGCCTCGAGCTCGGCATCCGGCGCATCGGCAGGGACTGGAGCGTCAGCCTCGTCGTCCGCGTCGGGGGCGGGAGCCGCGTCGGACCCAGCGTGGGCCACGGACGCGGCAACACCGTCCGACGTCGCGCGCCGCCGACGGCGGGCGGCGGGTGCGGCGGCTGCCGCTTCCTCGGCGGGCGCAACGAACAGGACCGACGGCGTCGCCACCGGCGCCGACGCGCTGGGCCCAGCGACCGGATCCGGAGCCTCGGGCTCGTCGGACGTTGGTGCACCGAAGGTCGGCGCCAACGGCGGCCGGGTGGCACGGCGACGGGCCGGACGGGACGCCGGTGCCGGGTCGCTGTCCGGTGACGGGCCGCTGTCCGGTGCCGGGTCGCCGTTCGCTGCCGCCGCGGTACCCGCCGCCGGAGCCGAGTCGGCTGTTCCGGCGGCGTCCGGCGTCGCGCGGCGGGCGTTACGGCGCCGACGTGGAGCAGCAGGCGCGCTCTCGGCGCTTTCGGCGCTTCCGCTGTTCTCCGCTGCCTCGGGCGGAGCGGACAGCGCACTGACTCCGGCGGCATCCGGCGCCGGGGCGTTGCTGGTGGCGGTGCGACGGCGCGAGCGCGCTGGTCGAGTCGGTGCCTCGGATGGCGTCGGCCCCTCGGAAGGCGCCAGTGCCTCGGGACTCGGCGGTGCCTCGCGATCTGGCGGACCGGACGGACCTAGGTCGGCGCTGGCCACGATGGGCGCCCGGCGGCGCGGGGCGCGGGCCTTCGCCGGGGCGTGCACCGTCGAGGAATCCGCCGGGGAGGGATTGGCACCCGGGGCGATCGGAGGGCCCACTTCCGTGGAAGCGGACGCGTCCGGTGCCGCGGACTTGCGGGGCCGGCGGGCCCGCAAGGCCTTGGTCGGCGGCGTCGCGGTGATGCCGGCGGCTGGTGCAGTATCGGCAGCCCCTGCGTTGTCGGCGGCTCGTGCGTTGTCGGCTGGGCCGCTGCCGGAACTGAACCCGCCTCCGTCGGCCGGCTGGGTGGGGGAGCCGGTGGTCGGTTCGGTAGGTGATGTGTCGTTGTCGAGCATTGGCTCGGTTCACTCCTTCAGATCCTCCGGGCGCGGGGTAAGCCGCGGCCGCGCGGAGGAGCGTCGCGGGCGAGCGACGCCGTTCGGGCGCGATCGGCGATCTGCTGATCGCGAGTTCGGACGGTCACCGATGGTGGCCGCGTTTCGCGGGGTCCGCGTCCCTGGGCGGCCAAAAAATGGCCGCAGTTCGGGGATCGCGGTGGCCGTCCTTGCCGGCCGGAAGTCTCGGATGAATCGGTGTCAGTGCGGGTGCGTCGACGACGGGCGGTGCGGTGTCGCCGGAGCCGACGAGGTTCCTCAAGGCGCCGCAGTGCGGTCGGGAGCCAGCGGGTCGCTGACCGTTCCGTCCGCCTCCAGTGGGCCCTGCGCCAGCCGCGTCGCCCGGGTGGGCGCCGCCGGCGGCATCGCGCCCACCGAGTGCAGGCCTGCGAGAACGTCGTCGGGCCGAACGGTAGGGGTGACCTGCCGTACGACCAAGTCCAGTATCGCATGCCCTGGAGCCTCAGTCCCGGTGGACACAGCCAGCGTGACCACTGCGGCGCGCGCATCGATCTCGCGCCGGCCGTCCTTGGTCAGCCGCTCGACCGGCACCGAACTCGCGGACAGGAACGCCGCGACTGCCCGTTCTATGCCTTCCTCGACGGCCGCGCGGCTTCCGGCGGTGCTTCCGGCGGGAGGGGCCGGGGACCCGAGCGACAGGTCTATCTCGATTCGCCACACGGAGGCCTGCATCCGCTCGGCCAGTCCACCGGGTCCGGCGGCCACGATCTCGACGATGTCCAGGCCGTCGGGCAGCGCGGAGTCCAGTGCGCTGGCCAGCTCGGCCGGCACGACCCGACGGGACAGCGCCAGCTCGAGGTACTCGGCCTCACTGGACACGCCGGTCGGCGCGGCGCCGACGTACGAGACGCGCGGATGCGGGCTGAACCCGGCCGAGTAGGCGATCGGGACGTCGGCCCGGCGTAACGCCCGTTCCAGCGACCGGGCGAAGTCGCGGTGGGACGTGAAGCGCAGCCGGCCGCGTTTGGCGTAATGGACCCGAACCCGCTGCACCACCGGTGGCGGCGGTAGTCCCTCAGGCTGGCGGCGGGCCATGTCGGCAGTGTGGCACCCGTCGGTTACGTCTCAGGTCCGTCAATTCGGGTGTGAGCGAGCATTACCGTGGCGCCGTGAGCGCCGAGCCGTCCGTCCCGCCCGCGCCGGAGTGGACGGAGTGCACGGAGGTCACCTCGTCCGAGGAACTGCGCACCATCGTCGGCGACGTGCTGCCGGTGGCCGCGGCGAAGGTCCGCGGTCGCCTGCACCCGTTCGACCGGCAGTGGCTGGCGGCGTCGCCGTTCTGTCTGATCGCCACCGCCGATGCTGAGGGTCGCTGCGACGTCTCGCCCAAGGGCGACCCAGCCGGGTTTGTCCACGTGCTCGACGACTCGACGATCGCGCTGCCGGACCGGCCGGGCAATCGACGGGTCGACGGCTTCCTCAACGTGCTGGCCAATCCGCACGTAGGGCTGATCTTCCTGCTCCCGGGCCGGGGCGACACGTTGCGCATCAACGGCCGAGCTCGGCTGGTGAGCGAGGCGCCCTTCTTCGAAGCCATGGTCTTTAGGGGCCACCGGCCGCGGCTGGCGTTGGTGGTCGAGATCGAGGAGGTCTTCCACCACTGCTCGAAGGCGTTCCTGCGCTCGCACCTGTGGGACCCGTCCACCTGGGATGCGCCGGGCGTGCCGTCTCGCCCGGAGATCGCTCGGACGCTGGAACGCCCCGGCGAATCACTGGCTGTCCTCGAGGCCGACTACGGGCCGGAGTACGCCAACAAGCTCTACGGCTGAGGCGTCGAACCGGGCAGGCCCGGCTCTCGTGATCCTCGGATAGGGGTCCGCCCGCGGGCGGTGTAGGCGGTCCGACCCCGGCCGCCGGCACGGCTGGGTCTGGAGGGACCGATGGGACCGACGGACATCAACGGGCTACCCGCCCACGCCCTGCTGGTGCACTTCGTGGTGATCTTCGTGCCGGTGGCCGCGGCCGCTGTGCTGCTCAGCGTTTTCTGGCCGGCCGCGCGGGCCCGGCTGGGTATCGTCACGCCGCTCGTTGCGTTCGGCGCGCTGGTGTCCGTGCCGATCACCACCCACGCCGGCCAGTGGTTGAAGGACCACATCGGCGGGACGTCGCCGCTGATCCAGCGTCACGCCCAGCTCGGCGGCGAGCTTCTGCCCTGGGTCCTCGGCCTGTTCGTGGTCGCGGCCGGACAGTGGGTCTGGTTCCGCTGGTACGCCCCGCGCCGCGCCGCCCGCTCCACCGGGACCTTCGCGGTGTTGTGTGTGCTGGCCGTCGTCGTGTCGGTCGGCTCGGTCGTGCAGGTCTACCGGATCGGTGACTCCGGGTCCAAGGCGGTCTGGTCCGGCGTCACTCGCTGAGCGCCTGACCCTGGGAATCACTGACCCACGCATTCACCTCACCCGACGACCAAGTCGGACCACGTCCAGGCCGACCACCCGAAACCTCGTTGAGTGCGGTCAGGGTGCGGTGGTGTAGCTGTAGATGTCGGAGTTGCCGAAGTTGGCGGGGCAGACCTGTTGCACGGGTGGCGGGGTGACGGTCAGTCCGTTTCGAAGGTTCTGCCGGTACGTGTTGATGGCGGTGCAAACCGCTGCGTTGCGGGTGTCGTTCCAGACGGCCACGCCGTAGGTGCGGGTCGCCGCGGCATAGACGTAGTCACCGAGGAATTCAGCAGTCAGGTTGTTCTGGCTGGATCCGCGCGGGTCGCCAGGTGCGCCGACGTGGATCGCGCCGAACGCGCCGGTCGGCACCGCAGGGTTGGCGGTGGCTGCCGCATGCATCACGACCCCGATCAACGTTCTCGGCGTGGCGGTCGTTGGCTGGTACGGGGTGGTGAAGGCGTTGTAGACGACGTAGACGTCGGTGCCGTTCGGAGAGATGGCCGGTGCGGCGTACAGGCCGCGGTCGCCCGGTCGTTCGATCGCGCGCGGTGCCGACCAGGTCGCAGCGCGGTCGGTGGACTCGGTGAAGTACGCGTGCGGGGCGGCGATGGAGCCGCTGACGTACGTCATGACGATGCGGTTGGTCGCATCGGCGCCGGTGGGGGCGCCGTTGGCGATGTCGACGCTAGGCGCGGGTGCAAGATCGCTGCGGGCTCCGGCGATGCCGTCGATGGTGGGGCGTCCCAGCACCGGGTCGACTATTCCGGGTTGGGTGACTGGGCCGGCGACCGCCCGCGACTGAGACCAGTTCCGCCCGCCGTTGACGGACTTGGTGAGCAGCTCGAAGGCCTGTTTGCCGGCCGACGGCACGGTTCCGACACCGAAGACGTAGGCCACGCCGCGGCTGTCGGTGCGCACCGTGCAACCATCCGTCGGAACGCGCTGGCTGTTGTTGGCCGCCGCGGTCACCTGATGCTGCGTCCAGGTCGTGCCACCGTCGCGAGAGACCGCGACGATGAGCGGCGCAGGCACCGCGTAACCCTTCTCCTGACCGCGGAAGCTCGCCCAGCACAGGTAGACGTTGCCGAAGTAGGGGCTGCTGGCCGCGTTGTCGGCCCAGATCTGCTCCTTGTCCGAGAACGTGGTGTTGGACTGCTTGGAGACGACCACCGGCGCCTGCCACGCAGACTTGACGCCGGCCGCGGCCGCCTGAACGTTGTCGGTGCGGGAGACCGCGATAGCCTCGAAACCCTTGATGACCGGCGTCGACACGCTCGAGGTCAGGTTCGAGTAGTACAGGCGCGAACCGTTGCTCCACGAGAACCCGTTCGGGCCCGGCTTGGGGCCGAACGCCACGCCTGGATCACCGTCGGCCACCAACCCGTGTTCGTAGTACCACGGAAGCGTCCCGATCGGACCCACCGTCGGCGTGCAGCCGGGGTCTGTGTTGCCGACCGCTCCCAGGCAGTTGCGGGCGGTCAATCCCGTGTAGGTCGGCTGGGTCCAGCTGTGGCCGCTGTTGGTCGAGAAGTACACACCGGACACCCCGACACCCGGCGTGAACGGACACGTCGTGTCATTTCCCGCGTTGCACGCTTCCATGTCGATCTCGTCGTTACTGCCGGCCACGAGCACATTCGGATGCGCCGCATCGACGGCGACCGCCGGCTCGTTCTGCTTGTTCTGCGAGAACGGCCCAGTCGGGCTCCCCGTCGTCACCAGCGCCTCACCGGCCGCCTGTGCGCCTGCGCTCGGAACCGCCAAGGCCATCACCGACGCCCCAGCAGCTGCCAGTACCGCAAACCGTCGAAGCATCGGTCCTCCAAAGATGGAATCCGGTTCCGTGAGTCCAGCCGGTGGCCGCAGCGTAACGCCCTCGGAGGTTTCGGTGAAGGGGGGAGACACCGCCAACCCGAACGACGTCGAGCACTGCTCGAACGGAGATAAGTGGCACCGTTCGCAGCGGTACTGCCCGTGCCAGGTGCATCTCACAGGGGACGCAGCACGGGATTGTCCGGGGCCGCGTTGAGATCGCCGCAGACGATGACGGGCGCGGGTCCATTCGTGGGCCGGGTCGGTGGCCAGGTCGACCAGGGACCGTGCTTGGGCGATCGTGTCGTCGTTGTAGGCGGGTTCCCACTTAAGGCAGGCGATAACCAGGTGCATCGGCGCGCTGGATGGTCGAGCGCGGCGATCATTCGCGACCGGAGCGGGTGTGCGATGACGGGCCGGCATCTGCACGTGTTGGATGCGGACGATCGGCCACCGGCTCAGCAGGCCGATTCCCACATCGATTCCGGCGCGGTCCGTGGTCTCGACGGGATCCGGCGACGGCGGGTAGGGCGGGGCGACGAACGCGGCGACCATGCCGAGCTGATCGGCGAACTCCTGGGCCTGCGACGTCGTGTCCGTGCCCCAGGTCTCCTGCAGCGCGAGCACGTCGGGAGCCACTATGCGCACCGTGGGCAGCAAGCCGTCCTGCTGTTTGCGCTACGACGGCCCGAACCGCCACCACACCTTTTACGTCATGATTCGCGCCGGTGGACAGCACCGTCTGCCTCGTTGCCACCTCCGACTCGAGCTTTTCCGGCTTGGTGCGACTAACTGACCGGCGCCTTCGCGGCCAACGGCAGCAGGGAGCGGCCGGTCGGGCCGACCTGTATGTCGGTGCCCATGGTCGGGCACACCCCGCAGTCGAAGCACGGCGTCCAGCGGCAGTCATCCTGCTCGAAGCCGGTGAGCGCGTCCTGCCAGTCGTCCCACAGCCAGGTCTTGTCCAGGCCCGAGTCAAGGTGATCCCAGGGCAGAACCTCGTCTTCGAAGCGTTCCCGCGTGGTGAACCAGTCGACGTCGACCCCTCGGGGCGAGAGCACGGCCTCGGCCGCCGCCATCCAGCGGGTAAAGGAGAAGTGCTCGCTCCAGCCGTCGAACCGACCGCCGGAGCGCCACACCGCCTCGATCACCGCGCCGACCCGACGATCGCCGCGGGAGAGCAGGCCTTCGACGAGCGACGGCTCACCGTCGTGGTAGCGCATGCCGACGTTGCGCCCGAGGCTGCGATCGGAGTTGATCGCCGCCCGCAGCTTGCGCAGCCGGTCGTCGACGGTGGCCGGGTCGGTCTGGGCGGCCCACTGGAACGGGGTGTGGGGCTTGGGCACGAACCCGCCGATCGACACCGTGCAGCGGATGTCCTTGGAGCCCGTGGCCGCGCGGCCGGCCCGGATAACGTCGTGGGCCATCTCGGCGATCTCGAGCACGTCCTCGTCGGTCTCCGTCGGCAGGCCGCACATGAAGTACAGCTTCACCTGACGCCAGCCCTGCGAATAGGCGGCGGTGACCGTGCGGATGAGGTCCTCCTTGGACACCATCTTGTTGATCACCCGGCGAAGCCGCTCCGACCCGCCTTCGGGCGCGAAGGTGAGGCCCGAGCGGCGGCCGTTGCGGCTGAACTCGTTGGCCAGGTCGATGTTGAAGGCGTCCACGCGGGTCGACGGCAGGGACAGCGACACCTTCGAGTCCTCGTAGCGGTCGGCCAGTTGCTTGGCCAGCGGGGCGATCTCGGAGTGGTCGGCGCTGGACAGCGACAGCAGCCCGACCTCGTCGAAGCCGGTGGCAGCTAGGCCGTTGCGCACCATCTCCCCGATGCCCTCGATCGAGCGCTCGCGCACGGGCCGGGTGATCATGCCGGCCTGGCAGAAGCGGCAGCCACGCGTGCAACCGCGGAAGATCTCCACGCTCATCCGCTCGTGCACCGACTCGGCCAGCGGCACCAGCGGTGTCTTCGGGTAGGGCCAGGCGTCGAGGTCCATCACGGTGTGCTTGCTGACCCGCTCGGGGACTCCCGGCTCGACCGGCGTCACGGCGGCGATGCGTCCGTCGGGCAGGTAGCTCACCGCGTACAGCGCCGGCACGTACACGCCGCCGGTGGCTGCCAAGAGACGCAGTAGCTGCGCGCGGCCGCCCGGCGAGCCGGCCGCCTTGTGCGCGGCGACGATGCCGGTGATCGTCCCGACGATCTGCTCGCCGTCGCCAAGGACGGCGCAGTCGATGAAGTCGGCGACCGGCTCGGGGTTGAACGCCGCATGCCCGCCGGCCACCACGACTGGATGCGATTCGTTGCGGTCACTCGCGTGCAAGGGAACGCCGGCCAGGTCCAGCGCGGTGAGCAGGTTGGTGTAGCCCAGTTCGGTGGCGAAGGAGACACCGAGCAGATCGAAGGCCGCCACCGGCCGATGGCTGTCCACCGTGAATTGGCCGATGCCGTGCTCGCGCATCAGTCCCTCGAGGTCCGGCCAGACCGCGTAGGTCCGCTCGGCCAGGGCGTCCGGGCGTTCGTTGATCACCTCGTAGAGGATCTGCACGCCCTGATTCGGCAGCCCGACCTCGTAGGCATCGGGATACATCAGCGCCCAATGCACCGGCACCGAGTCCCAGGCCTTGGCGCGGGAGTTGAGCTCACCACCGACGTACTGGATCGGCTTGCTCACCCGCGGTAGTAGGGGCTCGAGCCGCGCGAACAACGACGCCGGGGTACTCACGGTGCTCCAGGCTACGGTCTGCGCCTTGATGCCGGCTCGGCAACATCCATTCCGCTCAGCGGCGCCCGAATCGCCCGAACTGTGAGGCCCTGGCTGCTCATCCGGCCGGACCCGCGCCGCGGTACCTGACAGGTTGTCGTTGGCGCACCCGACCGGGCGCCGAGTTCGAAGAGTCCGCAGCTGGCCACGTCCGGCCTGCGGCCATCGCCCTCATCCTCGGCGCGGTCCTGCGGTTCCTGGTGCCGACGGCCATGGCGTCGGCGGAGATGGACTCGACGTTCCCGCAGACCGGCGGCATCTACGCGGTGGTCCGGCTGCGTCGCCTGACGCCCGGCGGGATTTACCGGCCCTGCGGCCGTTCCGCCGGCCGTCGTGGCTACTGGCCGAGCACCAGCCGGTCGACGAGACGCCGGCTGCCGGCGACAGCGTCATGGCCACCCACCAGTCGCTGGAGGCTGCTCAGTAACCGCGGCGGATCCAGTCCTGCAGCGAGATCGCCTCGCCGCCGACCGACGTGTCCTCGCCGTGCCCGGTACGCACCACGGTCCGACCGGGCAGAGTCAGCAGCCGATCACGGATCGACGTGATGATCGTCGGGAAATCGCTGTACGAGCGGCCGGTGGCGCCGGGGCCGCCCTTGAACAGGGTGTCGCCGGAGAACACGGTCTCCAGCTCCGGCACCAGAAAGCACACTCCGCCGGGTGAGTGCCCGGGGGTATGCAGCACGCGCACCGCCACGCCGCCGACGTAGAAGATTTGCCCGTCGGCCAACTCACTGTGGGGTCGGTCGCCGTACAACGCCTGCCACAGCATGTCGTCCCCCGGGTGCAACAGCACCGGCGCTCCGGTGAGAACGGACAACAGCGGAGCGACGCCGATGTGGTCGTCGTGGCCATGCGTGCAGGCGATGGCGGCCACCCGGCGGTGACCGATGGCAGCCGTGATCGGCGCGGCCGAGTGGGCGGCGTCGATCACCAGCACCTCGTCGTCGTCGCCGACCAGCCAGACGTTGTTGTCGACCTGCCACGTCGCACCGTCGAGGGAGAACGTCCCCGACGTGACCACCCGGTCGACCCGCACCGCACCACTCATTGCGACGCCGCCGCCGGGACCCGGGCGCTCATACGACCACGACCGAACGCAGAACGTCGCCGTTGTTCATACGGGTGAACGCGGCCTCGACATCACCCAGGCCGATCGTCTCCGAGACGAACGCGTCGAGATCCAGGCGCCCCTGCCGGTACAGGTCGATCAGGACCGGGAAGTCGCGCTCGGGCAGGCAGTCGCCGTACCACGACGACTTGAGCGCGCCGCCGCGGCCGAACACGTCGAGCAACGGCAGCTCCACCGTCATCTGTGGCGTCGGAACGCCGACCAGCACCACGGTGCCGGCCAGGTCTCGGGCGTAGAAGGCCTGGGTCCAGGTCTCCGGCCGGCCTACCGCGTCGATGACCACGTCGGCCCCGAAGCCTCCGGTCGCCGCGCGGATGGCCTCCACCGGATCGTCATTGGCGGCGTTCACCACGTCGGTGGCGCCGAGCTTCCGGGCCCACTCCAGCTTGCGGGCGTCGACGTCGACCCCGATGATCGTGCTCGCCCCGGCCAGTCGCGCGCCCGCGATCGCGGCGTTGCCAACCCCGCCGCAGCCGATCACCGCCACGGAGTCGCCCCGCCCGACGTTGCCGGTGTTCATCGCCGCGCCGAGGCCGGCCATCACGCCGCACCCGAGCAGACCGGCGGCGGCCGGCGACGCCTGCGGGTCGACCTTGGTGCACTGACCGGCCGCGACGAGGGTCTTCTCGGCGAACGCGCCGATGCCGAGGGCCGGCGCCAGTTCGGTGCCGTCGGCCAGGGTCATCCTCTGCGTGGCGTTGAGAGTGGCGAAGCAGTACCAGGGCCGGCCGCGCCGGCAGGCCCGACAGGTTCCGCACACCGCTCGCCAGTTGAGGATGACGAAGTCACCGGGCGCCACTGCGCTGACGTCATCGCCGACCGCCTCGACCACGCCGGCCGCCTCGTGGCCGAGCAGGAACGGGAAGTCGTCGTTGATGCCGCCGTCGCGGTAGTGCAGATCGGTGTGGCACACCCCGCAGGCCTGGACCTGGACCAGCGCCTCGCCGGGCCCGGGATCGGGCACGAGGACGGTCTCCAGCGAGACCGGCTGACCCTTCGCGCGGGCGATGACCCCCTGGACCTCGTACGCCACGCGCGTTTCCGCCTTCCCCGCCTGACGGCGCGGACGTCGTGCCCTGTCGTGATGTCAGCGCGACCGTAGCGGACGGGCCGGGCTAGCGGACAGTCGCACGACCGGCAGCCTGCAGCAGGCCGACGGCCACGGCTGCGGCGAACATCGACGACCCGCCGTAGGACACGAACGGCAGTGGCAGCCCGGTGACCGGAGTCAGTCCGACGTTCATGCCGATGTTCTCGAACACCTGGGCCGCGAACCAGCAGACGACGCCCACCGCGACCAGCCGCCCGCTGACCTCGGCCGATGCGGCGATGCGCAACGCCCGCCACAGCAGCAGCGCGAACAACAGCACGAGGACGAGGGAACCCAGGAACCCGAACTGCTCGCCGGCCGCACTGAACACGAAGTCGGTCTGCTGCTCCGGCACGTAGCCGCCCGCGGTCTGCGGCCCGGCGAACAGCCCGCGTCCGAGCAGGCCGCCGTTGGCCACGGCGATCCGAGCCTGATGGACGTTGTAGGCCACGCCCTGCACGTCACGCCCGGGGTCGGTGAAGGAGGTGAAGCGGGCCAGTTGGTAGTCGGCGAGCAGGCCGGCCCGGACGCTCAGGACGGCGATGAGAACGGCCAGCACCATCAGCCCGATCAACCAGCGGGCGCGGACGCCGGCGGCCAGCAGCACGCCGAACGCCGCCACCGCCACCACCATCGCCGAGCCCAGATCGGGCTGGGTCATGATCAACGCCAGCGGCACCGCACACCCGGCCAGCGCTACGCCGACGTCGAGCGCTGTTGGAGGTCCGTCGAGCGCTCGGTTTACGGTGCGGTCGGCGAACCACACGGCCAGGCCGACGATTACGCCCAGCTTGGCGAACTCGGCCGGCTGCACCTGCAGGCCGCCCGGAAGCTGCAGCCACGCGTGTGCACCGTTGATCGTGGCTCCGAACAGCGCGACCGCGATGAGCCCCAGAATTCCGGCTCCGTACAGCGTCGGCCCCAGCAGTCGCAGCCGGAGCGAGTCGGCCCGCGCGGCCAGGCCGCCGAGCCCGACGGCGAGCGCGACGTTGGCCAGGTGGCGGTACAGATACGCCCGCGACGACGAGCCCCCGGCCTGGCCGGACCGCGTGGCCGAGTAGATCAGCACCGCGCCGACCAGAGCCAGGGCCAGAGCCGCGCCGGTCAGCCACGGATCGGTGCCGGACCGGCCGGATGCGGAGCGGCGCCAGGACCGCAACGGCGTCTGACCGATCGGGTCCGGCCACGGGGGCGGGGGCGGCGGCACCAGTTGGAGGGTCATCGCGATCCCGTCGTGCGCGGCAGGGTCGTGGCCGGAGCCGCCCCGGGCAGCGTGGGCCGTCCGTGCGCGCCGAGCAGCCCTTCCCACACCGAGCGCACCATAGGCGCGGCCGCCGTCCGCCCGGTGCCCGCCTGCTCGACCATCCCGACGACGACGAATTTCGCCGCCTCCGATGAGCGCTCGCGCGAAGAGTCCAGACGATCGGTCGGGCCCCAGCTGGCGAACCACGAGGTGTCGTCCTTGCCCTCGACCTCGGCCGTGCCGGTCTTGCCGCTGATGCGGGTCTTGATCGGCGAACCGTCGAATGCGATCGCGCCCGAGACCTGGTGGTCGTCGGTGAAGTGCAGCGCGGAGGCGATATAGGACAGCACGGCCGGGCGCACCGGGACTCGGTTCTTGACCGCCGGGGTCACGGTCCGCACCACGTGGCCGGACGCATCGGACTCGGCCCAGCCGAACGTCGGCCGCCACACCGTGCCACCGTTGACCAGCGCCGAATAGGCCACGGCCAACTGCAGCGGCGACATCGTCGTCTCGCCCTGCCCGATGGCCATGTCGGCGTTGTCACCGGCCCGGTAGCGCCAGCCGTCGGTGCAGTTTTCGGCGGCCAGCCGGGTCAGGTATTGCCGCAGCGCCGGGTTGCTCTCCTGCGGAAAGCCGCGGCGGGCGTCGGCGCAGTAGGTGGCCCGGTTGGTCACCCAGCGGCGCTGGCGGGTCTCGCGGTCGGCGTAGGAGCCGCTGGCCTGCTCGTCGGCCGGCAGGTCGGCGCCGGGTGAGGTGCCAACCCCGAACGCCGCGGCCATGTGCTGCAGGTCCTCGGCCGGTGCCCGACCGGTGTCGACCCGCTTCTGGTCGGCGTAGTACTCCTGCACGGCGAAGCGGTAGAACCACGTGTCGCACGAGTACTGCAGCGCCAGCTTCAGGTCGACCGGCCCGGGAATGGCCTCGGAGTCGAAATTGGTCTTGATCCGGCCGTCGACGTCCAGCGCGCCCGGGCAGCTGAAGTACGACCCGAGCTTGGCCCGTCTGTTCATGACGTCGGCCGAGGCGCTGATCAGTTTGAATGTCGATCCGGGCGCGAACTGTCCGGCCACAGCGCGCGAGACCAGCGGATCGTGGGCCGAGGCGGCGGTGAGCCGGCGGTAGTCGGCCACCGAGATGCCCCCGACGAACACGTGCGGCTCGTAGGTCGGATAGCTGGCCGCCGCGAGCATCCGTCCGTCGCGAGGGTCCATCACGACGACCGCCCCGCTCGTGGCCGCCTTGCCCCGGGCCCGAACCGTCTGGATCTGCGAACGCAGCGACGTCTCGGCCAGCCGCTGCACATCGGCGTCGATGCTGGTGACCACGTCGAGCCCAGCCACCGAGGCGACGGTCCGGCCCTCGCCGACCGCCTCGCCGCGCGCATCGAGGTCGACCACCTGGTAGCCGTCGCGGCCGCGAAGAGCGCCGTCGTAGAACTCTTCCAGGCCGCTACGCCCGATGGTGTCCTCGTCGCTGAGGCCTGGGCTGCGCACCTTGTCGGCCGCGCTGACCTGACCGGTGTAGCCCAGAACGTGCGCGGCCAGGGTGCCGTGGGGGTACTCACGCACGGTGCGGGTGCCCACCGCCGCGCCGGGGAAGTCCTCGGCGTGCTCGGTGATCTGCAGCACGGCGGCATCGGGGACGTCGGTGGCCACGGGCACCGGCTGGTACGGCTGGCCGGTCCAGCACGGTGACGGCACGTCGACGCCGCACGGGGTGATCTCCTGGCGCAGGTCGGCCGGGGTGGTGTGCAGCAGGCCGGCCAGGCGGGTCAGGACGCCCAGCCCGTCGTCGGGCTCGCTGAGCAGGACCGCGCGATTGACGGTCAGGACGCGGGTCACCCGGTTGGTGACCAGCGGGCGGCCCCGCGCGTCGAGGATCCGCCCCCGCACGGCGGGCAGGACGATGCGCCCCTCGTGCAGGCGCCCGGCGGTCTGCACCGGCGGATGCGGGTCGAACAGCTGGACGTAGGCCAGCCGGCCGAGCAGCGTGGCAACCAGGGACAACACCAGCACCTCGACGACGACCAGTCGCCGTTGCGCGCCCGACCGGCCGGGCTGGGGGCGGGTCACCACGTGCGGACGAGGTCGGTGGTCGTCGCACCGGGCCGGTGCGGAGCCGGCGCCGGACCGGTCCCAGCCCGCCCACGGCCGGTGGCGTCGAGCACGGCCCCGACCGCCGGCACGACGGCCAGGGCCAGGACGGCGTCGAGCAGCGCCGCCGGCGCACTGCGTACCGCGGTGTAGAGCCACGTGTCGGCAGCCGTACCGGTCACGGTCAGGACCAGCGCGGCCGCCGGCGCGGCCAGGCCGGCCAGAGCGCCGGCCAGCGAGGCCTGCGGCCGCAGGGCAAACAGCCCGTCGACTCGTGAACGGGAGCGATGCCCACGCGCGCTCCGCCGGCTGATGTGTCGCCGCCCGACCGGCGTCGCGAGTTCGACGGGGGTTACCAGCCCGCCGAGCACGCCCGCGGTCAGCCCGACACCGAGCCAGACCAGGGCCAGCACCCCAGCCGGGTGGTCGCTACCCAGATCGCCGAGGAACCCGGCGCTGAATCCGAAACCGATTCCCGCGGCCGGCCCGGCCCGTAGGCCGACCGCAGCGACCAGGACGGCCGGCAGGCTGACCGGCAGCGGCACAGTGAGCGGGCCGATCACGGTGGCCTGCAGGAGGAGCACAGTCACGATCGCGGCCAGCCCGGCGATCGGGCGCAGGATCACCTCGTGCTCCCGAGGACGGAGGAGCTGGCAGGGTTCCAGTAGCCGCCGGGCCGGTTGCCCGGTCCGGGCGTCAGCGCGGGCCGGGGCGGACCGGTCCGGTTCGGGCGGATGACCCCGAGGACGTCCAGCCTGCTGGCCTTCACCGCCGGTTCCACCCGGGCCACGGTGCCGCCGCCGGGCGTCGTCGAGACCGAGTCAACCGTTCCCACCATCAGCCCCGGCACATAACTCGTGGAGCCGGCCGGGCCGGTGACCAACGTGGCACCGGTCCGGATGCGCGCGGCCGGATCGAGCGGTGCCCAGGTCAGGTGCCGCGGGCCGGAGCCGGTCACCGTGCCCAGTTCGCCGGTCGCCCGGTCGCGCGCCCCGATGCCGGAACGGGCGTCGGCCAGCAGCAGGACGGTCGCGCTGCTGGCCGAGACCCGGACTACCCGGCCGACCACCGCCGGACCGGAGATGACGGTCTGCCCGATCCGTATCCCGTCGGCCGAGCCGGCGTCGAGCACCACTGTCCAGTCGAAACCGCCGGCCGGGCCGATGGCCGTGACCCGGGCGGGGAGGACCGCGTAGCCCCCGCGGCTGGCCTGCAGCTGCAGTCGGGACAGTGCGGCCCGCGTGGCCCGCTCGGCGGCGGTGTCGGTCTGCGCGCGCTGCAGACCGGCCACCTGGGCGCGTAATGAGGCGATGGTGTCCGCGTCCCGGCCGGCGCCGGGCAGGCCCTGCACCCACCGTCGAGCCGGGCCGAGCACCGGGTCGGTGCCTCGGTAGAGGGCGCCGAGAACTCCCTGCACACCACCGCGGGCGCCGTCGAAGCGACCGGCGACCACGTCGAGAGTGCAGAAGGCAACGGCGAGGACGGCCAGCGCCAGGGCCGCGCGGCGTTGTCGTCCGGTCAGCTGTCGCACGAGGCGGCGGCCTACCGACGCGGCCCGTCGACGACGACCCGCTGCAGCCGCTCGAAGTGTTCGACCACGGTGCCGGTGCCGAGCACCACCGAGTGCAGCGGACGATCGGCGACCAGCACCGGGATGCCGATCTCGTGCTGCACGCGGGCGGCCAGACCCCGCAGCAAGGCTCCCCCGCCGGTGAGCACCACGCCGCGGGTGACCAGGTCACCGGCCAACTCCGGCGGGCAGCGGTCGAGGGTGGCGCGGACCGCGGCCACGATCGCCGTCAACGGTTCTTCCATGGCCCGGCGCAGTTCCTCCACGCCGATGGTGACGTTGCGGGGCATGCCGGTGCCGATATCCCGGCCCCGGATCTCGGCCCGCAGCGGAGCGGACACCGGATACGCCGTGCCGATGGAAATCTTGAGTTCCTCGGCCGTTCGCTCGCCGATCAGCAGCGCGAAGTACGTACGGACGTGGTCGACGATCGCGCGGTCCAGGGCGTCGCCGGCCACCCGCAGGCTCGTGCTGGCCACGATCCCGCCGAGGGCGATCACCGCAACCTCGGTTGTTCCGCCGCCGATGTCGACGATGAGCGAGCCGGCGGCCTGACTGACCGGCAGCCCGGCGCCGATCGCTGCCGCCATCGGCTCGGGGATGATGTGGACCCGTCGCGCACCCGCGGCGTACACCGACTCGCTGACCGCCCGCTGCTCGACCCCGGTGATGCCCGAGGGCACGCCGATCACCACCCGCGGCCCGCTGAACCGTCGCCGGCCCATCGCCGTGCGCACGAAGTAGCGCAGCATCTCGGCCGTGACCTCGTAATCGGCGATGACGCCGTGCTGGAGCGGGCGCACCACGCGGATGTGGCCGGGCGTGCGTCCAATCATCGAACGGGCCTGTGCGCCGACGGCCACTACCGCGTCGGTGGTGGTGTCGACGGCGACGACCGACGGCTCGTTGACCAGGATCCCGCGCCCGCGCGCGTAGACCAGGGTGTTGGCCGTGCCCAGGTCGACGGCCAGGTCCCCGCCCAGCAGGTCTCCGCCGGCGAGCGACAAGGCGGGGAAGGCCACGACCGACATCCTTTGCCGAAGGGAGGACGACGCCGGCGCGTCCGCGAGCGCAGGCCTCGCCGGCGATCGTATGGGCGGCCGGGACCGCTTCTCGGTTGCGACGCGCGTTACCAGTGGGACGGATGCGGCGCGGACGGTGTCGTGCGAAGGTCGGTCATGGTCGGTCGTGGGCCTCACGCTCGGAGGACCGCGACGGCACCGGCCGTCGCCTTCTGCCCAGGAGGCGCGGTGACCGATGACCAGAACCCCGCGACGCCCGAGGTGTCGGTCGGCATGGCCACCGGCAGTGACACCGGCGCGCCGGGTGAGCACCTGCCTGAGCCACCGCTAGGCGATGACGAGCGCCGGCTGCTGTCCGCCCTGCAGGAACCGAACAGCACCGAACCGCTCGTGGCGGTGGAGGACTCCCCGCGAATGGTCAACGCGGCGGAGGATGACGCCCCCTTGCCGTCCGACATCCAGACGCCCGGCGCGCAGTCGAGCGACGCTGACGAGGACCCCGACCGGCCCGCCTTCTACGCCCCCGAGGACTGAGGCTCGGCCGACCCTCGCTCACGCCCGTCCCTCGCTCACGCCCGGTTGTAGCGGCGTTTCAGCGTGCGGGTGCGCGAAGCGCCAACTGGGTGACCGGCGGCAGAGTTACCGGCAGCCGCCCCACGTGCCCCGTCCGGTCGACGACCACTATTCGACCACCGCCATCGACGGTGAAGAGGAATCGGCCGTCCGGTGACCAGACCAGGTCACGGGCCAACGAGTTCTGCGCGAGGGTCATGCCAACGCTCCGGGCGTGTCCGGACCGCAGATCGATCAGAATCAGGCGCGGGGTGGGCCCGCGGTTGACTTCGATCAGCGCGGCCGTGGATGCGTCGGCGGAGAGGACGCCGGTCGGGTCCGATGCGCCCCGGCGGGGCCCGAGGGCTCGCCGGTGGCCGGTGACCCGATCGATCAGGACGCTGCCGCACCGGTGTCGGACATCGCACTCGGCGACCAGCCAGCCGGTCGGCCCGACCGCCTGTAGTTCTCCGGTGGTGATCCGCCGAGAGCCCTCCGGCCGAGCGTCATACACGCCGCTGGTGTCGGCGTAGGCCAGGTAGCCGTCGCCGTCCGGGCGGGAACCGAAGACCGGCGCCTGCAGCACGGGACCAGAGGCCCGGCCGTCCAGGTCAACGAGGCGCATGCGGGCTCCGTCCAGCGTGGGCACCCACATGTGGCGGGCATCGGGTCCGGCGAACACCTGGCCACTGCTCAGGGCGACCACGTCCAGCGTGCGGGGTGCGCGGCCGTCGGGGACCACGTACCCGGGTACGAAGTCGAGCGGGCGGATGATCGCTCGGTCCGGTCCGACCAGGAGGGAGACCGGGCCGTCGCTGGACAGCGACGGCAAGGGGGTCCGCGTGATCCGGCCGGTGGCCAGTTCCACCCGCACCAGCGCCGACGGCCCGCGAGCGAACAGGTCGGTTCCCGGGACCGCCGGAACGACCGGACGGCCCAGCTGGGTCACGGTCACCGCGCCGCGGGGAATCGCCAGTGTGGGAGTGGAACCGGCCCGCGGTGAATCCGCCACCGCGGCCGACGAGCGGCTCGGCGCCGGTGTCGTGGCCGCGTCCCGGGTCCGCGACTGATAGGCCAGCACTGCCACCAGCACCGCGCCCGCCGCCGCCAACGCCACCCACCACGCCCGCGGAACGGGGCGCCGCGGAGGCAGTGGCTCAAGCTCGTCCTCGAACGAGGTGGCAGGTACCAGCTCGACGTCCGGATATCCGTCCGCCGCATCACGGCCACGGCGGCGCTCGCGGTCACCGCTCATGCCTCCATGGTCACGCGCCAGGCCGGTGCCGGCAACGCGGCCAGATCGACGCGCCCACACGTCGCACGTCGGACTACAGCTTGGCCGACAGGCGAGCCAGCATCGTGGTGTTGCGCGCCGTCGTCGGATTGCCCGGCATGGCCTGCGCCCACCGCGTCGGTCCCAGCGTGGTCTCGGTCGACTTCGACCGGATCAACCAGTGCACGTCGCGGCCGACCACCACCACCTCGTCGTGCGGGTTGGACAGCGCCTCCACCGTCCGCTTCTCCGTCGTGCTCAGCGGGGTCAGTGGCAACAGCGCGAAGTGAGTGTGCCCGACGGCGACAGGGCCGAAGGGTTGCTCCGTGGCCAGGGCACGTACCTGCGCGGCCGTGCGCACGAACGTGGTGATCTCGAAGCCGAACTCGCCCTCGAGCGCGACGCGGATCTCCGCCTCGTGGGCACGCGCCGAGCCGGAAGCAGTGAACAGCAGATTGCCGCTGTTGACGAAACTCGACACGTCGGTCAGATCCAGCTGCTCCAGCACCTGGCGGGCACTGGCCATGGCCACCGTGCGCCGGCCGACGTTCACGGCCCGCAGAAATGCGACGAAGCGAGCCACCGATCGATCCCACCACAAAACCCATCAGCACCGGGCGTTGTGGTTCTAACAGATCAAGGCCGCCGGGCTGATCGGAGCTACAGATGAGGGAACCAGAGCGCGATCTCACGTTCGGCCGACTGCGGCGAGTCCGATCCGTGCACGAGGTTCTGCTGGACGGGCAGGCCCCAGTCGCGACCCAGGTCGCCGCGGATGGTGCCGGGCAGGGCCGCCGTGGGATCGGTGGCGCCGGCCAGGGCACGGAAGCCTTCGATCACCCGCTGGCCGCGGACCACGACGGCGAGCACCGGGCCGGAGGACATGAACTCGACCAGCGGAGCGTAGAAGGGCTTGCGCTCGTGCTCGGCGTAGTGCTGGGTCAGCAGCTCGGTCGTCGGGACCCGCAGGTCCACTGCCACCAGCTCGTAGCCCTTGTCCTCGACTCGGGCCAGGATCTGCCCGGCCAACCCCCGCCGCACTCCGTCGGGCTTGACCAGAATGAGCGTGCGTTCGTCGGTCGCCGGCGCAGTCACGGCCGAGAGCCTAACCGGCCCGGGCCGGCTAAGCCGGGCGCACTGGTGCGTACGGCCCAGACGCCGCCACCACCGGGAAGAGCGCAGTGAGCGCGCGGATGAGCGCGTCGGTGCGTTGGATCGTGACACTGCCGTTTGACGCCCCGAGCCGACCACATCGGCCCAGGCGGACATTGACCAGAACCGGTGGCCCCTGTTCGTAGCGAGCCTCGACGCGATAGGAGGCGGCGTCTTGTGGGTCATCGGCGCCACATCCCGCGGGCTCGTACTTCTGTGGCGCCGTCACCGATAGGCCCCCGGGTTGCGCGCTCAGAGTGCGGGTGAGAACAGCAGACTCAGTGGGGACGGTGTAGGAGCTGCCTTCCAGCCAGCCGTCGTGGAACCGGCAGCCCACGAGCCGGATCGGCGTCGGCGGAATCAGCGCGTGGTCGGCTCCGGGACGTTGCCGACGCGCTCCGGTCTTCAGTTCCTGGAAGCCGGTGATCCGCGCTGGGCAACCGTTGGTGTCGACGCCGGTCACTCGCAGCGTGCCGAGCAGTCGGTCGACCACCGCCCGGGTCGGTGCGCTGATCACCACGGACACCACGAGGCTCGGGACGCCGATCGTGGTCGAGTAAACGCCGGTCGCCAGCTCGTCCCACCGCTCGGCGCCGCGGCCGTCGATAGTCATTGGCCGGCTCTCCGGGTAGACACTCGCTGACCGGCGGAACTCGACCGTGGTGATGCCCGGCGGCCGCAATGCGCCGCACGCGGGGACGAGGGCGTCCGATGGGACCAGCACTTCGTTGGTAATCGGCCCACACACCGAATGGGCATCGGCCCAGGCCGCCGGGACGTTGATCGTGAGCCCGTGCACGGTGATCGGGAGGAAGCCGGCCGGGGCCGTTGGTACCGGCCCGGAGGAAAGGCCATCGGCTGAAGACGCGCGATCGGAGCTCCGGGCGAGGAGCAGCCCGACGCCGGTCAGACCGACGACTAGCGCGGCGGCGGCCACCATTGCCAGCACCCGCGCGCGTCGATCACCGCGTTCGGGTGGCGCCGGAACGCTGACCGGCGGCGCCTGTTCTAGGGCCACGGCGGCCCAGCTGCGCAGTTCGTGATCCAGGTCCTCGTCGTTCATCGCTGCTCCAGGGTGGTGCGCAGGGTCGTGCGGGCATCGTGCAGGCAGGACTTGACCGAACCGGGGCTGATGCCGAGGACCGCGGCCACCTCGTTCACCGGCAGGTCGGCCAGGTAGTGCAGAGTCACGACCTGGCGCTGACGGCGGGGCAGGGCGGACACCGCCTGCTCGACGTCGAGGCGGATCTCCGAGTTACCGACCTCCAGCGCGGGATCCCGCAGATCCGTGGGCTCCACGGCCGGCGGACCCGGTGCCGTCGCGCCCGATCCAGCAGGATGGCCACCAGCCAGGGCCGGGCCGTTCCCCGCTCCGGGCGGTAGTCGTGCGCTTCTGCCAGGCGCGGGTGAGCGTCTCCTGCACCAGGTCATCACCGTCGCTGCGGCCCACCTCGCGCACTGCGATCGCCGACAGCACGGCGAGGTGCGGACCCACCCACCGCGCGAAGTCGCCCTGCGCGACGAGGCCGGGCTCGTCGGTGAGCACGTCCACCGCCCGTCCCCGGAGATCCACGTAACGCCTACGCCCGGCGCGGCCGCCGAGGTTGGGTCGGGCCTGGCCGCGTGGCCGGCCGAGTCAGGAGACGAGCATGCGCCAGCCGCCCGGCGCGCCGACCAGGTCACGGCGCATGGTCAGCACCCACAGCCAGAGCGCGATGAACACCGCGGCCACGGCCAGCATCACCGACTCGAGCACTGCGGTGGCCAGGACGGCCACCTGCAGGGCCGATCCCAGGCCGATCCCCCACGGCCGGCGCAGCAGGAACCCGGTAGCCACCAGTAGCACTGCCAGCGCGATCAGGATCGTCGTCTTGGTGGAGTCAAGGCCTGTGCTGGTCTGGGCGATGGCGCGCGGCAGGAGCAGAACGACCAACGCCTCGAGGCAGAGCAAAGCGGCCAGAACTCCGCGGGTGGCGCGGTCCGCGCGTTGGCGACGAACCTGCACCACGCTCTCGATCGCCTCGTTGGCCTCGGCGCGCTCCGCCGCAGTCGGATCGATCGGGTCGGCTAGGTCGCGCGAGTCACTCGGGTCGACCAGGTCGGTCGGATCAGTCGGGTCGGCTTCCGGGCTGGATGCGGCGGCATGGCGGGGCGGTTCGGCGGGCACGCTCACACCACAGCCCCGGTGAGCAGCATGCGCGCCTCGCCGGCGGTGACCACCGACCCGGTGACGAGGACGCCGGCGCCGCTCAGCGCAGTGTCAGCGTCCTCCTCGGCCAGCCGGATCGCCGTCTCGATCGCGTCGTCGAGGCGCGGCTCGACGCTCACCCGCTCGGCGCCGAAAAGCTCGACCGCGGCCGCGGCCACGTCGTCGGCCGAGATCGCGCGGGGTGATGAGCTCTCCGTGGCCACGATCTCGTCCACCGCTGGTTCCAGCAGCTCCAGCATCCCGGAAAGGTCCTTGCCCTCGAGCACGCCGACCACCGCGACCAGGCGGCGGAAGTCGAACCCGTCGGCCAGGGCGGCGACGGTGGCGGCCATGCCGTGGGGATTGTGGGTGGCGTCGATGAGCACCGTCGGCGCGGACCGGACGATCTCCAGCCGACCCGGCGAGCGCACGGCGGCAAAGGCGGCCCGCACCACCTCAGCATCCAGTGGCCCGGTGTCGCGCCCGGCGCCGAAGAACGCCTCGACCGCGGCGAGGGCGAGGGCCGCGTTCTGCGCCTGATACGCACCGAACAGCGGCAGAAAGACCCCGTCGTAGACGCCGCCCAAACCCTGCACGGTCAGCTGCTGGCCGCCCACGGCCACCTGACGCTCGATGACGCCGAACTCCAGCCCTTCCCGGGCCACCTGGGCGCCGACCTCGGCCACCCGCCGCATCAGCGGCTCGGCCGCGGCGACGTCCTGCGCGGCAAGTATGGCGGAGGCCCCGGGCTTGATGATGCCGCTCTTCTCCCCAGCGATGCCGGCCAGTTCGGTGCCGAGGAACTCGGCGTGGTCGAGGCCGATCGGCGTGATCACCGCGACCTCGGCATCGATCTGGTTGGTCGCGTCCCACGTGCCGCCGATACCGACCTCGACCACGGCCACGTCCACCGGGGCGTCGGCGAAGGCGGCGAAGCCCATCGCGGTGACGACCTCGAAGAACGACAGCCGGATCTCTGATCGAGCGTCAACCAGTTCGAGGTAGGGCGCGATCTCGTCGTAGGTGTCGACGAACGCCCGCTCCGAGATCGGTACCCCATCGATGACGATCCGTTCGGTGATGCTCGACAGGTGCGGCGACGTGTAGCGCCCGGTGCGCAGGCCGGTGGCCCGCAGCAGTTCGTCGACCATGCGCGCGGTGCTGGTCTTGCCGTTGGTGCCGGTCAGATGGATCGAGCGGTAGGCCCGCTGCGGCTCGCCCAGCAGGTCGAGCAGGGCGCGGATGCGTTCGGTGGTGGGGTCGATGCGGCCCTCGCCCCACCGACCGGTGATCTCGGCCTCGACCCGGCGCAGCGCCGCACGGTCGTCGGCACGGTCGGCGGGCACGCGCCGAGTCTAGGCAGCGCCGACGCGAATGCCCCGAGCGTCGGCGGTGAGGACAATATCGGCCAGCGTGCCGACGACGGCATCGGCGGGCAGGTCCGCGGCGGCGGTGGTCGTGGTCACCGCCAAGGTTCTGCAGCCGGCGGCCGCGGCGGCGGCCAACCCTCCGGGAGCGTCCTCGACCACCAGGCAGCGCGACGGAGGATGGCCGGTGCGCCGGGCGGCGGTCAGGTATCCCTCGGGATCGGGCTTGCCGTGGGTGAGCTGGTCCACGGTCACCAGCACCGCCGGCGCGTTCAGCCCGGCCGCGCTTAGTCGGACCGCGGCCAGCGCGGCGGTGCAGGAGGTGACGATGGCCAGCCGGTCGTCCAGCACCGCAGTCAGGGCCGCGACCGCCCCGGGCAGGGCAACCACCCCGCCGATGTCGCTCAACTCGATCTCAGTGATGCGCGCCACCGCCGCGGCGACCTGGTCGGCGGGCAGGTCCCCGGCCGTGGCGATGGCGCGGACCTTGTCACCCGCGGGCAGACCGTGTACCGCCAGCACGGGATGACCTTCGAGTCCGAACTCGGCCGCCCACGTCGCCCAGGACCGGTCCACCGCCGGAGTGGAGTCGATGAGCGTGCCGTCCAGATCGAACAGCACCGCGCCGAAGACCTGCTCGAACAGGGGGCCGAGCGGCCTGGCCACGGCGGAACCGCGGTTCACCACAGCCGCACCGAGCAGGTCAGCTTCACCGGGACGACGTCGACCACGCCACCGACGTCGCCGGCACGGATGCGCATAGCGGGCCACCGCGCTCGTCGGTCAGTCGCAGCTCGCCGACCACCGCGTGACCCTCGGCCAGCGCGGCGGCTATCTCGGCCGGCACCGTGCCCAGCCGCACCTTGGCCCGGCGGAACATCGCGAACTGCCCGCCCCCGCCGACCTCGCCCCAGCTCAGGTACAGGAAGCGGTCCCCGATGGGGCCGTGCACGTAGGGGCCTCCGTAGTCCAGGCGGCCGTCCCTGGCGGTTCGTGGGGCGACATCCAGCACGAACTCCGCTCGGGAAGCGTCAGCGGGCACGAGCTGCTCGACGTCGCTGCCGCGCTGGATGCCGACGTGCACGTCGCCCGGGCCGCCGACCCGGCGGCCGGGCAGATCGGTGCCGATGATGGTGACCGCGGTCATTGCCGACCGCCTCGGGCCTCGGTCATTGCCGAGCGCCCTCCCGCCTCGGTCATCGCCGGCCGCCCGAGGGCCGCCACGATGAGTGGGGCAGCCGCGCGCAGCGCCCGTCCGCGGTGGCTGATCGCGTCCTTCTCGGCCACGCTCAGCTCGGCACTCGTCCTGTCGGTGCCGTCCGCGACAAAGATCGGGTCGTAGCCGAAGCCGCCGCTACCGCGCCGCTGACGGATGAGGTGACCGGTCATGCGGCCCTCCACGACCTGCTCGCCGGTCGAGCCCACCACCGCGACGGCGCACACGAACGACGCGTCCAGGCGATCGTCGGGCACGTCGGCCAGTTGTTCGAGGACGAGGTCGACATTGGCGTCGTCACTACGCGCCGCGCCGGCCCACCGGGCCGACAGCACGCCGGGCATCTGGTTAAGGGCGTCGACGCACAGGCCGGAGTCGTCGGCGACGGTCAGCAGACTGGAGTGCCGGTAGCCCTCGCGCCCTTTGATCAGGGCGTTGTCGGCGAAGGTGGCGCCGGACTCGGGCACCTCCTCATACGGCTCGACGTCGTCCAGGCCGACGACGTCCACCTCGACCAGCGGAGCCAATATGCGGCGCAGCTCGGCCAGCTTCTTGGGGTTGCGGCTGGCGACCAGCACCGAGACGCTCATGAGCCCAGCGCGGCCTGCTGCCGCTCGCACAGCTCGCGGCAGCCCTGAACGGCCAGGTCGAGCAGCGCGTCGAGCTCACCGCGGTCGAACGGAACGCCCTCGGCGGTTCCCTGCACCTCGACGAAGTCGCCGTTGCCGGTGCACACGACGTTCATATCGGTCTCGGCCCGCACGTCCTCGGCATACATCAGGTCCAGGCGCGGCTCACCGTCGATGATTCCGACCGACACCGCGGCCACCGAGTCGCGCAGGGCGTCGGGCTTGGCCAGCGATCCCTGCTCGGACAGCCAGGCCACTGCATCGGCCAGCGCGACGTAAGCGCCGGTGATCGCCGCGGTACGCGTTCCGCCGTCGGCCTGCAGGACGTCGCAGTCGATGGCGATCGAGTTCTCCCCGAGCGCGCCCAGGTCGATCGCGGCACGCAGGCTGCGACCGATAAGGCGGGAGATCTCGTGCGTGCGGCCGCCGATACGCCCGCGGACCGACTCCCGGTCGGTGCGGGTGTTGGTGGCCCGCGGAAGCATCGCGTACTCGGCCGTCACCCACCCGAGGCCGCTGCCCTTGCGCCAGCGCGGAACGCCCTGCGTGACCGACGCCGCACACAGCACCTTGGTGTTGCCGAACTCGACCAGCGCCGAGCCTTCGGCGTGCAGTTGCCAGTTGCGGGTGAAGGTCACCGGACGCAGCTGGTCGGGCGCCCGTCCGTCGGGTCGGCTGCCGTCGGGTCGGCTGCCGTTGGGTCGGCTGCTCGGCGTGGCCATGGCCGGAAGGTTAGCCGCCGCCTCCGACCCCTCCTGCAGGTGACGCTGACGGTTGGCCGCTGGGCAAAATCCGCCCGGCGTGTCGCGCCGCTCGGCGGCCAACGTTCCGACTACCGAAAGCGGACCTGCCGTCGGAGCTCCGATCAGATCTCGTACTGGGCGCCCGCGGTGACCGCCTCGACCGGCCCGCGGAAGACCTCGGCGGCGACGGCGGCGGCGCGCTCGCTCGACTCCCAAGCCGGCACATGGGTGATCAGCAGGCGACCCACCCCGGCCGCGGTGGCGTGCTCGGCGGCCGCCGCGGCGGTCAGGTGCAGGTTCGATTGCTGCTCGGGACCGTCGGCCCAGGACGCCTCGCACAGCAGCGTGTCGGCGTCGCGGGCCAGTTCGACCAGGGCGGCTGTGGGTCCGGTGTCGCCGGAGTAGGCCAGCGTCCGGTCGCCGGCGGTGATCCGGTAGCCGACCGTCGGCACCGGGTGGTCCATCCGCGCCGTCGTTACGGTGAACGGCCCCAGCTGCGACGATCCGGTGCTGCCGTCGACCGCGGTGAAGGCGAACAGTTCGGCGAAGAACGAGTCGGGCGTGCCCGGATAATTTGCCTGCGCCAACCGGCGCGGCGCCTCGGCCGGGGCCAGCACCGGGATGGGCTGCGGCGGGCGTTCCCGGCCGTAGTGCAGGGCGACGGCCAGCGGCACCATGTCCAAGCAGTGGTCGGCGTGCAGGTGGCTCAGGGCGATGGCGCCGATGCCGGACACGGACATCCGCCCGAGCAAGGGCACCAGCGCGCCACTGCCGAGGTCGACCACTATGGCGAACCCGTCCTCTTCCACCAGGTAGCACGACGCGCAGCTGGCCGCGGACGGGCCGCTGCCCGAGCACCCGATGATCGTCAGCCGCACCGCTCGATGCCCCTCAGCGCCCGGCCGCGGGCGCGTCGACCAGCACCGGCGACGCGCACAGCGGGCGCTGCTCGTCGCGGGCCGCGGCGTCGGCCAGCTCCGAGCCGAGGAAGCGGCGGCTCAGCCGAGCGAACGGCTCGGCCGGGCCGGTGGAGCGGAACTGGTGTCGTGGCGGCGATGCTTGGGGGTCACGCAACCGGTCACCGGCGGCAAGGACCCGGTACACGTCCTTGGCCGTCTCCTCGGCACTGGACACCAACAGCACATCCGGGCCGGCGACGGTCTGGATCAGTCCCGACAGCAGTGGGTAGTGCGTGCAGCCGAGGATCAGCGTGTCGACATCGGCGCTGGTGACGGGGGCCAGGTAGGACTCGGCCAGGCCGAGCAATTGACGGCCGCTGGTGACCCCGCGTTCGACGAAATCCACGAACCGCGGACAGGCGGCGCCGGTCAGTACGACGTCGGGTGCGGCGGCGAACGCGTCGTCGTAGGAGCGACTGGCGATGGTCACCGCGGTACCGATTACCCCGACCCGGTTGGTCCGGGTGGCCCGCATGGCCCGCCGCACCGCCGGCAGGATGACCTCCACCACCGGGACGTCGTACCTCTCACGGGCGTCGCGCAGGCAGGCCGCACTTGCACTGTTGCAGGCGATGACGAGCAGCTTGATTCCACTGTCGACCAAGGTGTCCATCGCGGCCAATGCCCGGCGGCGGACCTCGGCGATCGGCAGCGGACCGTACGGCCCGTGGGCGGTGTCGCCGAGGTAGTGCAGCGATTCCGACGGCAGCAGGTCAGCCACGGCGCGGGCCACGGTGAGACCGCCGACGCCCGAGTCGAACACTCCGATCGGCCGGTCGACCCCCGTCACCGCCGGGTCCGCTGGGTGCTCATCGGGTCCGGTCCGCCGGTGCCGGACCGCTTCAGCGCGCGCGGCGAACCCTTGGCCGGGTGGAGCAGGTACCCGGCCAGCACACCGGCTAGGAAGCCGCAGACGTGGGCCTGCCACGAGATGTCGGCCCTGACCGTGGGCAGCAGCCCCGAGAACAGGCCGCCGAAGAAGAACAGCGCGAAGGCCGCGGCGAGGATCGAACCCACCTTGCGGGCGAAGTAGGCCCGAGCGAGCAGGTAGCCCAGCCAGCCGAAGATCACTGCGCTGGCCCCGACGATGACCGTGCCCGTGGAACCGACGAGCCAGGTGCCGATTCCGCCGGCCACGATGATGATCGCCGTGGCGCGCAGGAAGAGACCGAGGCCACTGACCAGCACCATCCAGCCGATGACCAGCAGCGGGAACGTGTTGGCCAGCAGGTGGCCGCCCCCGCCGTGCAGGAACGGCATGGTGAGAATGCCGTCCAACCCATCCAGGCGCCGCGGCCGCAAGCCGAACCGATCGAGGCGGTGGCCGCCGGCCGCGTCGACAATCTCGACCACCCACAACAGCGCGACCACGGCGACCATGACCGCCAGCGCGCCACTCCACGTGTCCACGTCGAAGCGCCGGCGCAGCGCCGCGGTGCGGCCGGTAGCCGGTGGAGTGGGTCCCGGGCGAGACGATGCCGGTGGAGTGGGTCCCGGCCGAGTCGATGCCGGCCGAGCGGATGCCGGCCGCGACGGGAACGGCCGGCGGGCCGCGGCCGCGTCGGACGGCGGGTCGGTCGACCGGCCGAGCCGGAAGCGGCCGAGGCCGGACCGGCCCGGTGGCGACGCCGAGGAACTCACACCGCCGAGCCTAGCGACGGCCAGCGGCGTCCACCGCGCGAAAGCATCCGGCTCGCGGCTGCCACCTCAGGTCGCGGTGACGGTGATCCGGTGCAGGCCGCTGGCCGCTCCGGGCAGGGGGCGGCGAATCGCGGTGTCCTGGACGCCGCCGTCCGCACTTACGGCCCGCACGGTGACGGTGTGCGCGCCGCGTTCGACCACTCGCCAGGGCACGGTCCACTGCCGCCAGGTGTCGCTGGACGGCACGGTGCCCAAGTCGGCCCCCATCCACGGGCCGTCGTCGACGCGGACCTCGACCCGCGCGACGCCGACGTGCTGATGCCAGGCCACCCCGGCGACCGTCACGGTGTCACCGGTCCGCACCCGACGCCCGCCGGCCGGGGTGTCGATGCGGGAGCCGAGCTGAATCGGCCCCTGCGCCAGCCACCCGTTGCGCACCCAGTACGCGTCGTAGGCGGCGAAGGTGGTCACCTCGATCTCGGTGATCCACTTGCAGGCCGAGACGTACCCGTAGAGCCCGGGCACTACCATCCGCACCGGGAACCCGTGGGCCAACGGCAGCGGCACGCCGTTCATGCCCACCGCCAGCAGCGCGTCGCGACCGTCCATGACCGCGGCCACCGGCGTGCCGATCGTCATCCCGTCCTTCGACCGGCAGACCAGCTGGTCGGCGCCGGGCCGGATACCGGCTTCGCGCAACAGAGGGGCCAGCCGGGCGCCGCGCCACAGGGCGGTTCCGGTCAGGTAACCGCCCACCTCGTTCGACACGCAGACCAGGGTGATCCAGCGTTCGACTAGCGGCCGCCGCAACAGGTCGGCGAACGTCAGGGTCAGCGGCCGTTCCACCGCTCCGGTGATGCGCAGCTGCCACGACTCGGCCTCGATCTGCGGCACCACATAGGCCGTGTCAATGCGGTAAAAGTCTTCGTTTCTGGTGACGAACGGGACCGGGCTGCGGCCGAGATCGGCGCGCGCCGGCAGGGCGGCCGGCTCCGGCTCGACGGGCGCAGGCAGCACCACCCGGTGGCGGGAGCGGGCGGCGTCGAAGCGCCGGTGCTGCAGGCTCCTACCGCCCCAGGCCAGCCCGGCCGCCGCGGCCGCGACGGGGCCGACGACGATCAGCACGGTGCGCCGGTCCGGTCCGCTGGGGTCCACTCCGCTGGGTTCCACTCCGCTGGGTCCCGTGCCTGGTCCGACGGATCGTGCGTCGACCCCGCCCCGCTCGGACGCCAAGCGGCGGACGAGGAACCATACGGCGGCAGCGGTCGCCGTCCCGGCGACAAGGGTCGGCACGACGTCCGAAGGGCGGTGGGCACTGGTGGTCAAGGCACACAGCGCGCCGACCAGCGTGAAGAGCGCGACGCCGATCAGGCCGTTGCGCAGGCGCTCGACCGCCCGCAGGCCGACCGCGACGGCCAGCGCAGCGATCACGGCGTAGATGCCGATGCGCAATGCATCCTTGTCCGAAGTGCCGAATTGGCCGATGGCGAACTGCTTGAGCCACTCCGGCGTCCCGGCGATGAAACGGTTGGCCACTACGACGATGGGCGCCGCCTCCGGCCGGGTGAACGCTGCCGCTACCTCGCCGGCGCCGAGGCCGGCCGCGGTGGCCACCAGGCCGATGACACCGGCCCGCACGGAACCAGCCACATCCGGGGCACCCTTCCGCGGCACGCTCCGGCGGATGCGGATGTCCACTAGTGAAGTCTCAGGCCTACGACGCGTCCCCCGGCCCGGTCGGTGACGCCCGTAACCGCGCGGTAAGGGCAGTGGGCATCATCCCGTCCCGCCGGGGTGGTCGGAGGGATGCGCGGCGACCGGGATGCGCAACGTGCGCCCAGGCGCACCAGACGCATGAAGATCGCCAAGTCCAGGCCGACCGAGTCAAAAAACGCGGCCGGCCTCAGGCCCAGAGCTGGTGCTCGAGCTTCGCCGACGCCTGTTGCAGCGTGCCCTCGTAGGCACCGGTCGACAGATACTTCCAGCCTCCGTCGCAGACGACGAAGGCGATGTCAGCCCGTTCTCCCGCGGCGGCGGCGCGGTCGGCCACGGCCAGCGCGGCGTGCAGGATCGCCCCGGTGGAGATTCCGGCGAAGATGCCTTCGACAGCGATGAGCTCGCGGGTGCGGCGCAGCGCGTCGTAGGACTGCACCGAGTAGCGCGAGGTCAGCACGGTGTCGTCGTAGAGCTCGGGCACGAAGCCCTCGTCGATGTTGCGCAGGCCGTAGACCAGCTCGCCGTAGCGGGGCTCGGCCGCGATCACGGCCACGTCCGGCACCTTCTCGCGTAAATAGCGTCCGGTCCCCATCAGCGTCCCGGTGGTGCCCAGGCCGGCCACGAAATGGGTGATGGTGGGCAGGTCGCGCAGGATCTCCGGGCCCGTGGTGTCGTAGTGGGCTTGGGCGTTGGCCGGGTTGCCGTACTGGTAGAGCATCACCCAGTCCGGGTTCTCGGCGGCCAGCTGCTTGGCGACGGCCACCGCCTGGTTGCTGCCCCCGGCCGCGGGCGAAGCGATGATGCGCGCGCCGTACATCTCCAGCAGTTGACGCCGCTCGGCCGAGGTGTTCTCCGGCATCACGCAGACCAGCCCGTAGCCGCGCAGGGACGCGATCATTGCCAGCGAGATACCCGTGTTGCCCGACGTCGGCTCCAGAATCGTGGCCCCCGGGCTCAGGCGTCCGTCCCGTTCGGCCGCGGCGATCATGGCCAGCGCGGCCCGGTCCTTGATCGACCCGGTCGGGTTGCGGTCCTCGAGCTTGGCCCACAGGCGCACGTGGGCGGTGGAGTCGTCCCACTTCGGCGACAGGCGCGGCAGCCCGACCAGCGGGGTGTCACCAACGGCCTCGAGCAGGGATTCGTAGCGAGCCATGATTACGCGATGCCGCCGGCGACCGCGGGCAGGATCGTCACCGCGTCGCCGTCCTTGAGTTGCGTGTCGAGGGAACCGGTGAAGCGGACGTCCTCGTCGTTGACGTAGACGTTCACGAAGCGGTGCAGACCGCCCTCATCGGTGATCAGCCGGCCCTTGAGCCCGGTGTGATCCAAGTCGAGGTTGTCGATGAGCGCGCCGAGGGTGTCGCCCTGGGCGCTCACCGACTTCGCCCCGGCGGTGTAGGTGCGCAGGATCGTGGGGATCTTGACGTCGATGGCCATGGCCGCGGTGCTCCTGAGGATGCGAGTGGACTGAGAAGGGACGCCGAGCGCCGCCTCGTTCGCCGGTTACAACCCCACGGACGGCCGAAATCGTCCCGGTGCGGCGGATCGAGGGCAGGCGCTGGTCAGCGACAGTCGTAGACCACGTCGCAGGCGGTGTGGCCGAGCAGCACCCGCTCGATCGTGGCCTCAGCCATGACCTACCCCGGCACAGTGCCCGGCCTGGACACCGTGACCCGCGTCCACGGCGACGGCGTCGCCCGGTTCACCGGCGACGATCTCGACCGGCTCCTCGGTCACCAGCCCGTCGCGGATGCGAAACGACCGGAACTCGATGTCGTCGGCGGTGGCGTGGGGATCGCGGGTGGAGACAAGCACGTAGTGGGCGTCCGGCTCGCCGGCCAGGTTGACGTCGGTCCGCGAGGGGTAGGCCTCGGTCGCGGTGTGGGAGTGGTAGACCACCACCGGCTCCTCGTCCCGATCGTCCATCTCGCGGTACAGCGCCAGCTGCTCCATCGGTTCGAAGCGGTAGAACGTCGGGGACCGCTCGGCGTTGAGCATCTCCACCAGGCGGGTGGCCCGGTCGGTGCCGGACCGGCCGGCCACCACCCCGCACGCCTCGTCCGGATGGTCCCGCCGGGCGTGCGCGACGATCGCGTCGCGGATGCTCCGGTCGAGGGTCAACACACGCCCGAGATTACTCGCGCAAGGCGAGCGCGGTCGCGAGTGTCAGGCCAGGGCGGCGCTGACCAAACCGTCCTGGACGGCGGTCAGCCAGTGATAGATCGCCCGCTGCCCGGCCAGCGGTTCGTCCGGATCGATGGAGCCGTCCTCGTCGGCGGTGATCCCCAACGTGGTTCCGAGGGCCAGGCGCAGGTCGTTGAGGGCCATGATCCAGCGTTCCAGCTCCTCCGGACCGAGCACGATGTCACGGCCTCTGCGGGTGGGCGGTTCGGCCGCGGCGGCAAGCTCCGCGCGGCAGGCGCCCACCCGCTCCCGGCGCGCGTTGTCGAGGTCCTCCCCGACCATCTCCCGGAACTCCTCCGCGGCGTCGGCGTCGCCGAAGGCCGCCGGGTACAACCGCTCCCACACCGGATCGCCCGGTCCCATCTCGTCCAGCGAGACGAGCAACTCGTCCAGTTGCGCGCCCAGGATCAGCGTCTCGGCCGGATCGAAGCGCACGCGGGCCCGGCCCGAGGAACCGGTCAGCTTCACGATTCGCGTTGCACGGTGGCCCACAGGCCGTAGCCGTGCAGCCGGGCGGTGTCGAACTCCATGCGTTCGCGCGGCCCGGAGGACACAACCGCCCGCCCCTCCTGGTGCACGGCCAGCATGAGCCGCGTGGCGGTCGGCTCGGGATAGCCGAACACCGTCATGAACACATGGGTTACGTAGCTCATGAGATTGATCGGGTCGTCCCAGACGACGGTCTGCCACGGGCGGTCGGTTTCGGCGTCCTCCTCGACCTCGGGCTCGACCGTCGCGACGTCGGTATCGGTCGCCATGCAGTCATGGTGACACGACGTGCGGCCGGGCAGAACTGGTCCGACCGGCGGTCGACGGCGTTCGGACCGGCCATAGGCTGCGGGGCGTGACCGTGCCGAGCGCCGCCGGGACGGCCACCACCCGACCCGGCGCACCGTCGGACCAGTTGAGCGCCGGGCTGCTGACCGACCGATACGAGCTGACCATGCTCGACGCCGCCCTGCGCGACGGGACGTCGAACCGGCGATGTGTCTTCGAGGTATTCGCCCGACGGCTGCCCGAGGGCCGCCGCTACGGCGTGGTCGCGGGCACGGGCCGCCTGCTGGAGGAGATCGCCCGGTTCGGCTTTCCGGCCGACGATCTCGCCTGGCTGTCCGAGCAGGGCGTGGTCAGTCCCGCCTCCGCAGGGTTCCTGGCCGACTACCGCTTCACCGGCGACGTCGACGGCTACCCCGAGGGTGAGCTCTTCTTTCCCGGATCACCCATCCTCAGCGTCAGGGGAACGTTCGCCGAGGCAGTGGTGCTGGAGACGCTGGTCCTGTCGGTGCTCAACCACGACTGCGCGATCGCGGCCGCAGCGGCCCGGATGGTCAGCGCGGCCGGCGGCCGGCCCCTCATCGAGATGGGCTCACGCCGCACCCACGAGCGGGCCGCGGTGGCCAGCGCCCGCGCCGCCTATCTGGCCGGCTTCGCGGCGACGTCCAACCTGGCCGCCGGGAGGCAGTACGCCCTGCCGACCACGGGCACCGCCGCACACTCCTTCACCCTCCTGCACGACGACGAGCGCGCCGCGTTCGAGAGCCAGTTGGCCGCACTCGGCGTGGGTACCACGCTGCTCGTCGACACCTACGACATCACCCGCGGCATCGAGACCGCGGTCGCCGCGGCCGGCCCGCAGCTCGGCGCGGTCCGCATCGACTCCGGTGACCTGGCGGTGCTGGCCCACCAAGCCCGCGCCCAGCTCGACTCCCTCGGGGCCACCGGCACCAGGATCGTGCTCAGCGGCGATCTGGACGAGTACGCCATCGCCGCCCTGGCCGCCGCGCCGGTCGACTCCTACGGCGCCGGGACCGCGGTCGTCACCGGGTCGGGGGCCCCCACTGCCGGGCTGGTCTACAAGGTGGTCGACATCGAGGGCCGGCCGGTGGCCAAGCGTTCGGAGCACAAAGCCAGCCGCGGCGGGGCCAAGCGCGCCCTGCGTCGGCACCGTGAGACGGGAACGGCCACCGAGGAGGTCGTCCACCCGCTGGGCGAGCCGCCACCGGCCCAGGATTACGACCGGGTGCTGCCCCGCTCGCTGCTCCGCGCCGGTGAGCCCGCGGCCGACCTACCCACCCTCGCGGAGTCGCGCGCTCACCTGGCCGCGGCGATGGTCACGCTGCCCTGGGACGGGCTCAAGCTGTCCCGCGGCGAGCCCGCCCTGACGACGACCTTCCTCGACAATTGAGCCCTTCGGGTGTCGCGCCGTCCTCGTTATGCCACCCCGCCGAACCCCGGTCCGATACCGGCTCCGGTGGCCGCGGTGCCGCCGGGCAGGGTCGGCGTCATCTGATCGGTCGGTCCGGCCAGGCTCGCACGTGGGCCTCGCCGTAGCCGCAGTTCGAGCAGCCGGGCGATCTGGGACACCGCGAAGTTCAGCGCGATGTAGATGGCGGCGATGACGATGTAGCTCGGCACGACGTTGCCGTAGTTGTTCTTGATGCCGTCGGCCGTGCGCAGCAACTCGACGAAGTTGATGAGCAGCAGGCCGCCCAGCGCGGTGTCCTTGAGCACCACGACCAGCTGACTGACGATGGTCGGCAGCATCGTCGTGGTGGCTTGGGGCAGCAGGACGCTGCGCATCAGCTGGCCCTTGCGCAGCCCGACGGCCAGGCCGGCTTCGGTCTGGCCCCGCGGCAGGGCGAGGACGCCGGCCCGGAAGACCTCGGCCAGCACCGAGCCGTTGTAGAGGACCAGGCCAGTCACCGTGGCGATCAGCGGAACGTTGCCGAGCGGAACGGTGGAGTACTTGGTGAACAGGACCGAGGCGAACACCATCATGAGCAGCACCGGAATGGCCCGGAAGAACTCCACCACGGCGCCGGCGGCCCACCGCAGCGGCCGGTGCTCCGAGAGCCGGGCCACTCCGAAGAGCACGCCGATGGGCAAGGCGATGACCATCGCCAGGCCGGCGGCCTTGAGTGTGTTGCGTAGCCCGGGCAGGACGAACTGGGTCCAGGTGTCGCCCCGGGTGAACGGTTCCCACTGAGCGCGATTCAGGACGCCCTTGTCATCGAGGGTGCGCAGGACCCACACCGCCACAGCCACCAGGACCACGGCGAAGACGACGTTGAAAACCAGGTTGCGGCGCCGGGCCCGCGGTCCCGGCACGTCGTAGAGCACGCTCATCGGCGCACCGCCAGCCGGCGAGCCAGGTAACCCAGGACGAGGCCGACGGGCAGGGTCAGCAGCACGAAGCCGAGGGCGAAGACCAGAAACACCGCCACCAGCTTGTCGGACTCGTTCTCGACCATCGTGTTCATGAGCAACGCGGCCTCGGCCACGCCGATGCTGGCCGCCACCGTCGTGTTCTTGGTCAACGCGATCAGGACGCTGGCCAGCGGGGCGATCACCGCCCGGATGGCCTGGGGCAACACCACCAGGGCCAGCACCTTGGTGAACGGCAGGCCGATCGCCCGGGCGGCCTCGGCCTGGCCGGCCGGGACGGTGTTGATGCCCGAGCGGATCGCCTCGCCGACGAACGTCGACGTGTAGACGATCAGCCCGAAGACGGCCAGGCGGAAGTTGTTGTCCTTGATGAAGGACGTCGAGTCACGGGAGGCCAGGACGAAGCCGAGGTAGTTGGACAGCACCAACGAGCAGCTGACGATGATCACGGTGAGTGGCGTGTTGCGGAAGATGTTGACGTACACGGTCGCGAACCCGCGCAGCACCGGCACCGGACTTACCCGCATGGCCGCGAGCGCCGTGCCCCAGATCAGCGAGCCGAGGGCGGCGACCACGGTCAGCTGCACGGTCACCCAGAACGCGCCCCAGATGTCGTAGCGGGGATCGCTCAGGAAGCTGAAGTCCATCCGTCTCCCAGGTCTGCCGTGGCTACATCAGGCGCCCGGGTTCGGCGGGGTCGGGATGGTGTAGCCCGACGGGCCGACATTGCTCTCCAGGAACTTCTTCCAGGAGCCGTCCGAGATCATGTCCTTGAGCGCCTTGTTCACCGCGTCGACCCCGGCGCTGTCGCCCTTCTTGATCCCGACGCCGTACTTCTCGTCGCTGAAGCCTTTGCCGACCACCTTGAGCTTGCCCTTGTACTGGGCCTGCGCAGCGAAGCCGGCCAGGATGACGTCGTCGGTGGTGACCGCGTCGATGGCCTTGCTCGACAGAGCGCTCACGCAGTCGGAGTACTTCGAGTACTCCTGGAGCTGGACGTTCTTGGCGAACTTGTCCTTGACCTTCTGCGCCGACGTGGACCCGGTGACCGAGCACAGCTTGCGACCGTTGTTCAGCGAGTCCGGGCCGGCGATCGTGGTCTCGTCCTGCCGGACCAACAGGTCCTGGTGGGCGGTGAAGTACGGTCCGCCGAAGTCCACCTTCTCCTTGCGCACGTCGGTGATCGAGTAGGTGGCGAAGATGAGGTCGACCTGACCGGTCTCGATCAGGTTCTCGCGGTTGGCGCTCTTGGCCTCGACGAAGTTGATGCCGTCCTTGGGCACCCCGAGCTTGTCGGCGACGTAGGTGGCGACGTCGACGTCGAAGCCGGCGTAACCGCCGTCGGGCGTCTTCAGGCCCAGCCCGGGCTGGTCGAACTTGATGCCGATCGTCAGCTTCTTGTCCTTCTTGGCCTTGTCGACCACCCCCGAACTACTACCCGAGCCGGTGTCCTTGCTACCGCTGTCGCGCGAGCTGCAGGCCCCGAGGGCCACCGTCAGGCCCACGGCGAGCAGGGCGGCGCTCAATCGGGTTCCGCTCGCTCGTGGATTGTGTCGCTTCATCGTGGGCCTCTTCTCGATCGGTGGGCGTGAGCCGCGCGTCCCGTGACGTCGGGCGAATTGCTTTCACTCGGAGCTCGTCGGGCATTCGTTCAGTGGGTAAGGATCTTGGCCAGGAAATCCCTGGCCCGGTCGGACTCGGGGGCCGAGAAGAACCGCTCGGGCGGTGCGTCCTCCA
This sequence comes from bacterium, assembly GCA_040004775.1. Classification (GTDB taxonomy): domain Bacteria; phylum Actinomycetota; class Actinomycetes; order Mycobacteriales; family Jatrophihabitantaceae; genus JALZBL01. The sequence continues at coordinate 4,583 of JBDUAD010000004.1, read as the reverse complement.
CGATGCGGCCCTCGTCCATGAACAGCACGCGGTTGGCCGCCCGCCGGGCGAAGCCCATCTCGTGGGTAACGACGATCATCGTCATGCCGTCGGCGGCCAGGCCGGTCATCACGTCGAGGACCTCATTGATCATCTCCGGATCGAGGGCCGACGTCGGCTCGTCGAACAGCATCAGCGTGGGCTGCATGGCCAGGGCCCGGGCGATGGCGACGCGCTGCTGCTGGCCACCGGACAGCTGGGCCGGCAGTTTGGCCGCCTGATCGGCCACGCCCACCCGTTCCAGCAGGTCCCGCCCGCGCTGCTCGGCCTCGGCCTTGCTCAGGCCTAGCACCTTGCGCGGGCCCAGGGTGACGTTGTCGAGGATCGTCTTGTGGGCGAACAGGTTGAAGCTCTGGAAGACCATGCCAACCTCGGCCCGTAGCGCAGCCAAGCCCTTGCCCTCACTCGGCAGGAGACGACCGTCGATCCGGATCGATCCGGAGTCGACCGTCTCGAGGCGGTTGACGCACCGGCACAGCGTTGACTTGCCCGAGCCGGAGGGGCCGATGACCACGACGACCTCACCGCGCCGAACCGTCAGGTTGACGTCCTTCAGGACGTGCAGCGGCCCGAAACGCTTGTCGACCGATTCGAGGACGAGCACCGCCTCACCGTCGGCCGCTTCTCTGGCCGCTCCCCGTGCGTCCGGGACCACCGAGCTGGCGGTCGAAGTTCCCACCGGCTCGGCCATTGACTCAGGCTACGGACCACGATCGGGGATGGGGAACCCCTTTCAGCTACCGGGTTCGGTGTCCCGCGCGCCCTGGCGCGGTCCCTCGGTGCCCACGGTGCTGCGGCCGAGCCGCTGAGCGGTCTCGGGCGTGTTGCGCTTGGAGTAGTGGGCCTCGGCTTCGAGCCGCGGGATCAGGTGCGGGTAGTGGTACTCGAACGCCGGGCGCTCGGAACGGATGCGCGGTATCGAGGTGAAGTTGTGCCGCGGCGGCGGGGAGGACGTCGCCCACTCCAGCGAGTTGCCGTGTCCCCACGGGTCGTCGGAGGTGACGACCTCGCCGTGCAGGTAGCTCTTGTAGACGTTGTAGACGAACGGCAGCATCGACGCGCCGAGCAGGAAGGAACCGACCGTGGAAATCGTGTTAAGGGTGGTGAACCCGTCGGTCGGCAGGTAGTCGGCGTACCGGCGGGGCATGCCCTCGTTGCCCAGCCAGTGCTGCACCAGGAACGTCAGGTGGAAGCCGAAGAACGTCATCCAGAAGTGCAACTTGCCCAGGCGCTCGTCCAGGTAACGACCGGTGAACTTCGGGAACCAGAAGTACACGCCCGAGTAGGCGGCGAAGACGATCGTGCCGAACAGCACGTAGTGGAAGTGGGCGACCACGAAGTACGAGTCGCTGACGTGGAAGTCGATCGGCGGGCTGGCCAGCAACACGCCGGACAGGCCGCCGAACAGGAACGTCACCATGAAGCCGAGCGCGAACAGCATCGGCGTCTCGAACGTGACCGAGCCGCCCCACATCGACCCGATCCAGGCGAAGAACTTCAATCCGGTGGGCACCGCGATGAGAAACGACAGCAGCGAGAAGAAGGGCAGCAGCACCTGGCCGGTGGCGAACATGTGGTGGGCCCACACGGTCAGCGACAGCGCCGCGATGGACAGCGTGGCGAAGACCAGACCCTTGTAGCCGAACAGCGGCTTGCGGCTGAACACCGGGATGACCTCGGTGACGATGCCGAAGAACGGCAGCGCGACGATGTAGACCTCGGGATGGCCGAAGAACCAGAACAGGTGCTGCCAGAGGATGGCGCCGCCGTTGGCCGGGTCGTAAACCTGGGCGCCGAGGTGACGGTCGGCGTAGAGGACGAGGAGGGCCGCGGTCAGGATCGGGAAGGCCAGCAGCACGAGCACGCTCGTGACCAGAATGTTCCAGGTGAAGATCGGCAACCGGAACATCGTCATGCCCGGAGCCCGCATGGTGACGACCGTGGTCACCATGTTGACGCCGCCGAGGATCGTCCCCAGACCGGACAGCGCCAGCCCGATGATCCACAGGTCACCGCCGACCGTCGGGGTGTTCTCGAAGGCGGTCAGCGGCGAGTAGGCCGTCCACCCGAAGTCGGCGGCACCGTCCGGGGTCAGGAAACCTGAGGTCGCGGTCAGGGCGCCGAACAGGTACAGCCAGTAGGAGAAGGCGTTGAGCCGGGGGAAGGCGACGTCAGGGGCGCCGATCTGCAGCGGCAGGACCAGGTTGGCGAACGCGAAGACCAGCGGGGTGGCGAAGAACAGCAACATGATCGTGCCATGCATCGTGAACAGCTGGTTGTACTGCTCCGTGGACAGGAACTGCATCCCGGGCCGGGCCAACTCGGCCCGCATGACGAGGGCCATCAGCCCGGCGAGCATGAAGAACAGGAACGACGTCACCAGGTACATGCGCCCGATCAGCTTGTGATCGGTGGTCCGCAGCACCTGCAGGAACATGGAACCGCGGCCAGCCCGGTGCTCAGGGAACGCGCGGACCCGGATGTACTCGGGCCGTACACCCTGGTCGTCACCCGAGCCTGGTTCGCCTACGGTGCGCGGGTCTGCAGTCGTCGTCACGCATACCTCCGCTGGTCCACCGGTACCGCAGCACCGCCTGACGTCTCGCCCTGGCATCCACGATAGCCGCCCTCTGCGCCCGTGTGGCCAGGGGGCGGCCACCGGCGCGCGGCGGGATAACTCGTCGCCGCCGACCAGGCCGCAGCGCTAGCGTCGCGACCGAGAACCGCCGACCGGCAAAGGAGCGCGAAGAGATGCGGCAACTGCTCGGACAGACCTCGTCTATTCATCCGAGCGACCAGAGAGCAGCCGTTCTCCATGCCCACTCTCAACCTGGGAATCGTCGCCCATGTCGACGCCGGTAAGACCACACTGACCGAACGTCTCCTCTTCGAGACGGGGGTCATAAGCCAGATCGGCCGCGTCGACCACGGCGACACCACCACCGACGCCGACGACCTCGAGCGCCGCCGCGGCATCACCATCCGGTCCGCGGTGGTGACCTTCACCATTCCGGCGGCCGACGGTCGCGACCTCAAGGTCAACCTGATCGACACGCCCGGGCACTTCGACTTCGTGGCCGAGGTGGAGCGGGCCCTCGCGGTGCTCGACGGAGCAGTTCTCGTGGTGTCGGCCGTCGAGGGCGTTCAGGCGCAGACACGCGCGCTTATCCGCATCCTGGAGCGACTCGGGATTCCTTACCTGATCTTCGCCAACAAGATCGACCGGGCCGGCGCCACGTACGACTCGACGGTGCATGCCCTCCGCAGCGCCCTGCACGGTGACCCGATCGCCCTCACCGAGCCGATCGGACCCGGCTCCGGAGGCGCCGAGGTCAGGACCCGATGCGGGCCGGAGTTCCTGTCCGAACTCGTCGAACTACTGTCCGAGCACGACGAACGGCTGCTGCGGCAGTACATCGAGGGTGCAAGACCGCCGTCGCAGGGAGAGGCGCTGGCGTCACTCGCCGACCAGACCCGCAGCGGACGGACGCACCCCGTCCTGTTCGGCTCCGCCCTTCGCGGCGTAGGCGTCACTGACCTCCTCGGCGCCCTAGCGGCGTTTCTGCCGGCTGGCGACGGCGACGCCGGGAGAGCGTTGCACGCCAGCGTCTTCAAGATCGATCGTGATCGCGCCGGACACAAGATCGCGTACGTGCGACTGCACAAGGGCACCCTGAGCGCGCGCGACCGGGTGGCGGTCAATCGCCGTGCGCCGACCGGCACGATCGAGCAGCACGACGCACGCCCCATCAGCGTGAGGACGTTCGACCACGGCGCCGTTGCGATCGACACGCCGGCTGGTCCGGGCGACATCGCCGTGATCAGGGGCATCAAGGACATCGCGATCGGGGATCAGCTGGGGCACTGGGACCCGGCTCTCGGTGGCCGGCTGTTTGCGCCACCGGGCCTGGAGTCCGTCGTGCGGGCCTGCGACCCAGCCCAGCGGACCGCCTTGTTCCAGGCGCTACAGGAGCTGTCGGAACAGGATCCGCTGATCGACGCCCGGCTCGACGGCGTCGACCAGGAGGTCACGGTCAGCGTCTACGGCGAGGTCCAGAAAGAGGTCATCGCCGCGCGACTTGAGGCGGACTACGGCATCCGCACGGACTTCCTGCCGACCCGGACCGTGCACGTCGAACGGGTGGCCGCCACGGGCGAGGACTACGAGCAGACCGCCACCGGCAACGCGTCCGTCGGCCTGCGGGTGGAACCTGGGCCGGCAGAGTCGGGCGTCCGCTACGTGATGAGCATCGAGCGCGGTTACCTGCTGCCCTCCTTCCACACGGCGATCGAGGAGACGCTGACGAGCGCGGTGAGGAACGGGCTTTACGGGTGGCGCGTCACCGACTGCGTCGTGACCTTGATCCACGGGCGCTACCACGCGGCGACCCCGTCGGCCGGGGAGTACCGGCGACTGAGCGCGCTGGCCTTCGCCCGGGCGCTGGCGCACGCCGGAACGACGGTGTGCGCGCCGGTCAGCCGCTTCGAGCTCGAGCTCCCGTCCGATGCGCTGACGTCCGTGCTGGCCACGCTGGTGTCGGCAG
>JBDUAD010000034.1:0-25673 GCA_040004775.1 bacterium | reverse complement strand
GGCCGCGAGGCCTACCCCGGCGACGTCTTCTACCTGCACTCCCGGCTGTTGGAGCGCTGCGCCAAGCTCTCCGACGACCTCGGCGGCGGATCCATGACCGGGTTGCCGGTGATCGAGACCAAGGGCAACGACGTGTCGGCCTACATCCCGACCAACGTCATCTCGATCACCGACGGCCAGTGCTTCCTGGAGACCGACCTGTTCAACGCCGGCGTCCGTCCGGCGATCAACGTCGGCATCTCGGTGTCGCGCGTGGGCGGCAGCGCCCAGACCAAGGCCATGAAGTCGGTGGCCGGACGCCTGCGGGTCGACCTGGCCCAGTACCGCGAGCTGGAGGCGTTCGCTGCGTTCGGCTCCGACCTCGACAAGGCCAGCCAGCAGCAGCTGCTGCGCGGATCGCGCCTGGTAGAGCTCCTCAAGCAGCCGGCGTCCTCGCCGCTGCCACCCGAGCGCGAGGTCGTGTCGATCTGGGCCGGGACCACCGGCCAGCTCGACGACCTCGACGTGAACCAGGTGCGGCCGTTCGAGTCGTTCCTGCACGAGCACATCGCCCACAACCAGAGCCAGATCTACGCGAACATCCTGAACTCGGGCCGCCTCGAGGACGACACGGCGAGCCTGCTCGAGCAGGCCGTCACCGCGGCCAAGGCCCAGTTCCGGGCCGAGCACGGCTCCGCGGACGCCGAAGGGCGCGGCGCGGCGCCGGCCGGTGGCAACGGGTCCGGCCCGCAGGCTCGCGGCGGCCAGGATGGCGCGCGTTCACCGCGCTCGGACGGGGACAGTGCGCGTCCGTCGTCCGCCGGCCAGGACGGTGCCGGTGACGGCAACGCCGCTCCAGTGGCCGGCGGCGCGGCGTCGGACAGCACCACCGTGGACCCGGCAAGCACCGCCAACGCCGGCGGTGGGGTGCAGGCGGAGAACGCCGGCACCTCCACCGCGCTCGGGTCGCAGTAGCCGATGGGTGCCCAGCTGCGGGTCTACCGGCGCCAGATCAAGTCGGTCCAGTCCACCCAGAAGATCACCAAGGCGATGGAGCTCATCGCCGCGTCGCGGATCGTCAAGGCGCAGAACCGCGTCAACGCGGCCCGGCCGTACTCGACCGAGCTGACGCGGGCGCTGGCCGCCCTGGGCCGCAACACCGCACTCAAGGACCCGCTGCTCACCGGCGCCGAGAACCCGCGCCGCACCGCAATCCTGCTGATCACCTCCGACCGCGGCCTGGCCGGTGGCTACAGCGTCAACGCGATCCGGCGGGCCAACGACCTGGCCACCGAGCTGCGGGCTCAGGGCCGGGAGGTGGCGCGCTACGTCATCGGGCGCAAGGGAGTGGGCTACTACCGCTTCCGGCGCATAGACGTCGTGGACTCGTGGACCGGTTTCTCCGAGCAGCCGAATTTCCTCAATGCCCGTGGCGCCACCGATGAATTGGTCGGGGCATTGTCAGCGACCAGTGAGGGCGAGCACGACGGCCACCCGGGGGTCGACGAGCTCTACGTCGTCTACACGACCTTCGAGTCGATGATCACCCAGACGCCGGTGGCCGAGCTCGTCGCGCCGGTGTCGCAGGCCGAGATCGAGGACCCGGACGCCCAGACCGAGTCGGACGGGCCCAAGCCGGCGTACGACTTCGAGCCCGAATCCGAGGCGCTGCTGCGCACGCTGCTGCCGCGCTACATCAGCGCCAGGATCTTCTCGGCGCTGCTGGAGTCGGCGGCCTCGGAGTCCGCGGCCCGGCGGCGGGCGATGAAGTCGGCGTCGGACAACGCCTCGGAGCTAATCGGCACCTACACCCGGCTGGCCAACCAGGCCCGGCAAGCCGAAATCACCCAGGAGATCAGCGAGATCGTCGGCGGGGCCGATGCTCTGGCCGCAGCAGGAAGTGAGATCACATGACCGCCACCATCGACCAGAACACCGCCAGCGAGCAGTCCGAGCCGACCGTCACCGGGCGGGTCGTCCGGGTCATCGGGCCGGTCGTCGACGTCGAGTTCGGCCGCGGCAACATCCCCGAGGTCTTCAACGCGCTGACCACCGACATCGAGCTCGGCGCACTGTCCAAGCGCCTCACCCTGGAGGTGGCTCAGCACATCGGCGACGACATGGTGCGCACGATTGCCCTGCAGCCCACCGACGGCCTCGTCCGCGGCGCCGCGGTCACCGACACCGGATCGGCCATCTCTGTGCCGGTCGGTGACCAGACCAAGGGCCACGTGTTCAATGCCCTCGGCGAGCCGCTCGACGAGGCCGGAAAGGACATCACCTTCACCGACCGGTGGTCGATCCACCGTAACCCGCCGGCGTTCGACCAGCTCGAGGCCAAGACCGAGCCGTTCTGGACCGGCATCAAGGTCATCGACCTGCTCACGCCCTACGTCACCGGCGGCAAGATCGGTCTGTTCGGCGGCGCTGGTGTGGGCAAGACGGTGCTCATCCAGGAGATGATCTATCGCGTCGCCGAGAACTTCGGCGGGGTGTCGGTGTTCGCCGGGGTGGGGGAGCGCACCCGCGAGGGCAACGACCTTATCGCGGAAATGACCGACTCGGGCGTGCTGGAGAAGACCGCACTGGTGTTCGGCCAGATGGACGAGCCGCCCGGCACCCGTCTGCGGGTGGCGCTGTCCGCCCTCACCATGGCCGAGTACTTCCGGGACGTGCAGGGTCAGGACGTCCTGCTGTTCATCGACAACATCTTTCGGTTCACCCAGGCCGGCTCGGAGGTGTCCACGCTGCTCGGGCGCATGCCGTCCGCGGTGGGCTACCAGCCGACCCTGGCCGACGAGATGGGCCAGCTGCAGGAGCGGATCACCTCGACCCGCGGTCACTCGATCACCTCGATGCAGGCGATCTACGTGCCCGCTGACGACATCACCGACCCGGCGCCGCACACCGCGTTCGCCCACCTCGACGCGACGACGGTGCTGAGCCGGCCGATCTCGGAGAAGGGCATCTATCCGGCCGTCGACCCGCTGGACTCGACGTCGCGCATCCTCGACGCCCAGTTCATCGGCCAGGAGCACTACGACGTGGCCGGCGAGACCAAGCGGATCCTGCAGCGCTACAACGAGCTGCAATCCATCATCGCCATCCTGGGCATCGACGAGCTGTCCGAGGAGGACAAGATCCTGGTCGGCAGAGCCCGGCGCATCGAGCGGTTCCTGTCGCAGAACACTTTCGTGGCGGAGCAGTTCACCGGTATCCCCGGTTCCTTCGTCCCGGTCGAGGAAACGATCGAGGCGTTCCGGCGTCTCACCGCCGGCGACTTCGACGACTACCCCGAGCAGGCCTTCTTCATGTGCGGCGGCATCGAGGACCTGGAAAAGAAGGCCCACTCGCTGCGCGAATGAGCGTTGGCACCGTTGGGTGTAGGGGAGCGGGTCCGTAGGTCTTGAGGAGGGGGACACATCACGATGGCGACGATGCACGTCGAGCTGGTCTCGGTGGAGCGTCCGTTGTGGTCGGGCGAGGCCAACGCGGTCTACGCCCGTACCCCGGACGGCGCCATCGGAATCCTGCCCGGACACTCGCCGCTGCTGGCCTCCCTGGAGCCGGGCTGGATCGTGCGCATCCAGCCCGAGTCCGGCGACGAGCTGCGCGTGGCCGTGCACGGGGGGTCATTGTCGGTGCGTCCGGACGGTGTCTCGATCCTGGCTGAGGTGGCCGAGACGGCGGAGGAAGTCGACGTGGCCCGCGCCCGCACTGCGCTCGAGCAGATCGGCGACGCCCAGGACGACGAGTCGGTGGCCGCCCGGGACCGTGCGCTGGCGCGGCTGCGGGCGGCCGGCGAAGATCTCTGAGCCCGCGTCCGGGGTACGGGGTCTGCGGGGGTGACACGCGCCGAGCTGTTCGCGGCCGTCGTCGTGCTCGCGGGCGTCGCGCTGCTGCTGCTCTACGTGGTGCTCATCGGGCTGCGCAAACAACAGCTGCTCGGGCGCCCCGGCGGGATCCCGTTGGCCCTTCGGGTGGGCGCGGAGAGCTGGGCGCTCGGCGTCGGGCGCTACGTCGGCGGCGAGCTGCAGTGGTACGGCGCGTTGCGTCCGGGCCGTCGACCGACGCGCGTCCTGCGCCGCGGCGCGCTGGAGGTCACCGGCCAGCGCGGGCGGCGCCCGGCCGAGTCGATGCTGCCGGTGGGCTCGGTCGTCGTGGAGTGCCTGTCCGACGGTGAGCGGCTGTCGCTGAGTCTGTCCTCGGCCGCGGTCACCGGCTTCCTCGCCTGGCTGGAGTCCTCCGCCCCCCGCTGAGCAATGCCGACAGTTCGGGGCGTCGACCAGCACTGCCGCTTCACCGTAACCCGCAGTGAATAAGTGCTGGACTGAGCGAATCTCTGCGTCCATTGCGGTTCTCATCGCTGCGCGTGCCACCTGCCCCTGTCGACTCCCGGAGGATGTGGCCATAAAGAGCATGGTGCCCGGTCGGACCGCACTAGCAATGCAGCCGGGCTTCGCCTGACGCGCGGCGCAACGAGGGACCTTCGGTCGAGCGAGGTCAGCGTCCAGCGCTAGTCAGGACCACCCGGACGCCAGCGGACGTCGTCGCCCATATTTGCCTGCCGGGCGAGGATGAACAGCAGGTCGGAGAGCCGGTTCAGGTAGCGCAGGGCGAGTCCGTTGGTGCGTTCACCGTCGACGGCCATGAGCGCCCAGCCGCTGCGCTCGGCCCGCCGAGCCTGCGTACGGGCCACGTGCAGCAGTGCCGCGCCGGGCGTGCCGCCGGGCAGGATGAAGCTGTCCAGCGGGGCGAGGTCGGCGTTGAACTCGTCGCACCAGGCCTCGAGCCGGTCGACGTAGGCGTCGGTGATGCGCAGGGGTGGATGGGCGGGCGCGGCGATGACCGGCGTGCAGAGGTCGGCACCGACGTCGAAGAGGTCGTTCTGTATGCGCCGCAGCACCGTGGCCAGCCGCTCGTCCAGGCCCCCCAGGGCCAGGGCCACACCCAGCCCAGAGTTGGTCTCGTCCACGTCGGCGTAGGCCGCCACGCGTGGATCGGTCTTGGCGGCCCGCGACAGATCGCCGAGCCCGGTGGTGCCGTCGTCGCCGGTGCGGGTGTAGATGCGGGTCAGGTGAACGGCCATGCCGCCATCCTGCCCGGTATCGAGGGGCGGTGCGCCGACCCGGGCTGGGTGGTCAGGCGGAAACGTTTACGCCCTTACCATGATGCGGGTGCAGGTACTGCGAGTGACCGGTGGAGCGCGTCTGGCCGGGGAGGTCCCCGTGGTCGGCGCGAAGAACAGTGTGCTGAAGCTGATGGCCGCCGCGCTGCTGGCCGAGGGCCGGACCACGATCACCAACCTGCCCGAGATCGTCGACGTGGCGATCATGAACGACTTGCTGCAGCGGCTGGGGTGCTCGACCTCAGAGTCGCGTGACGGCACCGGCCGCGAGGGCGTGGAGATCGACGTCCCGGACGGGGTGTTGTCGGACGCCCCGTACGAGTTGGTCCGGCGCATCCGGGCCTCGATCTGCGTGCTCGGCCCGCTGCTGGCCCGTACGGGCCGGGCCCACGTGGCCATGCCCGGCGGGGACAATATCGGCTCCCGCAAGCTCGACATGCACTTCGCCGGCCTCGAGCGCATGGGCGCCAGCTTGACCATCGAGCACGGGTTCGTGGTGGCCGAGGCGAGCGCACTGACCGGTGCCGCGATCTGGCTCGACTTCCCCAGCGTCGGCGCCACCGAGAACCTGCTGATGGCCGCGGTGCTGGCCAAGGGCGGCACCACGATCGATAACGCTGCACGGGAGCCCGAGATCGTCGACCTCTGCCAGATGCTGGTCGCCATGGGAGCCCAGATCGGCGGCATCGGCACGTCGACGCTTGAGATCGAAGGCGTCGACGCCTTGAGCCCGGTGACCCACCGCGCGGTGAGCGACCGCATCGTCGCGGGCACGTGGGCCATGGCCGCGGTGATGACCCGCGGCGACGTGTCGGTGCGTGGCGCCGATGCCCACCACCTGGACATCACGCTGGACAAACTGGTCACCGCCGGCGCCCAGATCGACGTCGACCCGGGTGGCTTCCGGGTCCGCATGCACGACCGGCCACGGTCCTTCGACGTGGTGACGCTGCCCTATCCCGGCTTCCCCACCGACCTGCAGCCCCAGGCCATCGCCCTGCTGTCGGTGGCCGAGGGCTCGGCGCTGATCACCGAGAACCTCTTCGACGCGCGCTTCGTGTTCTGCGACGAGATCGCGCGCATGGACGCCGACGTGCGCACCGACGGCCACCACGCCGTGGTCCGTGGCAAGCCCCGGCTATCCGCGGCACCGGTGCGGGCCACCGACATCCGCGCCGGAGTCGGCTTGGTGCTGGCCGGCCTCGTGGCCGACGGCGTCACCTCGGTGCTCGACGTGCACCACATCGACCGCGGCTACGCGCGGCTGGAGCAGCAGATGCGCTCGCTCGGAGCCGATGTGCACCGCGACGAGGCCGCCGAGTTCGACGCCTAGGGGCACCCCCCCGGTCCGGAGCACCGCACCGGCCCGCGAGTGGAACTCAGTGCGGCGGCAACAGTCGGCGGGCCCGGTCGAGGTCGGCGCCGAAGACCAGCACGTCGAAGCGGCCGTCGCGGCGGGCGCTGAGGGAGGACCGGATCCCGGCGTCGCCGAGGACGGCCCGCAGGGCCATGCCGTCGGTGCGCCGCAGCCCGGTCGACAGCGGGGTCAGCAGGCCGGGCACGACATCCGCGGGAACGAGCACGCGCTGGCGGGGCCGGCTCGGCTTGAACACCCACCGCGAGAGCAGAGCGAGCCCGGCCACGACGCCCGCCGCGAAAAAGAGCAACCCGAGATCGCCGACGGCCACACCGACATTCTGCCCGCTCCCCGAGACCGACCGGCACCTCGTAAGGTCGGCGAACCGGCTCCGGCCGGGCCAGGCCCAGCGCCTGGCCACCGGGCGGGCCGCCCAGGAAATAGGTTGGCGACCACGTCGAAGGAACAGGAGCAGCCGGTGAGTCAGCGAGTGGCGGTGATCGGAGCCGGGTTGATGGGTGCGGGCATCGCTCAGGTGGCCGCGGTGGCCGGCTGGGACGTCGTCCTGCGTGATCTCGACCAGCCCGCTCTCGATCGAGGATGCGCGGCGATCGAGGGATCGCTGGCCCGCTTCGTGGCCAAGGACCGCCTGAAGGCGGAGGACGCCGAGGCCGCTTTGAGCCGCATCAGTGCGACCACCGACCTCGACGCGGCCGGTGACGTCGACTTCGTCGTCGAGGCGGTGTTCGAGTCGATCGAAATCAAGCAGGAGGTGTTTGCCGCGCTCGACCGCATCTGCCGCGAGGACGCGGTGCTCGGCTCGAACACCAGCGCCATCCCGATAACGCGTATCGCCGCGGCGACTCAGCGGCCCGAGTCAGTGGTCGGAGTGCACTACTTCTCGCCGGTGCCGATGATGGCCTTAGTCGAGCTGGTGCGTGGGTACAAGACGTCCGACGCCGCACTGGCCACGGCCCGCGCGTTCGCCGAGTCGACCGGCAAGACCTGCGTGGTGGTCGAGCGCGACGTCGCCGGATTCGTGACCACCCGGCTGATCTCGGCGCTGGCCAACGAAGCGGTGCGGCTGGTCGAGTCCGGGGTGGCCAGCGCCGAGGACATCGACACGGCCTGCCGGCTGGGTTTCGGCCACGCTATGGGACCGCTGGCCACGCTGGACCTGACCGGGATCGACGTGATGCTGCACGCGACGTCGAACATCTACCGCGAGACCGCCAACCCGACCTTTGCCCCGCCCGAGCTGCTGCAACGGATGGTCACCGCCGGCGAGCTCGGCCGCAAGAGCGGACGCGGTTTCTACGACCACACCTGACGGCACGGGTGCCGCAGCCCGTCAACGCAGGCAGAACTCGTTGCCCTCCGGGTCGAGCATGGTGACCGCGTAGTAATCCGGCATCGTCGGCGTATCCAGTGAGCGTACGTAGGTGGCGCCGGCGCGGACGAGCTCCTGCGCGCGGTCCTCGACCCGTCGGCGCCGCTGCTCGACCGGGTCGTCGCGCGCACCGCCGACCCGGAGGTCGAGATGCAGGCGATTCTTGACCTGCTTGGCTTCGGGGACGACCTGGAACCAGATCCGCGGACCCACCCCGGCCGGGTCGACGACGGAGTCGGCGTTGTCGCGGTCGGGATCGAGTTCGGTCTCGGGCACGCCGACTCGGAGCCAGTGCTCGTTCCAGCTCGCGGCGCCGGCCGGCGGCGGCTCGAGAACGTATCCGAGCAGCGGAGCCCAGAAGTCGACCAGCACGCCAGGGTGGGAACAGTCCACGGTGATCTGCACCTCGACGCTCACGGGCTCCTCCTCGCGACACACACTGTCACCGGCAGTCTGGCCCGGTCCACCGACAAGAACCGGACCGGCGAGGCCCTCCACCCGGACGACACCGGTCCCTCGGCGCTACCAGCCGGTCACGGGAACTGGTCGGGATCCGGGCCGGTCCGTGCACCGCGGTCCAGGCCGGTGATCGTGGCCTGGTCCTCCGGGTCGAGCTCGAAGTCGAAGACGTCGATGTTCTCGGCGATGCGGGCGGGGTTGGCCGACTTGGGGATGACGACGTTGCCCAGCTGCAGGTGCCAGCGCAGCACGACCTGAGCCGGCGACTTGCCGTACTTACGGGCCAGCGTGCCGATGGTCGGGTCGTCGAGCACGTCCCCGCCGGAGCCGCCGATCGGCGACCACGCCTCGGTCAGGATCTGATGCTGCTCGCCGTACTCACTCAGCGTCTCCTGGACGAAATACGGGTGGAGCTCAATCTGGTTGAGGGCCGGCACGACGTCGGTCTCGTTGCGCAGTCGCTCGAGGTGCTCGACGGTGAAATTGCTGACCCCGATCGCCCGGGCCCGGCCGTCGCGGTGGACCTCGGCCAACGCCTGCCACGCCTCGACGTAGCGGTCCTGAGCCGGGATCGGCCAGTGGATCAGGAACAGGTCGACGGTGTCGAGGCCGAGGGCCTTCAGCGTCCCGTCGAACGCGCGCAGCGCGGCCTCACGCGCGTGGGCGTTGTTGTTCAGCTTGCTGGTGACGAAGATGTCCTCGCGCGGGAGGTCGGACTCGGCGATGGCCCGGCCGACGCCCGCTTCGTTGCGGTACATCTCGGCGGTGTCGATGTGGCGGTACCCCGCCTCCAGGGCGATCGTCACCAGCTTCTGTGTCTCGTCGGGCGGAACCTGGAAGACCCCGTAGCCGAGCTGGGGGATCGTCACGCCGTTGTTGAACGTGAGGGTGGAGACGTCGGGCACGGATGGTCCTTTCGTCGGACGCGGTGGGGACAGGTCTCCTTCCTTCCTACTGGACGGCTCTGGCTCGTCGGAAATCGGCCGGGGACAGTGACGGAAGCGCCGAGCGGTCATCAGAGAACCGGCGCCCCGCGGCGGTAGGGTCGCGCCCCGTGCGCCTCGTGATCGCCCGTTGCTCGGTGGACTACATCGGCCGGCTGACCGCGCACCTGCCCGAGGCGTGGCGGCTGCTCCTGGTCAAGGCCGACGGCAGCGTCCTGGTCCACGCCGACGGCGGTTCGTACAAACCGCTGAACTGGATGAGCCCGCCGTGTGTCCTGCAGGACCAGCCGGCGCACGACGACGGTCCGGCGGTGTGGACGGTGAGCAACAAGACCGGTGAGCGCCTGGTGGTGACCCTGCACGAGGTACGCAGCGACACCGCGTATGAGCTCGGCCCGGATCCGGGCCTGGTCAAGGACGGCGTCGAGGCCCATCTGCAGGAGTTGCTGGCCGAGCACATCACCACCCTCGGGGCTGGCCTGCGGCTGGTGCGTCGTGAGTACCCCACCGCTATCGGTCCGGTTGACTTGCTGGCCCGACTGCCCGTCGGGGTGATGGTCGAGCTGGACATCGAGCCGCCGAACGCGCCGGCCCGTCACGTGGCGGTGGAGATCAAGCGCCGGGCGACGATCGATGCCGTGGAGCAGCTGACCCGCTACGTGGACCTGCTCAACCGCGACCCGTTGCTCAAGCCGGTGCGTGGCATCCTCGCCGCCCAGTCGATTGCGCCGCAGGCCCGCACGCTGGCCGAGGATCGGGGGATCGCCTGTGTGGTGATCGACTACGACGCGCTGCGCGGAGTGGATACGTCGGCCGATCGCCTGTTCTAGAGCCGGCGTCGGGCGATAGCTCGAGCCAGGAGTGCCTCCCGATGCTTCCGCCGGGCCATTACCCGCGGGTAACGTCGCCCCGGTGAGCCCTGCCGCGTACGACTACGTCATCGTCGGAGCGGGCAGCGCGGGCTGCGTGCTGGCCGCTCGGCTCAGCGAGGATCCTGACGTCTCGGTCCTGCTGCTGGAAGCCGGGGGGCCTGACGACGTCGACGAGATCCACATCCCGGCCGCGCTTTACCGGCTGTTCAAGACGGCCTACGACTGGGACTACACGACCGAGCCTCAGCCCCAGGTGAACGGCCGCCGCCTGTACTGGCCACGCGGGCGGATGCTCGGTGGGTCCTCCTCGCTCAACGCCATGCTCTACATCCGCGGCAACCGCCTGGACTACGACACCTGGCGCGACGACGGCGCCAAGGGCTGGGGCTATCAGGACCTGCTGCCGTACTTCCTGCGTGCCGAGGACAACGAGCGCGGTGCGAGTGAGTTCCACGCCGAGGGCGGCCCGCTGCGGGTGGAGGACCAGCGCTTCCCCAACCCGATTTCGGCCCGGGTGCTGGCCGCGGCAGTCGATGCCGGCATCCCGGCCAACGACGACTTCAACGGCGCCGTGCAGGACGGGGCCGGGCTGTTCCAGGTCACCCAACGCGGCGGGCGACGATGGTCGGCGGCCGACGCCTATCTGCACCCGGTGACGCACCGGCCCAATCTGACGATCCGCACCGACGCGCTGGTGTATCGGGTTCTCATCGACGGCGGCGTAGCCACCGGCGTGCGCTACAGCTGGGCGGGGCAGCGGTGCGACGTCCGGGCCGAGCGTGAGGTGATCCTCAGCGGTGGCGCGATCAACTCCCCGCAGCTGCTTCTGCTGTCCGGGATCGGGCCGGCCGCGGCGCTGCAAGCCTTCGACATCGACGTCCTGGTCGACGCGCCGAACGTCGGTCAGCGGCTGCAGGATCACCCCATCGCGCCGGCCCAGTACACCACCCACGGGGTGCGCGACCTGTTCGCCGCCGAGCGGTTGCCGCAATTCGCCCGGTGGTTCGCCCGGCACACCGGCCCGCTGACCAGCCCGGTGGCCGAGGTGTGCGCGTTCGTGCGATCGGACCCCGCCCGGCCCGCGCCCGACCTGCAGTTCCACGTCATCCCGGCCATGCTGCGCGAGCACGGCCTGGCGCCGGCGCCGGCAAGAGGGCTGACGATGTGCGCCACGCTGGTCGACGTGGCCAGCCGGGGCGCGGTCACCCTGCGCTCGGCCGATCCGCGCCACCGACCGGCGATCGACGCGGGCTACCTACGGGAGTCGGCCGATCTGGACGTGCTCATCGCCGGGCTGGAAATCGCCCGCGAGATCGCCGCCCGCCCCGCGTTGGCCGGCAGCCTGGTCGCCGAGGTCTGGCCCGGTCCCTCCGCCCGCAGCCGCGCCGCCCTGGCCGACCACGTCCGGGCCGAGCTCCAGACGCTCTACCACCCGACGTCGACCTGCGCCCTCGGCCCGAACGACGACGACGTGGTCGACCTCGACCTGCAGGTCCGCGGCGTCGAGCGGCTGCGGGTGGTCGACGCATCGGTCATGCCCAGCGTGCCGCGGGGCAACACCAACGCCCCCACCATCGCCGTCGCCGAACGCGCGGCGGACCTGATCAGCGGGAGGAACGCCGCATGACCACCCTCGACAAGCGGGACACCGACGCGGCGACGGCCGGGGGCCACGGCCGCGAGACCTTCGACTCGCTCAACCCGGCCACCGGCGAGGTGGTGGCGACCTTCGACGTCATGACCGCGGCGCAGGTGCAGGCGGTGGTCGACGCGGCCCGGCCGGCCGCCCGCTGGTGGGCCGAGCTCGGCCCCGACGGGCGCAAGCAGCGCCTGCTGGCCTGGCGCACGTCGTTGGCCAAGCATCTGCGCGAGCTGGCTGAGCTGATGCACACCGAGAACGGCAAGCCGACCGACGACGCCCTGTTCGAGATCGCGGTGGCCATCGAGCACCTGGACTGGGCCGCTCGCCACGCCGGCAGAATTCTCGGCCGGCACCGCACGCTGCCCGGCGTGCTCGCGGCCAACCACTCGACCAGCGTGTCCTACCAGCCCTACGGCGTGGTCGGCGTGATCGGGCCCTGGAACTATCCGGTCCACACGCCGATGGGCTCGATCAGCTATGCCCTTGCCGCCGGCAACGCCGTGGTGTTCAAGCCGAGTGAGTACACCACCGCGGTCGGGCAGTGGCTGGTGCGCTCGTTGTCCACCGTGGTGCCCGAGTACCCGGTGTTCTCCCTGGCCACGGGGCTCGCGGACACCGGCACCGCGCTGTGCCGCTCGGGCGTGGACAAGCTGGCGTTCACCGGGTCGACCGGCACGGGCAAGAAGGTCATGGCCACCTGCGCCGAGACGCTCACCCCGGTGGTCATCGAGTGCGGCGGCAAGGATGCACTGGTCGTGCTCGACGACGCCGACGTCGACGCGGCGGCCGACGCCGCGGTGTGGGGCGCGATGTCCAACGCCGGGCAGACCTGCGTGGGCATCGAGCGGGCCTACGTCACACCGGGTGCCTACGACCGGTTCGTCAGCGAGGTCACCCGCCGCGCGTCGGGGCTGCGGGCCGGCGACGACCGCCTGGCCGACATGGGTCCGATCACGATGCCGGGCCAGGTCGACGTCATTCGCCGCCACGTGCAGGAGGCGCTCGACCGCGGCGCGACCGCGGTGGTGGGCGGGATCGAGTCGGTGCGCGCGCCGTTCGTCGACCCGATCGTCCTTACCGACGTCCCGGCCGACGCCGCGGCCGAGCAGGACGAGACGTTCGGCCCGACGCTGACCGTGAACAAGGTCGCCGACGAGGACGAGGCCGTGCGCCGGGCCAACGCCACGGCCTACGGTCTGGGGGCCGCCGTGTACAGCGCCGGACGCGGGCGGGCGGTGGCCGACCGGCTGCGGGCCGGCATGGTCAGCATCAACTCGGTGATCACCTTCGCCGCCGTGCCGTCGGTGCCGTTCGGTGGGATCGGCGCCTCGGGCTTCGGGCGCATCCACGGCCCGGACGGGCTGCGTGAGTTCGCCTGGTCGCGGGCCGTGACCCGCCGGCGGTTCGCCGGGCCGATCAACCTGCAGACGTTCGAGCGCAAGCCGAAGGCTTTCCAGAACCTGGTGACCCTGGTGCAGACGGTGTGGGGCCGCGGGGTATGACCTCAGTGATCCACCGGGTCGCCGTGGTGGGTCTCGGCACGATGGGTGCCGGCATCGTCGAGGTGTTCGCCCGCGCTGGCCTCGACGTGGTCGCGGTGGAGGTCGACGCCGCGTCGCTCCAGCGCGGCCGGAACCATCTGGCCGACTCGACCGGCCGCGCGATGGCGCGCGGCGCGCTCACGGGGGCCGAGCAGGCCGCGCTCACCGGCCGGGTCGAGTTCACCACGGATCTGCCCGCGCTGGCCGACGTCGGGCTGGTGGTCGAGGCGGTGCCTGAGCGGCTGGACCTGAAGCATGCGATCTTCGCCCGCCTGGACTCCGTGTGCAGCCCGGCCACCGTGCTGGCCTCGAACACCTCGTCACTGTCGGTCACCGAGCTGGCCGCGGCCACCGGACGTCCGGGCCGCGTCATCGGCCTGCACTTCTTCAATCCGGCGCCGGTGATGAAGTTGGTCGAGATCGTGCGCGGTGAGCTCACGGAGCCCGGAGTGGTGGCCGACGTCGAGGCGCTGGTCCGGTCGTTGGGCAAGGTCGGCGTGACCGTGGGCGACCGGGCGGGCTTCGTCGCCAATGCCCTGCTCTTCGGCTACCTCAACCAGGCCGCGGCGATGGTGGAGGACGGTGGCGTCTCGCGGGAAGAGATCGACGCCGCGATGCGCCTGGCCGTCGGCGTGCCGCTCGGTCCACTCGAGCTGCTCGACCTCATCGGCCTGGACGTCGGCCTGGAAATCATGGAGACGCTGTACCGCCAGACCCGCGAGCGACGGCACGCGCCGGCGCCGGTTCTCAGCCGACTGGTCGCCGCCGGACTGCTGGGCCGCAAGACCGGTCGCGGCTTCTACACCTACGCCGGGCCGGGCTCGGGCTCGGTGGCCGCCGACCGGGACACGCCACCGTCGCCGGCGACCGGGGCCGGTGCCTCGGCCGGCGTCCGCGGAATCGGCGTGGTCGGCGCCAGCCACGCCGCGGTCGCTCTGGTCCAGGCGGCCACCGCGGCCGGCTTCGACGTCGTCCATGTGGCCGACGACGACCCCGGAGTCACGACGCCGGCCGAGCTGACTGTCTGCGACGTGGTCATCGAGGCCAGCGGGGGGGACGCCGAGTCCGCCCGGGCTCGGCTAGGCGCCCTCGACCGCATGGTGGAGGCGCCGGCGCTGCTCGCGACCACGTCCGGCGCGGGGCCGGTAATTGACGTCGCGGTCGCCGCCGGCCGACCCGAGCGCGTGGTCGGTCTGCACGTGCCCGGTCCCGCCCCGGACGCACCGGTGGTCGAGGTGGTGACCACCGTGGTCACGGATCCGGCCGCCGAGGTCCTCGCGCTGAATCTGGTTGAACGCCTCGGCCGACGCGCGGTCCGGGCTCCCGACCGGGCCGGCTTCGTGGTCGACGCCCTGCTCATGCCCTACCTCAACGACGCGGTCCGGATGCTGGAGCGCGGATACGCCACTGCCGATGACATCGACGCGGCGATGCGTTTCGGTTGCGGCTACCCGGTCGGCCCGATCGCACTGCTCGACGAGATCGGCCTCGACGTCGCGTTGTCCGTTCAACGCCGCATCCACGCCGAGATCGGCCATGCCGGGCTCCTCCCGGCCGTCCTGCTCGAGCGCCTGGTGAGCGCGGGTCGGATCGGCCGGACGACGGGTCGCGGCCTGCGCAGTCACAACGGGAGCGGCGAATCGTGAGCAGTGAGTCGGACCGCCGGCGGTGGCTCGCTAACCTGAACCTGTGCCCAGGGCCAACCGCCGCGCTCGCCAGGAGCGGCCCGACCCGGCTGAAGTGATCTCGTTCAGGCAGGTCGTGGAGGACTGGCGGGGTCTGCCCCACGTCGTGCGCACGGTCAGCTCCGTGCCGGGCGGACGTAGTTACCGCTGCCCGGGTTGCGACCAGGAGATCCGGGGCGGCCAGCACCTCGTCGTCTGGCCCGAGGACGACGTCGAGGCCACCGATCGCCGCCACTGGCACGCCGTTTGCTGGAGCCGTCGCGATCGGCGGGCCCCGGTGGTGCGTCGGTCTCGCGCTGCGCCTCGGTACTGAGTCCATGGCTTACCGTGACCGCGTCCGGACGGCCGTGGACGGCTTCTCACGCGTGGTGGTCGCGGTACCGGTCCAGACGTGGGCCGTAGCGCGTGAGAAGCCGCGCTACGGCGGTCGGACAGATTGGGGACATCAGCCCGCAGAAGGTCCAGCCCCACGTCGTTGGGGGGACGGCGCGGGGCTGGACAGTACGTCGGCGGGAGCGCATCGACGGCCCCTCCACCGACTCCTCGACGATACGACATCGGCGGTCCCTCGCACCCGTCGTCCCGGTGTGTCCCGACGAGGTCTCGGCGAGGTACCGGGCCCCCGAGCCCGTTCCGGAGGGGTCAGGAATTGGGTTCGGCTCCCACCTCCACCGGGTCGATCGTCATGGTCGGTCCGGTGAACCAGTGCTTGACCGAGACGTGCCAGTACACCCACAGCAGGGCCAAGGCCCCGAAAACCACGATCGGGGTGTAGTTGACGTATTTCCAGGCGAAGTCGTCGGAGAACGGCATCCCGCCGATGGACGTCGGCAACAGCGCGATCACCGAGCTGACGGCGATCTCGGCTACGGCCACGATGCACATCCAGCGGTAACGCGGCCCGAGCGTCCACGAGCCGACCTGGAAGCTGTCGCCGGCCTTCCAGCGCAGATAGATCGGGATGGCGAAGGCCACGTACAGGCCGATCACGCCGATGGACACCACGGCGAAGAACGCCACCGGCACCGGCGCCCCGTTGATGTCGACCTCGACCAGGGCGGGCAGCGTGATCAGAATGGCGACCAAGGCAGACAGGAGCACCCCGTACACCGGGACGCGGTTGTGGTTGAGGTGTGCCCAGTAGCGCGAGCCCGGAACGGCCTTGTCCCGGCTGAACGCGTAGAGCATCCGGGTGGTGCTGGTCATGCACGCCACCGTGCAGAAGAACTGCCCGGCCGAGGCAATGAATAGCACGGTGCCCGCCCAGTTGGCACTCAGCGCCTGGCTGAAGATGACCGCCACGCCGCCGCCACCGCTGGTCACCGCGCCCTCGTCCTGGACCGCGAACAGGAACGCGAGCAGCAGGATCCAGCCGCCGATGGCGGAGTAGAAGATCGACTGCCAGATGCCGCGGGCGGCGGAGTCCGCGGCCGAGCGCGTCTCCTCGGACAGGTGCGCCGACGCGTCGTAGCCGGTGATCGTGTACTGGGTCAGGATGACCGACAGGGGCACTACGTAGAAGATGAACCCGGCCCCATGGGTGTGGCCGGCGAAAAGGCCCGTGTTGTTGACGGTGTGGGTGAACGTCGCGCCGACGCCGGCGTGGTGTTTGGGCACCAACAGCAGAATGAGCACCACGGCCGACGCCCCCGCCACATGCCACCAGACCGAGATGTTGTTGAGCACCGCCAGCAGGTGTGAGGAGAAGATGTTCACCAAGGCGGCCAGGGCCAGCACGGCGATGAACAGGACGAACACCCGCTTCAGGCTGTACCCGTTGGCCCAGGACGTGCTGAACGAGCTGAGGGTCAGGTCCAAGAAGGTCGCGCACCCGTAGGCCACCGAGGCGTCGATGGCCAGCAGCCCGATGAGGTTCAGCCACCCGGTGTAGAAGCCGGCCTTCGGACCGCCCAGCTTGGACGCCCACCAGTAGATGCCGCCGGACGTCGGATACGCCGACACCAGCTCGGACATACACAATCCGATCACCAGGATGAACGCGGCGATGATCGGCCAGCCCCACGCAATCGCGGCCGGGCCGCCGTTGTTCCACCCGGCAGCGAAGCTGGTGAAGCACCCCGCCAGGATCGAGATGATCGAGAACGAGATGGCGAAGTTCGAGAAGCCGGACCAGTTGCGGTTCAGGTCCTGCCTGTAGCCGAGTTCGGCCAGTCGCTGTTCGTCGGCATCGAGCTGGCGTTCGGTGCTGGCCACGGCAGAGCTCCCTCGTGTCGTTCGCGCATCGGTGGCGCGGATCGTAAGGCCATCGCTCCCGCGCGGTCCAGACATCACCCGTGACATTCTTGTTTCGGCCTGACCGGCATACCATTTCGCACGTGATCGACAACGGTGAATCGAGCGCCGAAGTGACCGACGGCGCACGGTGAGCGAAGGCGGGAGCGTCGAAGCGCTGTGGGCCAGCGCGGTCTTCTCGCCGGTTCCCGTCCGCAACGCCTTCGAGGTCACTGTGGAGCGCCTGGCCAGCGGCATCCGGCTCGGCGTGCTCGTCGCCGGAGAGCAACTACCGCCGGAGCGGGAACTGGCCCACACGCTGGCCGTCAGCCGCGTCACCCTGCGGGAGGCGATCAAGGCGCTGCGGGAGGTCGGGCTGGTCGAGTCCCGGCGCGGCCGACACGGCGGAACCTTCGTGGTGGCGCCGAAGCAGCTGTCCCGGCGCGGCGCGCGTCGGATCGGGCGGTCCATGGGGGACTTGCTGCAGGACGCCCTGGACATGCGGCGGGTGGTCGAACCAGGAGCGGCCGAGCTGGCGGCGGGTCGCACGCTGACCGCCGAGGATCGCTCGACCTTGCGCACCTGTTTGGCCGAGGCCACCGCCGCCCCCGAGAAACGCCGACGTCTCTCGGACACGCGGCTGCACATGGCCATCGCCGCTGCGGCCGGCAGCCCCACGTTGGCGGCCGCGGTGGCGCAGGTGCAGCTCCGGCTCGACGAGCTGCTGCGGGCCATCCCGGTCCTGCCGGCCAACATCGCCCACTCCGACCGTCAGCACGCCCGCATCGTCGGCGCCGTACTGGGCGGTGACGCCGAGGCGGCCCGCGTTCTGATGGCCGAACACGTGGACGGCACGGCCGCGCTGCTGCACGGACTGCTCGGTTGACCGCCGCCGAGGGATAGGTAAGGTACCCATACCTTTGGCCGAGGAGGTTGTCGTGGCCCGACGCATGCTGGACGTCGAAGGCCTGCGCATCCGGGTCGCCGACGGCTCGATCCACACCGTCATCGTGGCCATCACCGACATGCAGGGCCGGTTGCAGGGCAAGCGGCTCGACGCCGAGTACTTCGTCGACGTCGTGCTCGAGCACGGCACCGAGGGCTGCAACTATCTGCTGGCCGTCGACGTCGACATGAACACCGTCAACGGCTACGCGCTGACGTCGTGGGACAAGGGCTACGGCGACTTCGTCATGGTTCCGGACCTGGCCACGTTGCGCGAACTGCCCTGGCAGCCGGGCACTGCGCTCGTCCTGGCCGACGTCCAGTGGCAGGACGGGGCACCGGTGGCCCCCTCGCCCCGGCAGGTCCTGGCCGCGCAGCTCGACCGGCTGGCCGAGCGGGGCTGGCGGGCCATGGTGGGAACCGAACTGGAGTTCATCGCGTTCGCCGACACCTATGAGCAGGCCTGGGACGCGCGCTACCACGGGCTGACGCCGGCCAACCAGTACAACGTGGACTACTCCATCCTCGGCACATCCAGAGTCGAGCCGCTGCTCCGGGCTATCCGCCTGGGCATGCGGGGCGCCGGGCTGCAGGTGGAGAGCGCCAAGGGCGAGTGCAACCCCGGCCAGCACGAGATCGCGTTCCTGTTCGACGAGGCGCTGGTGACCTGCGACAACCACGTCGTCTACAAGACGGGGGCCAAGGAGATCGCCGCCCAGCACGGGATGGCGCTCACGTTCATGGCCAAGTACGACCAGCGCGAGGGCAACTCCTGCCATATCCACCTGAGCCTGCGCGACCAGGCCGGCGGGCCGGTGTTCGCCGGCGACGACGAGGGCGGGGTGTCGCCGCTCTTCCAGCGCTTCCTGGCCGGGCAGTTGGCCCACCTGCGCGAGTTCACGCTCCTGCTTGCGCCGAACATCAACTCCTACAAGCGCTACCAGCCGGGATCGTTCGCGCCGACGGCGGTGCGGTGGGGCGTGGACAACCGCACTTGCGCGCTGCGCATAGTGGGCCACGGGTCCGGTCTGCGGTTCGAGAACCGCGTGCCCGGCGGAGACGTCAATCCCTACCTGGCGGTGGCCGCCCTCATCGCCGCCGGCCTGCACGGCGTGGATTCCGAGCTCGAGCTCGAACCGGCGTTCACCGGCAACGCCTACGCCGATGACGGGCCGACGGTGCCGGCCACCCTGCGCGAGGCGGCCGATCTCTGGTCGGGTAGCGCCGCGGCCCGGGCCGCCTTCGGCGACGAGGTGGTCGACCACTACGCCAACAATGCCCGTGTCGAGCTGGCCGCGTTCGACGCGGCGGTCACCGACTGGGAGCTGGTGCGGGGGTTCGAGCGGCTGTGAGCAGGCACGCCGTGATCAATCCGGCCACCGAGAAGCGGATCGCCGACGTTGAAGGCGCCGACGCCGACGCCACCGACGCCGCTATCGCGCGGGCCCGGGCGGCCCTGCCGGCCTGGCGGGAGATCTCGCCCGGCGACCGGGCGAAAATGTTGCGGGCCTTCGCCCGCGCGGTCGACGCCGACCGGGAGCACCTGGCCCAACTCGAAGTGGCCAATGCCGGGCACACCATCACCAACGCCCGAGGCGAAGGCGCGCACGTCCGCGACGTGATCGATTTCTACGCCGGAGCACCGGAGCGCATGTCCGGAGCCCAGATCCCGGTGGCTGACGGCATCGACGTCACCTTCCACGAGCCGCTGGGCGTCGTCGGCGTGATCGTGCCGTGGAACTTCCCGATGTCCATCGCCACGTGGGGGTTCGCCCCGGCGTTGGCCGCCGGCAACGTGGTGATCGTCAAGCCGGCCGAGCTGACCCCGCTGTCCGCGCTGCGCCTGGCCGAGCTGGCTCTGGCCGCCGGGCTGCCCGAAGGCGTGCTGCAGGTGGTGACGGGGGCCGGCGCGCTGATCGGCCGGCGCCTGGTCGAGCACCCCGACGTCGCCAAGATCGTGTTCACCGGGTCCACCGAGGTCGGGCGGTCGGTCATGGCCGGCTGCGCCGCGCGGGTGAAGCCGGTGACCCTGGAGCTGGGGGGCAAGTCGGCCAACGTCATCTTCGCCGATGCCGACGTGGAGCGGGCCGCGGCGACTGCGCCCTACGGCGTGTTCGACAACGCCGGCCAGGACTGCTGCGCGCGTTCGCGAATCCTGGTCGAACGCGGTGTCTACGACCGGTTCCTGGCCCTGCTCGAGCCCGCAGTGGCCGCAGTGGTGGTCGGTGACCCGAGCGACGAGAAGACCGAGATGGGTCCGTTGATCAGCGCCGCCCAGCGCAACCGGGTGGCCGCCTACGTTCCGCCGGATGCGCCGGTGGCGATCCAGGGTTCGGCTCCGGCCGGCCCGGGCTACTGGTTCCCGCCCACCGTCCTGACGCCGAACAGCCCGGACGACCGGACGGTCCGCGAGGAGATCTTCGGGCCGGTGGTGACCGTGCTGCCGTTCACCGATGAAGCCGACGCCATCCGGCTCGCCAACGCCACCGACTACGGCCTGTCTGGTTCGATCTGGACCCGCGACGTGGGCCGAGCCCTGCGGGTGAGCCGGGGCATCGAGTCGGGCAACCTCTCGGTCAACTCGCACTCCTCGGTGCGGTACTGGACGCCGTTCGGCGGCTTCAAGCAGTCGGGACTCGGGCGGGAACTCGGACCGGACGCCCCGCTGGCCTTCACCGAGACCAAGAACGTGTTCATCTCGACCGCGAACTAGGAACTGGAGGGAGCACCGGTGTCCGGTCGCCTGGAGGGCAAGGTCGCGGTGATCACCGGCGCCGCCGGTGGTATCGGCCGGGCGACTACGCGTCGCTTCGCCCAGGAGGGGGCGCGGGTGGTGTGCGCCGACCTGGACGTGGAATCGGGCACCGCCCTGGCCGAGGACGTCGCCGGAACCTTCGTGCGGGCCGACGTCACCGATGCCGATGACGTCCAGGCTTTGTTCCAGGCGGCGGTGGACACCTACGGCGGCCTCGACGTCGCGTTCAACAACGCCGGCATCTCCCCGCCCGAGGACGACTCGATCCTCACCACTGATCTCGCCGCCTGGCGCCGGGTTCAGGAAGTCAATCTGACCTCGGTATACCTGTGCTGCAAGTACGCCATCCCGCACCTGCAGGCCCGCGGCGGCGGATCCGTCATAAACACCGCCAGCTTCGTCGCCCGCCTCGGCGCGGCCACCTCCCAAATCTCCTACACCGCGTCGAAGGGCGGCGTGTTGGCCCTGAGCCGGGAACTCGGCGTGCAGTTCGCCCGCGAGGGGATTCGGGTCAACGCGTTGTGCCCGGGCCCGGTGGACACCCCGCTGCTGCAGAAGCTGTTCGCCGAGGACCCGGAGCGGGCGGCTCGCCGGCTGGTGCACATCCCGATGGGACGCTTCGGCCGGGCCGAGGAGATCGCCGCCGCGGTCACCTTCCTGGCCAGCGACGACGCGTCCTTCATCACCGCCACCGACTTCCTCGTCGACGGCGGGATCACCGGGGCCTACGTCACTCCCCTCTGACCGCCCGGGTGCGCAGGAGCGGTCGCTGGCGCCAGTTACCGTGGGGACCATGCGAGTGACCGGACTGGGCCACGCCAGCCTGTTCATCGAGACTCGGGCCGGCACGGTGCTGACCGACCCCTGGGTGAACCCGGCCTACTTCGGGTCGTGGTTCCCGTTCCCCGACAACTCCGAGCTGGACTGGGACCGCTTCGGCGCGGCCGACTATCTGTTCGTCTCCCACCTGCACCGCGACCACTTCGATCCTGCGCACCTGGCCCGCTACATCAGCAAGGACGCCACCGTCCTGCTGCCGGCCTATCCGACGTCCGAGCTCAAGGACCGTCTGGTCGAGCTCGGTTTCTCCCACTTCGTGGAGACGGTCAGCGAGGAAGTTGTCGACCTCGACGGCCTGCAAGTGATGGTCCAGTCGCTGATCTCGCCGACCGACGGGCCGATCGGCGACTCCTCGCTGTGGGTCAGCGACGGAACCACCACGCTGCTCAACCAGAACGATGCCCGCCCGTCGGACCTTGGTGTCTTCGCCGACATCGGCCCGGTCAACCTGCATCTGCTGCAGTTCTCCGGCGCGATCTGGTTCCCGATGGTCTACGAGTTGCCGGCCCGGGCCAAGGAGGCCCTGGGCACGCAGAAGCGGGAGCGCCAGTTCGACCGCACCCTGCGCTACATCGACGACCTCAAGGCCGACTACGTCTTCCCGATCGCCGGGCCGCCGTGCTTCCTCGACGAGGAGCTGTGGGCGTTCAACGACATCTTCACCGACCCGTCGAACATCTTCCCCGACCAGATGGTCTTCACCGCGTGGATGCAGGAACAGGGCCGCGACAACGTGCGGGTGCTGCTGCCCGGCTCGGTCGCCGACGCCGCGGTAGACGGCTGCCCGGTCGAACACCCCGACGGCGCGGGCCCGCAGGACGTGTTCACCGACAAGCCCGCCTACCTGCGCCAGATGCAGGCCCGTCGCCAGCCCGCGGTCGAGGCGATCAAGCGCACCTGGGCGCACCCGGAGCTGGACCTGCTGGCCGAGCTCAAGGGCTGGCTCGACCCGCTGCTCGAGGAAGCCGACCTGATGAGCGAGGGCATCAACGGCGGCGTCCGCTTCACCGCGCACGACGACAAGCGCGGCGACGTGGATTTCCTGATCGACTTCGTCGCCCGCGAGGTGCGCCAGTACGCCGGGGAGAAGGCGCGCTACGCGTTCACCACCCGCCGCGCCTACTTGGAGCAGTTGGTGGCCGAGCACGAGATCGACTGGGTCAACAGCCTGTTTCTCTCGTGCCGGTTCTCCGCGCGCCGGATCGGGCCGTACAACGAGTTCATCTACACGTTCTTCAAGTGCCTGTCCGAGGAGCGGCTGCAGTACGCCGAGGGGTACTTCCGCGAGCGGGACAACGACCCCGAAGAGATCGCGATGGACGGCTGGCAGTTCCAGCGCCGCTGCCCGCACCTGAAGGCCGATCTGACCCGGTTCGCCTCGATCGACGACGGCGTGCTGACCTGCCAGATGCACGGCTGGAAGTGGCGTCTCGAGGACGGCAAGTGCCTGAGCAGCGTCGGGCGCGATCTGCGCAGCGCCCGGGTGGAGGACGCCACCGTGGCGCCGAGCGTCACCGTGTCGCCTCCGCAGTCGAGCGCTTCGGAGCCGCGCGAGTCACTGCCGAGGGTTCCGGCGTCCAGCGTTCCGGTCCCCAGCGCGGCATCCGCCGGTGGTTGAGCGCGAGTACGACCTGGTCCTGCACGGAGCCTCCGGCTTCGTCGGCCGCCTGGTCGCCGCCCACCTTGCCGGCCAGGCTCCGGCGGACCTGCGGATCGCCCTGTCCGGCCGTTCGGCGCAACGGGTGGCCGACGTGCGCGCCACCCTGCCCGGGCGGGCGGCGGACTGGCCCGTGGTCAGCACCGACAGTGCCGACGCGGAGTCGCTGCTGCGCCTGGCCGAATCGGCGCGCGTGGTCGTCAGCACGGTGG
This sequence comes from bacterium, assembly GCA_040004775.1. Lineage (GTDB taxonomy): Bacteria > Actinomycetota > Actinomycetes > Mycobacteriales > Jatrophihabitantaceae > JALZBL01. The sequence continues at coordinate 2,035 of JBDUAD010000034.1, read as the reverse complement.
GTCCGTACTTGCGCCACGGGCTGCCGCTGGTGGGGGCGTGCGCCGCCGCCGGTACCCACTACGCCGACCTCACCGGGGAGACCCTGTTCGCCCGCCGCTGCATCGACGAGCACCACGCGAGCGCAGTAGCCAGCGGGGCGCGCATCGTCAACTCTTGTGGCTTCGACTCGATCCCCTCCGACCTCGGTGTCCTGCTGCTAGCCGAGCAGGCGAAGGCCGACGGCGCCGGCGAGCTGAGCGAAACCACCCTGGTCGTGCGCTCGATCCGGGGCGGCATCAGCGGAGGGACGGTGGACTCGCTGCGCGGGCAGCTCGAGAGCATGCGCACCGACCGCGACCTGCGCCGGATCGTCGTCGACCCCTACGCGCTCAGTCCCGACCGCCGGGCCGAACCCGATCCGGGCGACGGACGCGACCCGATGGGGATCGCCCGCGATCCGGAGCTGGGATGGACCGCGCCATTCGTCATGGCGCCGTACAACACTCGCATCGTGCGCCGCAGCAACGCCCTGCAGAACTGGGCGTACGGGCGGGACTTCCGCTATCGGGAGGTGGTCGGCTTCGGCCGCGGGCTGGCCGCTCCGGTCGGCGCGACGGCCCTGACCGCCGGTCTCGGGGCGTTCATGGCCGGCATGTCGTTCGGACCCACCCGGGCCGCGCTGGACCGGCTCCTGCCGTCCCCCGGCACCGGACCGAGCGACAAGGTGCGCGCGTCCGGGCGGTTCCGCGTCGAGATCTCCACCCGCACGACGTCCGGCGCGCGCTACGTGGCCACCGTGGCCGCCAAGGGCGATCCCGGCTACGCAGCCACCGCGCTGATGTTCGGCCAGAGCGCCTTGGCGCTGGCCGTCGACCTCGAGTCCGCGCCCCAGACGGCCGGCCTGCTGACCCCGGCCACCGGGCTCGGCTCCGCACTGGTGCAGCGGCTGCGGGCGGCGGGAATGACGCTGACCGTCGCCGCCGCGCCGTCGCTCACCAGCGGCTGACCGCTTCGGCGATGAGATCGCCGAAGAGTTCGTCCACATCGGCCGAACGGCAGCCCTTCGTAGCGAACCAGCCGCACACGTTCACGCAGTCGCGGCGCAGGAACTCCTGACCGCGTGGGTTGGTCACGATGTCGACGATCTGCGGTAGGTCGATGACCACCAGTCGGCCGCGGTCGACCAGCAGGTTGTAGGGCGAGAGGTCGCCGTGGGCCCAGCCCTCCCGGCACATCAGCATCATCGCCGCGCGGACCTGGTCGAAGAGGTCCTCGGCCTCGGCTGCGGTCGGGCGGACCTGCATCAGACGCGGTGCCGCCGTGCCGTCGTCGGTGCCGATGAACTCCAGCATCACCTCGGTCCCGAGCAGCTGCACCGGGTACGGCACTGGTGCGCCGGCCTGCCAGAGCCGACTGAGCGCGGCGAACTCGGCCGACGCCCACTGCCCGGCCAGGATCTCGCGGCCGAATTCGGTGCGGCGGGCCATGGCGCGGGTCTCCCGGCTGCGCCGCACGCGCCGGCCCTCGAGGTAGCCCGCATCGCGGTGAAACAGGCGGCGATCGGCCGGACGGTAACGCTTGGCTGCCATCAGCACGCCGTCGGTGTCGGGCACCGCGCGCCGCACGAGGTGCACGTCGGCTTCCTTGCCGGTCTTCAGCACGCCAAGGTCGGCGTCGACGGCCGCGGCCGCGGTGATCACCCACGCCGGGCGGGGACGGGGTCCGGGGCTGGCGTTCGGCCAGGTCGAGTAGGCCGGCTCGTCGAGGGCGGCCACCGGGCGCAACCGCCGCCTCGGCGGCTGGTCGGGTTGCGGGCCGAAGTCGTCGTCGTAGGGGTCGACGCCGGCATCTTCGTCGACGTCATCGTCGGCGGACAGGTCCGGGTCGGCGCGGACAGCGTGCAGGTCAAGCGGGGTCTTGCGGGTCATCTCGGTGCTCGATTCGTGGCGTCGGGGCGTCGCGCCCGTCGGTCGTAGAACCGGCACGCAGCTAGCGGGCGACGACGAGGCAGGTGGTCGGGCGGCTCGGAACGGTCATCGCCACCACCTCCTCGCG
>JBDUAD010000033.1:0-26056 GCA_040004775.1 bacterium | reverse complement strand
TGGTCGGCACGCGCGACTGCTCACTGCAGCGGCGCAACCAGAAGCTCGTCGAGGAAGCACCGGCGCCGTTCCTCTCCGACGAGCAGCGCGCGAGCATCGCCGAGAGCGCCAAGGCCATCTGCCGCCGGGCCGGCTACACGGGGGCCGGGACGGTCGAGTACCTCGTGGCCCATGACGGCGCGATCAGCTTCCTCGAGGTCAATACCCGCCTGCAGGTCGAACACCCGGTGACCGAGGAGACGTCGGGCATCGACCTCGTGCGGGCCCAGTTCCGCATCGCCGAGGGGGAACCACTGGGTTTCGTCGACGACCCACAGCCGCGCGGGCACTCGATCGAGTTCCGGATCAACGGTGAGGACGCCGGCCGCAATTTCCTCCCCGCGCCGGGGACGGTCACCGAGTACGTGCCGCCGGCCGGGCCCGGCGTGCGCGTGGACTCCGGTGTCGAGGCCGACACCGTGATCGGTGGCGCCTTCGACTCCCTGCTGGCCAAGCTCATCGTCACCGGAGCGACGCGCACTGAGGCGCTCGAACGGGCTCGGCGCGCGTTGACCGAGTTCCGGGTCGAGGGGCTGGCCACCGTTCTCCCGTTCCACCGGGCCGTGGTGCGCGATCCGGCCTTCACCGCCGAGCCGTTCGCGGTATTCACCCGCTGGATCGAGTCCGAGTTCGACAACACCATCGCGCCGTTCGATGGGACCGCGCAGGTGCCGGCCGAGGCCGAGCCGCGAGAGACGGTCGTGGTCGAGGTCGGCGGCAAGCGGCTCGAGGTCTCGCTGCCGGCCGGTTTCGCGGGCGGCGCCGGAGGTGGCAGCGCGGGGAATGGCAGCACGCGGAAGGCCGCACCGAAGCGTTCGGCCGGTCGGCGCAGCGCCGCGGCGGCGTCGGGCACGGCACTGGCCGCGCCCATGCAGGGGACGCTGGTCAAGGTCGCGGTGGCCGACGGGGACGAGGTGGCCGCCGGCGACCTGATCGTCGTGCTGGAGGCAATGAAGATGGAGCAGCCGATCAATGCCCACAAGGGCGGCACCGTGGCCAAGCTCTCGGCCGAGGTGGGCGCGGTGGTCTCCGCCGGCAGCGTGATCTGCGAGATCACCGATTGATCGCTCGCTTTCCTCCCGTGCCGCGGCTCATCCTGATCAACGGTGCCCCGGGCAGCGGCAAGTCGACCCTGGCCCGGCGCTACGCCGACGAGCACCCGCTGACGCTGAACCTCGACGTCGACGTGGTCCGCGGCCTGCTCGGCGCGTGGCTCGACCAACCGACCGACGCCGGCCGGCTGGCCCGGCGGCTGGCGCTGGCGATGGCGCGGACACATCTGGAGCAGGGCTGCGACGTGGTGGTGCCGCAGTTCCTCGGCCGGCTCGAGTTTCTCGATGCCCTGGACGCACTCGCGGCCGAGGTCGGCGCGGCGTTCGTGGAGGTGGCGCTGCTCAGCGATGCCGCCGACGTCACCCGTCGTTTCGCCGAACGCTCCGCGCGGCGCGAGACCAACCAGCACCGCGACGCATCCGCGCTGCTCAACCGCAGTGGTGGGCCGGCCACCCTCCTCGAGTTTCATGATCAGCTGCGCGCCGTCGTGGCCGCCCGCCCGCGGACCCGGTCGGTGCGCAGCGTCGACGGCCGGCTCGAGCAGACGTATCGCGACCTCCTGAGCGCGATCGACCGCTGACCGGCCGTCAGGCCGTCGGCGTCGCGGTGCTGCCGGTGTCGGTGACGGTGACGTTGGCGGTGAAGCCGCCGGTCCAGGTCTGGTAATCGCATAAGTCGCCGAACATCCAGCGGAGCCATCCCCGGTCGGGCTCGGGGTCGGGGTCGGAGTCGGATTCGGCGTGGGAGTCGGGGTGGGCGTGGGCGTGCGCGTAGCCGTCGGGGTGGGCGTGGGCGTGCGCGTAGCCGTCGAGGTGGGCGTGGGCGTGCGGGTAGCCGTCGCAGTGGAAGTTGGCGTCGGCGTCGGCGCTGCCCCTCCGGTGGTGACCGAGAAGCTGTTCACCGCCAGTCCGGTGCCTCCGCTCCACGGCTCGAAACCGGCCTGGATGCTGGTCAGGTACCACGACGTGGAGGCGTAGCCGCGGCTCACCGCGTCGTTGAAGAAGGGCGAGACCGGGAAGCCGAGCGAACCGGTGCCCGGGGTGCGCACGTAGGAGATGACGTTCCAGCCGATGTTGCCTCCCCAGACGTCCCAGGTACTGCCGGCCAACGTCACCCTCGCGACCTTGGAACCCACCGGCTGCGGCGCCCGGAGTGGTTGAGCCACACCATGATCTCCGCGCCGGTGTTCTGTCCGGTCGTACGAGGCGTGGGGTCGAACCAGATGTCCTAGGCGGCGTCCCAGTTGCCGCCGGCCGGGTAGCTCATGGACACGCTCGTGCTGATGCCGGCGAACTGGCTCGACGACGCCTGGATCGGGCTGAACCCTGGCGAGCAGGCCCAGAAGCGTCGGCGCATGATCCGTCCCCTCGACCAAGCGCACCGTCTTCTCGGCACGAAGATCGTGAGAGGGCTCCCAGGCACGTTAAGATCAAGTTCAGTCGAAAGAGAAGACCCTGATCTTGATCTTGAGCTATGGCCCGCCCACAGTGCCCAGCCGGGGAACGCCGCTAGTTCTGCCGGGCCCGCAGCCGGCGGATCATCTCGATGCGCTTGGCCGCGATCGAGGCCATCTCCGCCGCCCGGTGGCGCACCTGCTCGGCGTCGGAGGTGTGCGAGAAGACCATGGCCCACCCGTCGCCCTCCAGGCCGGGCACCGTGGCGACCAGGGAGGCTCGGGCCACGACGTGCATGCCGGAGAAGGAGGGCTCGGCGTCGACCACTGCAACCAGGACGTGGCCCTCGGGCAGATCCGGCGTTCGAGCCGCGATCACCTCGGCGTTGGCGGCGAAGACCGGAGCCGCGGCCACGGTTTGCTCGGCTCGCGCCACCGCCTCGGGGCTCACGTCGGCCACGGGTCCTCCTCATCCATCGAGATCTCCCCGGTGCATCAGCCGGCGTGCGGCCTCGGCCACCGATCCGGTCAGGGAGGGATACACGGTAAACGTCGAGGCCAGGTCGTCGACGGTCAGGCGGCGCTGCACGGCGAGTGCGATCGGCATGATCAGTTCGGAGGCTTCCGGCGCCACGACCACTCCGCCGGTGACTTGGCCGGTTTCCTCGCGGCAGTACAGCTTGACGAAGCCCTCGGTGCGCCGCGCCATCTTGGCCCGGGCGTTGCCGGCCAGGGGGAGGGTGACCGTGCGGACCCGCACCGAGGTATCGGGCTCGGCGCCGAACCCGACGGTGGCGATCTCCGGATGAGTGAAGACATTGGCCGCCACCGTCCGCAGCCGGATCGGCGTCACCGCCTCGCCCAGCGCGTGCCATACGGCGATCCGTCCCTGCATCGCCGCGACCGACGCGAGCGGCAGCACGCCGGTGCAGTCGCCGGCCGCGTACACACCTGGCACGGACGTCCGCGACACCCGGTCGACCTCGAGATAGCCGCGCTCGGACAGGGGCAGGCCCACATGCTCGAGGCCCAGGCCGTCGGTGTTCGGGACCGACCCCACGCAGATCAGCGCGTGGGAGCCGCTCACCGTCCGGCCGTCGACCAGGTCCACCTCGATGCCGGCCTCGACCGGACGCACCGCCGCGGCCCGGGCGGCCTTGACCAGCGTTCCGCCGGAGGCGGTGAACACCTTCTCGATGACCTCGGCCGCGTCCGGGTCCTCGCCGGGCAGTACCCGGTCACGGCTGCTGACCAGGGTGACGGGGACGCCGAGCTCGCAGTACCCGCTGGCGAATTCCGCGCCGGTCACCCCGGAGCCGATCACCACCAGGTGCTCGGGCAGCTCCTTCAGGTCGTAGAGCTCCCGCCAGGACAGGATCCGCTCGCCGTCGGTCGGGCTGCCGGCCAGCTCCCGCGGCACGGCACCGGTGGCAACGAGCACGACGTCGGCGACCAGGGTGTCGGTGACCTCGTCGGTCCGGACGAGCACCTCGACCGCGAACGTGCGGCCCGGCTGCTCCGCCGCGAACCGGCCACGACCGGCGACCACGCTCACCCCCTCGCGAGCCAGCCGCCCGGCAATGTCGGCCGATTGTTGGGCGGCCAGGTCCTTCACCCGCGCGTTGACCGCGGCCAGGTCGACGTCGACCCGTCCGGCCGTGCTGACGCCGACCTGCGGAGCGTCACGCAGAGCGGTGAGGCGGTCGCTGGTGGCGATGAGGGTCTTGCTGGGCACGCAGTCGTAGAGCACGCAAGCTCCGCCCATGCCTTCGGGATCGAGCACCGTGACCTCGGCACCGAGGGAAGCCGCAACCAGCGCCGCCTCATAGCCGGCCGGGCCGCCACCGATGATCACGATGCGGGTCACGTCGACCATTGTCCCTTAGGGGTCCGAGCGCTCTCAGAGCCGCAAGGTCCGCTCGAACAGCCCGCGCACATCCTGCGGCAACTGCTGCTCGGCCGCGGTGACGTCGACCCCGCTGTGCGGAGCAACCACGCGATAGAGCAATTCATCCGGCATCTGCGGCGGGCCGTCCGACGCGTCAAGAGCGAGCAGGAAGGCCGAGCTCAGCAGTTGCAGCCAGGCCGCGCCGTCCTGGTCGTCGAGGTCGTCCGGCACGAGCACCTCCCGCTCGCGCCGCAGGCCGGCCACTCCGCCCGAGCGGATCACCTGCACCGGCTGGGGCACCGCCGATCCGGGTGGAGTTCCCGGCGGGGAACTCGGCGGGGAGGGGGACCCGCTGCCCGGTCCCCCGCTGCCGCCCGGTCCCCCGCTGCCGTCCGATTCTCTGCCACCGCCCGATCCACCGCCGCGCGCCGGTGCCGTCGCTGCGGGATCCACCTCCACCTGATGCCACGCGTTGGCGACGGCCGCCGCCTGAGCAGACCCGGAACCGAAGCGGGCCTCGGCGGCGGCGGCGGTCAGGGCGGCGAAGCGGGCGAAGTCGCAGTCGGCGGCGACGTCCGGCCCGGTCAGCACGTCGTACCAAATCTGTCCCGCTCCGTCCCACGCGGTGCCGCCGATGGCCACCGCGGCCAGGTAAAAGGCGTGATTCGGGATGCCTGAGTTGATGTGGACGCCGCCGTTGTCGTCCGGGGTGTCGACGTAACCAGACATCGTGGTCGGCTGCGGGTCCTTGCCGAGCACGTCGTCGTCGTACGCCGTGCCGGGCGCCTTCATCGACCGCAGCGCGACGCCCTGTACCGCCGCGGTGAACAGCCCGGCCCCGATCAGCCAGTCGGCCGCGGCGGCATCCTGGCCGAGCGCGCGCTGCTTGACCAGCGACCCGAACACATCCGAGACACTCTCGTTCAGCGCACCCGATTGGCCCTGGTAGTCCAGCTGGGCGGTGTACTGGGTGACGCCGTGGGTCAGCTCGTGGCCGATGACGTCGATCGCCGCCGTGAACCGGTTGAAGACGGTGCCGTCGCCGTCACCGAAGACCATCTGGGTGCCGCTCCAGAAGGCGTTGTCGTAAGCGCTGCCGTAGTGGACGGTGGCCAGTAACGGCAGGCCGGCGCCGTCGAGGCTGTCACGGCCGTAAACCCGCTGGTACAGCGTCCACGTCTCGCCGAGCCCGTCGTAGGCCTCGGTCACCGCGACATCGGCCGTGGGCGGATCCCCTTCTCGCCGGACGAAGCGCCCCGGCAGCGTGGTCGTGTTGCCGGCATCGGCCACGGTGCGCCGCGGCCCGGTCACCGGGATGGAGTCGGGGCCGAGGACCGGCGGAACGGAGCGCGGCCGATCACGACCAGCGGCCCGTCGAGCGCGGTCCTGGACCAATGTGGCTCGCGCCGAGGCGGCCACCGCCGGGTCCGGGTGCTCGACCAGCCGGGCTAGGAGGTAGGACGGGATGATGGTGCATCCGATACTGCTGTCGATCATGCACCGACCCTAGCCACCGCGACCGACAGCTTGCCCACTCACGATGACGGAGAACCGGTGACTCGAACTGCAACTGGGACTGGACCTGCGACCGCCCCTGGGATGGCCGCGAGCGTGCTCGAGCGCTTCAACCTCTCCGGCCAGGTCGCCGTGGTCACCGGGGCGACCCGCGGCCTGGGCCGGGCGTTCGCCCGTGCGCTGGCCGAGGCCGGCGCCGACCTCGTGCTGGTCGGCCGCGACGGCGACGCCGCCACCGACGTAGAGGCCGAGCTGGCCGGCATCGGCGCCACCAGCCTCACGGTGCTGGCCGACATCACCGACCCGGCCCAGGTAGACCGGATCCTCCACGACGCAGTGGAGCGGTTCGGGAAGGTCGACATCCTGGTCAACAACGCCGGCACCTGTGTGCACCGCCCGGCGCTGGAGGTCAGCGCCGAGGAGTGGCGTTCGGTGCTGGACGTGAACCTGGACGCGCTGTTCACCTGCTGCCAGGTGTTCGGCCGCCACATGACCGAGCGCGGCCGCGGCTCCATCGTCAACATCGGCTCGATCTCCGGGGCCATCGTCAACCGCCCGCAGTGGCAGCCGGGCTACAACGCGTCCAAGGCGGCGGTACACCAGCTGACCCGCAGCCTGGCCGCCGAGTGGGCGCCGCTCGGCGTGCGCGTGAACGCCGTCGCGCCGGGCTACGTCAAAACCGACATGGCCCCGGTGGACGAGCCGCAGTATCGCCGGCACTGGATCGAGGACGCCCCGATGCGCCGCTACGCCACCCCGGACGAGATCGCCCCGGCCGTGGTCTATCTGGCCAGCCCGGCGTCGTCGTTCGTCACCGGGTCCATCCTGACCATCGACGGCGGGTACACCGTCTTCTGACTCCGAACCGCTGGCGACTCAGATCTCCAGCGCGACCAATGCGGTCTGGGCCAGGAAGCGCGCGCCGATGGCCACCGCCCGTTCGTCGGCGTCGAACGTGCCCTGGTGCAGGTCATGCAAGGGGCCGGTGTCCTGGGGGTCGCGCACGCCGAGGCGAGCCAGCGCGCCGGGTCGCTCGGCCACCATCCAGCCGAAGTCCTCGCCGCCCATGCTCTGCTCGGTGCCGGCCACGCCGTCGGGGCCGAGCGTGGCCAGTACCGCCCGGCGCTGCACCTCTACCGCGGCCGGGTCGTTGACCACCGGCGGCACCCCGCGCACGTACTCCACGCTGACCTCGGCGCCGGTCGGCGCCACCGTCGACTGGACCAGCTCGCGGATCACCCGCTCGGCGTCGTCCCATACGTCGCGGTCGAGCATCCGCACCGTGGCCTTGGCCGTGGCCGCCTCGGGAATGGCGTTGGCCGCCACGCCGGCCGTGGCCGTGCCCCAGACCAGCGACAGCCCGGCGCGGGAATCGATGCGCCGCGAGAGCAGGCCGGGCAGGTCGACGATCACCTTGCCGAGCGCGTACACCAGGTCGGCGGTCAGGTGCGGGCGGGCGGTGTGCCCACCGGGTCCGCGCAGGTGCACCTCGAGCAGGTCGCAGGCCGCGGTGATCGCACCGGGACGCAGGCCGATCCGGCCGGTCGACAGGCGCGGATCGCAGTGCAGGGCGAAGACGGAGTGGACGTCGTCGAGCAGGCCGATCCGCACGACCTCCTCCGCGCCGCCCGGCATCAGCTCCTCGGCGGGCTGGAACAGCAGGCGCACCCGCCCGTCGAACGGCCCCGCGGCCATCAGCGCACCGGCCGTTCCGAGCAGGGCGGCGGTGTGGACGTCGTGCCCGCAGGCGTGGCTGACGCCGGCGTGCTGGCTGCGGTACGGGGTGTCCAGCCCGTCCTCGATCGGCAGGGCATCGATGTCGGCCCGCAGGGCCACCGTGCGCGGTCCCGAGCCCAAGTCACAGACGACACCCGTCCCGCCTGGCAGCCGGCTGGGCTGAAGCCCGAAATCCCGCAGCCGGGCGAGGAGAACCTCGGTGGTGCGGTGCTCGCCGTACCCGATCTCGGGGTGGGCGTGCAGGTCGCGCCGGAAGGCGATCAGCTCGCCTTCGTGCTCGCCCACCCAGTCCGCGACCGCATCGGACGCCCGCCGCGCGGTACCGGACGTCACCGTGGTGGAGGAGGCGGTGTCAGAGGGCAAGACCGTCGCGCATCTCGGCCAGCAGCAGGTCGACGACCGGCACCAGGTCCCCGTCGTGCTCGGCGGCCATCGCGCGCTGGCGCTGGTAGCTGGCCCCGCGGGCGATCAGGCGCGGAATCGTCTCGAGCTCCTCCGAGCAACCGAGGCGGCGCGCGGTGGGCAGCAGGTCCTCGACCAGGTCGGTGACCGCCTTGGTCACCGGCTCGGTGTGCCCGGACCCGTCGACGATGATCTCGGCGTCCAGTCCGTAGCGCGCGGCCCGCCACTTGTTCTCGCGGACCAGCCACGGCCGGGGCTCGGGCAGGATGTAGCCGTCGTCGAGCTGCTGGTCGAAGCGCTCGACCAGGCATTGCGACAGGGCGGCCACGCAGCCGATCTCGTCGATGCTGGGCAGACCGTCGCAGATGCGTAGTTCCACCGTGCCGAAGCCCGGGTGCGGGCGGATGTCCCACCACACCTCGCGGATGGACTGGATGGCATTCGAGCTGATGAGGGCATCCATGTAGACCTCGAACGCGTCCCATCCGGACAGCTGGTAGGGCAGCCCGGCGGTGGGCAGGGCCTCGAACACCTTGCTGCGGTAAGACGCCAGGCCGGTGTCGGAGCCGATCCAGTACGGGCTGGAGGCGGAGATGGCCAGGAAGTGCGGCACGTAGCTCAGCAGCGCGTTGACGATCGGGATAACCTTCTCCGGCGCGCGGATGCCGCAGTGCACGTGGACGCCGAAGATCTGGAGCTGGCGGGCCATCCACTGGTGGCGCCGGATGAGTGCCTGGTAGCGCTCCTTCTCGGTGACCAGCTGGGTCGACCAGTCGGTCATCGGGTGGGTGCCGGAGCACATGACCCCGAGGTTCAGCTTGGCCGCCGAGTCGGCCACCTCCTTGACCGTGGCGCTGAGGTCCTCCTTGGCCTCGGCGACCGTGCCGCAGATACCGGTGATCACCTCGACGCAGGACTGCAGCAGCTCGTGCTTGGCCTTGGGATGCTCGCCGTCGCCGTACTGGCTGATGTCGGCCAGGATCTCGGTGGACCCGGACTTCAGCTGGCGGGTCTCGAGGTCGACCAGCTCCAACTCCCACTCGACGCCGAGGCTGGTGCGTTGCGAGGACGTGAAGTCGATGTGCACCTAGCGGATCGTATCGCCTGGGCGGCGGCCGGCCGCCCGGCCAGGACTGGCTGGCGCCGGACCTGGATACGGCTGCACGGAGTTTAGCGTCGAGGCGGGCATCGAGAGTCGCTGCCGCTCATCGGGCGGGTAGGAGCTGCGTGGTCTACGACCTGGGAGACGGCACGGTCCTGCGCCGTTATCGAGACCCGTCCCAGTCCGCCCGAGGCGGAGGCCACGGCGATGAGACGGGCGGCGCGAGCCGGCGTACCGGTTCCCACGTGCACGACGTTTCCGGCCCCGAGATCCGGATGGATCGCGTGGGCGGCCCGACGATGATCGCTTATCTGGCCGAGGATCCCGAGCGGTCGGATTCTGTGGCCGCGTCCTGGCCGACCTGCATTGCGCGCTGGACGGGACCGAATCCGCAGGAGGGGCACTCGTGCACGGGGACCCGCACCCGGGCAACGTGGTGATGAGCGAGAAGGGACCCGTGTTGATCGACTGGACCAATCACCGGACCGGGCCGCGTGCCCTCGATGTCGCACTGACCTGGCTCCTGCTCGACTGCTTCGATCCGGACGAGCCGGCACTGACCCTGCAGCTGGCGCCGTTGCGGGCCGAACTTCTTCGCAGCTTTTCCGCCGCTGTGGACGTGGTGGCGGCCGCTGCCGCTTTGCCCGACGCGGCCGCCATCCGCCACGCCGATCCCGCCACGACCCCGGAGCGGGCGGCCGAGGCGCGCGCCTGGATCGCACCGTTTCGCGTGGCATTCCCCGACGTGCACATGAACGCCGTCGAACTCCTCGCCGAGCGCGACGTGGTGATCGGCGGGTTCACCTGCACGGCGACACACCGCGGGGAATGGCTGGGTCACCTGCCGACCGGGCGCCGATTCACCGCGGTCGACGAAGTGAACCGGTACCGGCTCCAGGACGGTCGCATCGCCGACAGTTAGAGCCTGGAAGACAATCTCACCCGGCTCACCCAACTCGGATTTCTGCCCGATCAGGAACCGACGGGTGAGCTGCACCCACTGCTGGCCCACCGGTTCAGCCCGACCAGCTTCGACCCCGACCACGAGGCCAGCGAGTCCGACCTGGCGTTGCTGCTCGAAGCCGCCCGCTGAGCACCATCGGCCGGTAACTCCCAGCCGTGGGCGTTCATCGCCGGCCGGCGCGGGGACGAAACCCACGCCCGCCTGGTGGAACACCTCGCCGGCAGCTCAGCCGGATGGGCCCCGACCGCGAGTCTGCTGGTGGCCAATCTCGCTCACCGCTACGTCGAGGGCACCGACTGGCAGTACTCGAAGTTCTCCTCTTACGACCTCGGGCAGGCCGTCGCCCACATGACCGTCCAGGCACACGCCCTCGGTCTCCACGCCCTCCAGTTTCGGGCTTTCGACCGCGCCGCGCTCGCCCGCAGCTTCTCCGTGCCCGACCACTGGGAGATCACCACGATGACCGCGCTCGGGACGTTGCCGACCACCTGGCCGGCCGACCGCCAATCACCTCCGGGGCAACGCCAGCGCAAGAGCATCGAGGAACTGCACTGGCCGCTCCCCTAGCCCGGCGCGCGGTCCGGCGGTGGGCATGGACGCCACCGAGTCAGGCCTGACAACGCGGGGCTCGGTAGACGGTGATCACGGTGCCATCGGGGTAGGCGTTGCATTCGGTGAGGTCGAGATGCAGCACCGTGGTGAGGTCTTTGAACATCGGTTCGCCACTGCCGAGCGCCGCCGGCCGGGTGACCAGTCGGTACTCATCGATCAGACCGGCCCGGGACAGCGCCTGGGCGAAGGTGTATCCGCCGAAGGCGATGATATCGCCGCCGGGCTCGGCCTTGAGGCCGTGGATTTCCTCGGCCAGGTCGCCGCTGGCGATGCGCGAGGTGGGCCAGTCGGCCCGGGTCAGGGTTCGGGAGAACACCACCTTGGGGACGTCGTTCATGGGCGCTGCGTATTCGCCGGTCGCGGTCGGCCACACGCTGGCCATCGCCTCATAGCTGACCCGGCCCATGATGTGGGTTCCCGCGGCGTGCAGCCACGCCATCTTCCGGGCCACGACGTCCGGGTGCTCAGCCAGCGGCCCCGGGTCGTAGTCATCGTCGGGTCCGCCGGCCACGTAGCCGTCGACCGAGATGCCCATCTGTAGCGCCACCAACCGCATACCTGTCTCCCTCATGTTCAGGTGATTGCCCTTGGACCGTTCCGGCCGCCCGGCAACTACTGTTCGTCAGTCGTCACATAGGACTACCGAGAAGCGTCGAATTCATCGATCCGGCCCGGGTGGGCCGGTGATGGACGAGGAGGAGACCGTGGAGGTACGGACGCTCGGCCAGGGACTCGAGGTGTCGGCGCTCGGACTCGGGTGCATGGGCATGAGCCAGAGCTACGGCCCCAATCCCGGCGACCGAGACGAGATGATCGCCGTTCTGCGCGGCGCGGTCGAGCGCGGCGTGACGTTCTTCGACACCGCTGAGGTCTACGGCCCCTACGCCAACGAAGAGCTCGTCGGCGAAGCGCTGCACTCGGTGCGCGAGCAGGTCGTGATCGCCACGAAGTTCGGCTGGGACATTCGCGACGGCGCCTCCGTGGGCTTGGACAGCCGGCCCGAGCAAATTCGCCGGGTCGCCGACGCGTCGCTGCAGCGGCTGCGGACTGACCGTATCGACGTCTTCTACCAGCACCGGGTGGACCCCTCGGTGCCCATCGAGGACGTCGCCGGGGCCGTGTCCGACCTCATTGCCGACGGCAAGGTCCGGCACTTCGGATTGTCGGAGGCCGCAGCCACGACGATTCGCCGAGCGCACGCGGTTCAGCCGGTGACCGCGCTGCAGAGCGAGTACTCCCTGTGGACGCGGGACATCGAGACCGACATCCTGCCCACCCTCGACGAGCTTGGTATCGGCCTGGTGCCCTTCAGCCCCCTCGGCAAGGGGTTCCTCACCGGCGCGGTGGGAACCGGCACCGAGTTCGGGACCGGCGACATTCGCGCCACGATTCCCCGGTTCACCAAGGACAACCGCGCGGCCAACCAGGCTCTGCTCGACCTCGTCACCCAGGTGGCAGTTGCCCACGGCGCGACGCCGGCCCAGGTGGCGCTGGCCTGGCTGCTGGCTCAGCGCCCGTCGATCGCCCCGATCCCCGGCACTCGCCGACTGGAGCGTCTGGAGGAGAACATCGGCGCGACCCAAGTCGACCTCTCCGCCGACGATCTCACCGCGCTCGGGCAGGCGGCGACCCGCCTCGGCGTCGCCGGAGCCCGCTACAACGAGGCCATGCAGCAACTGACCGGCCTCTGACGTTCCACGGCAGAGGACGCCGCACCGCCAGCCCTTCGTGTCAGGGGCGTGTGCGACAACGCCCTACCCACGATGGGCGTCGGGCGCCACGTGTCCTGCCAATGCTTTGTGGCAATCATCGAGCCGATACGTTTCACCGCATGGCGGGCGAATTGCGCGACTATGACGCCTGGCACGGTGACTACGACGACCCAGCGTCCGGTTTGAGCTGGCGGTTGCGGACGGTCCAGCGCTACATCAAAGACGTTCTCGACGAGCGCGACCCCCCGCTGCGAGTGCTCAGCGTCTGCGCCGGGGACGGCCGCGACGTCATCGGTGTGTTGGCCGAGCGTGCGGATGCGGCGCGGGTCCACGCCACGCTGCTCGAGATTCACCCGGCCATCGCCGAACGAGCTCGACGAAGCGCGGCGGCCGCTGGTCTGAGCGGACGGGTCGACGTGCGCACCGTGGACGCCGGTGACTCCGACGCGTACCTGACCCTGCCGCCGGCTGACCTGGTGCTCTTGGTGGGGATCTTCGGCAACATCAGCGACGAGGACCTGCAGCGCACCATCGTGGCCAGCGCCGAGCTGTGTGCCGACCGCGCGGCCGTGCTGTGGTCCCGAGGCCGCGGTCGCACGCTCGTGGACCGCAACGATGCTGTGCGAGCCTGGTTCCGAGCCGCCGGGTTCACCGAACTCGACTACGCCGTCTCCGACCGCGGCCACCGCCCGGCGCTCGGGCGGGTCCGTTACGACGGGCCGCAGCGCCCACTTCAACCCGGCCAGCGGTGGTTCACCTTTCGTCGGTGACCACTGTGCGAACGCGGGAAACCAGTCTCGGGCCGCCCGCGCTCAGAACGTCTCGGCCGGGTGGTACACGCCCCACACCGCGCGCAGCGCGTCACACACCTCGCCGACCGTGGCGCCGGCCCGCAGGGCGTCCTTCATCGGCGGCAGGACGTTGCGGGTGACGTCGGCGGCCGCAGCTCCCAAGTCAGCCAAGGCGGCGTCCACCGCGGCGCCGTCGCGAGCGGCTCGCAGCCCCACCAGGCGGGCGACCTGTTGAGCCTCCAACGCTGGGTCCACCGTCAACGGCTCGTAGTGCTCCTCCTCGGGCAGGGCGAACCGGTTGAGGCCCACCACCACCCGTTCACCGGAGTCGATCGACCGGGCGATCCCGTACGCGGCCTGCTCGATCTCGCGCTTCTGGAAGCCGGCCTCGATCGCCGCCACCGCTCCGCCGAGGTCCTCCACCCGGGCCATGAGCGAGTCGACCGCGGCCTCGACTTCGTCGGTCATGGCCTCGACGACGTAGGACCCGGCGAACGGGTCCACGGTGGCGGTGAGGTCGGTCTCGTGGGCCAGCACCTGCTGGGTGCGCAGGGCCAGGCGGGCCGCCTTGGCCGTAGGCAGCGCGATGGCCTCGTCGAAGGAGTTGGTGTGCAGTGACTGCGTGCCCCCGAGCACCGCGGCCATCCCCTGCACTGCCACCCGGACCAGGTTCACCTCGGGCTGCTGCGCGGTCAGCTGCACACCGGCGGTCTGGGTGTGGAAGCGCAACATCAACGAGCGGGGATCGACGGCGCCGAAGCGCTCACGCATGATCCGGGCCCACACCCGGCGGGCGGCGCGGAACTTGGCCACCTCCTCCAGCAGGGTGGTCCGCGCGACGAAGAAGAACGCCAGCCGCGGCGCGAAGTCGTCGACCGCCAGCCCGGCGGCGATGGCCGCCTCGACGTAGGCGATGCCGTCGGCCAGGGTGAAGGCGACCTCCTGCGCCGGCGTCGCTCCGGCCTCGGCCATGTGGTAGCCGGAGATCGAGATCGAGTTCCAGCGCGGCAACTCGGCGCGGCAGTAGGCGAACGTGTCGGTGATCAGCCGCAGCGACGGCTCGGGCGGATAGATGTAGGTGCCGCGGGCGATGTACTCCTTGAGCACGTCGTTCTGGATCGTGCCGTTGAGCCGGTCACCGGGAACGCCCTGCTCCTCGGCCACGAGTTGGTAGAGCAGCAGCAGGACGGCGGCCGGGGCGTTGATCGTCATCGACGTCGACACCTCGTCCAACGGAATGCCGGTGAACAGCGTGCGCATGTCCTCGATCGAGTCGATGGCCACGCCGACCTTGCCCACCTCCCCCGCGGCCAACTCCGCGTCGGAGTCCATGCCCATCTGGGTCGGCAGGTCGAAGGCCACCGAGAGCCCGGCCGTGCCCGCCTCGAGCAGTTGGTGATAGCGCCGGTTGGACTCCTCGGCCGTGCCGAACCCGGCGTACTGGCGCATCGTCCACGGCCGGCGGGTGTACATGCCGGGGTACACGCCGCGGGTGTACGGGTATTCCCCCGGCGCCCCGACCCGCTTGTCGAGCGCCGGAGCGACGTCCTCGGCGGTGTAGACCGGCGCGATCTCGAACCCGGACTCCGCCATACGCGGCGCCGGCTCGTCGCGTCGCTGCGTGCTCACCCGCTCAGCCTGCCAGTCGCGCGGGCCGGCGGGGGCGACGGTCACCAACTTCGTCGGCCCCCGATCGCCAGGCCCCGCCCGCGTAGGCTGCGCGCTCGTGACGACCCCCGCCACCTCCGGCACCGAGACCGACGCGGGCGAGGTGGTCACCCGGGCCGCGACCGTCCTGGCCGAACGGACCGGCGTCGAGCGGCACGACGTGGCGGTGGTCCTGGGCTCCGGCTGGGTACCGGCGGCGGACGTCCTCGGCCCGTCCGACGTCGAGCTCGCGGTCACCGACCTGCCCGGCTTCCTTCCGCCGGCCGTCGCCGGCCACGCCGGACGGATCCGCTCCCTGGACGTGGCCGGCCGGCGGGTGCTGGCCTTCCTCGGCCGCACCCACCTCTACGAGGACCGCGGCGTCGAGGCGGTGGTGCACGGCGTGCGCGTGGCCGCCGCGGCCGGGTGCCGCACCGTCATGCTGACCAACGCCTGTGGCGGGCTGCGGCAAGGCATGGCCGTCGGTGACCCGGTGCTCATCGCCGACCACCTGAACCTGACCTTCGCCACCCCGCTGGTCGGACCGCGCTTCGTGGACCTCACCGATGTCTACTCGCGCCGGCTGCGTGAGCTGGTGCACGAGATCGACCCGACGATCGCCGAGGGCGTCTACGCGATGTTCCACGGCCCGCAGTACGAGACGCCGGCCGAGGTGCGCATGGCCGGGATCCTCGGCGCCGACCTGGTCGGCATGTCCACCGTCCTCGAGGCGATCGCCGCGCACGCCGAGGGCTGCGAGGTGCTGGGGCTGTCCCTCGTGACCAACCTGGCCGCAGGGATCACCGGCGAGCCACTCGACCACGCGGAGGTGCTGGCCGCCGGACGCGACGCCGCGACCCGGATGGGCGGGCTGCTGGCCGCGCTCATCGCCCGCCTGTGAGCGACGCGGATGTCGAGGCGGACCTGGACCGCGGGGCGGTACGTCGCTGGATCGACGACGAGGCCGATGCGCAGGACGCGGCGCAGCTGCAGGACCTGCTGAACGCAGCCGACGCCGGTGACGCGGAGGCTGCGGCGGAGCTGACCGACCGCTTCGCCGCCCCGCTCGCGTTCGGCACGGCCGGACTGCGCGGTCCACTGCGCGCCGGCCCCAACGGCATGAACCGCACCGTCGTGCGCCGGGCCGCAGCCGGTCTGGCGACCTGGCTGGTCGAGCACGGCGACGCCGGCGCGGTGGTCGTCGTCGGTCACGATGCCCGGCACGGCTCGGCCGACTTCGCCGCCGACTCGGCTGCCGTACTGGCGGCAGCCGGCTTCCGCGCCCGACTGCTGCCCGGGCCACTGCCCACCCCGGTGCTCGCCTTCGCCGTGCGCCGGCTCGGTGCCGCGGCCGGGGTGATGGTCACGGCGTCGCACAACCCGCCCCGCGACAACGGCTACAAGGTCTACGGCGCGGACGGCGCCCAGATCGCTCCGCCCACCGACCGCGAGATCGAAGCGGCCATCCGGGCGGTGGGTCCCGCTACGGCGATCCCTCGGTCCGAGGACTACATGGACCTCGACGACGCAGTGGTGGCCGACTACGTCGAGGCCACCGCCGGGCTGGTCGGCCCGCCCGCCGCTGCACTCACCGTGGTCCACACCGCGATGCACGGCGTAGGTTCCGCAGTGATCGACCGGGTGTTCGCCCGCGCCCGCTACCCCGACCTGATCTCGGTGGCCGCGCAGGCCGATCCCGACCCGGACTTCCCCACCGTGGCCTTCCCCAACCCGGAGGAACCGGGCGCGATCGACCTGGCTCTGGAGCTGGCCCGCGAGCGCGGCGCCGACCTCGTGGTTGCCAACGACCCCGACGCCGACCGCTGCGCCCTGGCCGTCGAGTTCCCCGACATCGGCTGGCGAATGTTGACCGGGGACGAACTCGGCGTCCTGTTGGCCGACGCCCTGCTGGCTAAGGGCGTGCGCGGCACCTACGCCACGACGATCGTGTCCTCCTCGATGCTGCGGGCGCTGGCCGAGGACCACGGGGTCAACTTCGCCGAGACGCTGACCGGGTTCAAGTGGATCGTGCGCGCGGCCGAGGATCTCGTGTTCGGCTACGAGGAGGCGCTGGGCTACGCGGTCGCCCTCGACGCGGTGCGCGACAAGGACGGCATCAGCGCCGCCCTGCTCGCCACCGAACGGACCGCCGCGCTGCGGGCGGCCGGGTCGTCGCTGCCGCAGCGGCTGGAGGAGCTGGCCGCGCGCTACGGCCGGCACCTGACCGGGCAGGTGTCGGTGCGGGTCACCGACCTGCGCGAGATCGCCACGACGATGCAACGCCTGCGGGCCGAGCCGCCGGCCGAGCTGCTCGGCCACGACATCGACGTCCGCGACCTGCAGCCGGACGCCGACGTGCTGATCTGGCGGGCCGGGCCGGCGCGCGTCGTGCTGCGGCCGTCGGGCACGGAGCCCAAGCTCAAGGCCTACCTCGAGGTGGTCGAGCGCGACGCACCGGCCGCGGACGCCGCCGCGACGCTGGAGCGGTTGCGGGCCGAGGTCGGCGCCCGGCTGCGCGTCTGAACCGGTCAACGCGCGACCGGCGAGTCCAATCGAGCTACGGCAGGCGGGAACTCAGCGCGGGCCGAACTGGCGGTCGCCGGCGTCGCCCAGGCCCGGGACGATGTAGGCCGAGGAGTTCAGCCGATCGTCGACACTGGCCGTGAACAGCCGCACCGGATGACCGCTCGCCTCCAGCGCGGCGATGCCCTCCGGAGCGGCGAGCGCGCACAGCACCACGATGTCGTCGGCTCCCCGCAAGGAAAGCAGGTTGAGGCAGTGCAGCAGCGATCCGCCGGTGGCCAGCATCGGATCGAGCACGATCACCGGCCGTCCTGACAGCGACGGCGGCAGGGAGGCCATGTAGGCGTGCGGCTCGTGGGTAGCTTCGTCACGGGCGACGCCGACGAAGCCCATCTGCGCCTCCGGCAGGAGGTTGAACGCCGCTTCGGCCATCCCCAGACCGGCTCGCAGGACCGGCACGAGCAACGGCGGTTCCGCCAGCAGGTAGCCGGTTGCCGCCGCCACTGGGGTGGTTATCTCGGTCTCGACCACAGCCAGGTCACGCGTGGCCTCGTACACGAGCAGAGTGGCCAGCTCGCGTAACGCCGCCCGGAACTCCGAGTTGCTGCTGTGTTCGTCGCGCAGAACCGACAACCGGGTCTGTACGAGGGGATGACGCACTACGGTGACGTCCACGTCAGCAGACCCTAGAGCGACCGGTTTCGTTCAGCGAACAGGCCTGATCGCGTTCGGCGGACCTCGATCCGATGCGCCCCGGGCTAGCTTCAGAGCGTGCCGGTCGTGGTCGCGATCTACGGACCGAAGGGGGCCGGGAAGTCGCAGGTCGCCCAGGCCCTGCACGAGCGATACGGCGTGGTCCCGGTGGACCCCGACGAGGTGGTCCTCGACCTGCTGTCGCGCGGCGCGCAGCCACACCCGACGGACGGCTGGCTGATGCCGGTCGAACAGGCAGTCCTCGACGCACTCCGCGGCAACCGCGCGGTGTCGGTCGAAGCGACCGGAGCGTGGACCAGCGACTGGCAGCTGGCTCGCGACGTCGAGGCCACGGGCGTCCAGGTCCTGCGGATCTGGGTCTGCAGTCCACTCCAGACAACGTTGGATCGGCTCGCGCGCCGCACGTCGCGCAAGGCGCAGACCACGGTGGAGGAAGCCCGCTCGATCTACCAATTCGCCTGCGATCAGGCCCGCAACCAGTGGTTTGATCTCCGGCTGGACACCGGTCGGCTGCACCTCGATGACCTACCCGCGGCACTGTTCCCGCTTGCCGCCTCATTGACCCCGGACCGCTGACCATCCGGGGCGTTGGCCGCCGCGGACCTCGTCGCGAACGAGCGGCCGTCCGGGCCTGACAGCGGCGATCAGGCTCGATCGCAGATCCTCCGACGACGACGAGTGCGCGCCTAGACTGGACCGGTGAGTGCCACCATCGCCCGCCCGGCCGCGATGGAGCCGAATACGCGGTCCGGGCCGCTGGCGGACGTGGTCCGCGACGACTCGTCGTTGCGCCGGTTCCTGCACGGACTGCCCGGAGTCGACCAGGTCGGCGCGGAGGCGCGGGCAGCGATGCTGGCCACCCGCAGCATCAAGACCACAGCCAAGGCCTGGGCCATAGACGCCGCCATCAGCATGGTGGACCTGACCACGCTCGAGGGCTCGGACACGGCGGGCAAGGTGCGCTCGCTGTGCGCTAAGGCGGTACGCCCCGATCCGGGCGACCCGAGCGTGCCGTCGGTGGCCGCGGTGTGCGTGTACCCCGACCTGGTGGCCGGCGCGGCTCAGGCGCTGGGCGGCAGCTCGGTGGCCGTGGCCAGCGTGGCCACTGCCTTTCCGTCCGGTCGGGCAATGCTCGACACCAAGCTCCAGGACGTCCGCGACGCCGTGGTCGCCGGAGCCGACGAGATCGACATGGTGATCGACCGCGGCGCCTTCCTCGCCGGGCATTACCAGCAGGTGTTCGACGAGATCATGGCCACCAAGGCCGCCTGCGGCCCCGCCCACCTCAAGGTCATCCTCGAGACCGGCGAGCTGGTCACGCTGGACAACGTCCGCCGGGCCAGCTGGCTCGCGCTGGTCGCCGGTGGTGACTTCATCAAGACGTCCACCGGCAAGGTGTCGCCCGCGGCCACGCCGCCGGTGGCCCTCGTGATGCTGCAGGCGGTGCGCGACTTCGCCGCCCAGACCGGCGAGCAGCGCGGGGTCAAGTTGGCCGGCGGCATCCGCACGGCCAAGGAGGCGGTCCGCTACCTGGTCATGGTCAACGAGGTGGCGGGTGAGGCGTGGCTGGAGCCGGCGCGGTTCCGCTTCGGCGCCTCCAGCTTGCTCAACGACTTGCTTATGCAACGGCACAAGCTGCGGACCGGCGCCTACGACGGTCCCGACTACGTGACGGTGGACTGACCATGGTCTTCGAGTACGCCCCGGCACCGGAATCGGCCGCGGTGGCCAACCTCCGCCCGTCCTACGGCATCTTCGTAGACGGCCGGTTCCGCGACGGCCGCGGCGAGGCCCGCAAGACGATCAATCCGGCGACCGAGGAACCACTCGCCGAGGTGGCCGAGGCCGGAACCGAGGACGTCGTCGACGCGCTGGCCGCCGCTCGTCGGGCCGCCGACGGCCCGTGGGGCCGGATGCCCGGGCGGGAACGGGCCAAGTACCTCTTCCGCATCGCCCGCGCCGTGCAGGAGCGGGCCCGCGAGCTGGCCGTTCTGGAATCGCTGGACAACGGCAAGCCGATCCGCGAAGCCCGCGACGTCGACGTTCCCACCGCCGCGGCGCACTTCTTCTATCACGCCGGGTGGGCCGACAAGCTGCCCTATGCCGGCTTCGGCCCCGACCCGCGTCCGCTCGGTGTGGCCGCCCAGATCATTCCGTGGAACTTCCCATTACTTATGGCGGCGTGGAAGATCGCGCCCGCGTTGGCCACCGGCAACACCGTGGTTCTCAAGCCGGCCGAAACCACCCCGCTGACGGCACTGACCCTGGCCGAGATCATCGCCGAGTGCGACCTGCCGCCGGGGGTGGTCAACGTGCTGGCCGGCGGTCCGGAAATCGGCCGGGCACTCGTGACGGCGGAGGGCGTGGACAAGATCGCGTTCACCGGTTCGACCGAGGTCGGCAAGGAGATCCAGCGCACACTGGCCGGCCGCTCGACCCGTCTCAGCCTCGAACTCGGCGGCAAGGCGGCCAACATCGTCTTCGACGACGCTCCGCTCGACCAGGCGGTCGAAGGCATCGTCAACGGCATCTTCTTCAACCAGGGCCACGTGTGCTGCGCCGGCTCCCGGCTGCTCGTCCAGGAGTCGATCGCCGACGACGTGGTCGCCGCACTGCATCAGCGGCTGGCCACCTTGCGCCTCGGCGACCCGCTGGACAAGAACACCGACATCGGCGCGATCAACTCGGCCGAGCAGCTGCAACGGATCCGGTCCCTGAGCGATGCCGGTGAGGCCGAGGGCGCGTCGCGGTGGTCGCCGGCGTGCGAGCTGCCCGAGCGCGGCTACTGGTTCCCGCCGACCGTGTTCACCGACGTCTCCCCGGCCCACCGCATCGCCCGCGAGGAGATCTTCGGGCCGGTGCTGTCGGTGCTGACCTTCCGCACGCCGGCCGAGGCGGTCGAGAAGGCCAACAACACCCCGTACGGGCTCTCGGCCGGGATCTGGTCGGAGAAAGGCTCGCGGATCCTGTGGCTGGCCGACCGCCTGCGCGCCGGAGTGGTCTGGGCGAACACGTTCAACCGCTTCGACCCCAGCGCGCCGTTCGGCGGTTACAAGGAGTCCGGCTTCGGGCGCGAGGGCGGTCGGCACGGGCTGGAGTCCTACCTTGCCCGTTGATGCCGCGAGCGGCCCGACGCCGCCCGGCGAGCGGGTTGACGTCCGCAAGACCTACAAGCTGTTCATCGGCGGCGCCTTCCCTCGTTCGGAGTCCGGACGCGTGTATGCCGTGACCGCACCGGACGGCACCCTGCTCGCGCACGCGGCTCAAGCCTCGCGCAAAGACCTGCGCGACGCGGTGCGGGCCGCCCGCGCCGCCATGCCCGGGTGGTCGCGGGCCACGGCCTACAACCGCGGGCAGGTGCTCTACCGGGTGGGCGAACTGCTGGAGGGCCGCCGCGAACAGTTCGCCGCCGAAGTGGCCGCGGCCGAGGGCGTCAGCACCGATGATGCGCGCGCTCAGGTGGACGCGGCCGTGGACCGTCTGGTCTGGTACGCGGGCTGGAGCGACAAATACGCGCAGGTCGCCGGTGCCACCAACCCCGTGTCCGGGCCGTACTTCAGCTTCACCCTGCCCGAGCCAACCGGCGTCGTAGGAGTGCTGGCGCCGCAGGAGTCCAGCTTGCTCGGCCTGATCAGCGTCCTCGCTCCGGTGCTGGCCACCGGCAACACCGCGGTGGTCGTGACCTCGCAGGCGCGGCCGCTGCCGGCGATCTCGCTGGCCGAAGTCCTGGCCACGTCCGACCTTCCTGGCGGAGTGGTCAACCTGCTCAGCGGACGCACGGAGGAGTTGGCGCCGTGGCTGGCCGGGCACCGCGACGTCAATGCCCTCGACCTCACCGGTGCGGAGCCGGCCGCGCGCCCGGATCTGCAGCGCGCCGCCGCCGACTCCGTCGTTCGTGTGTTCGTCCCGCGCACTGATGACGCCCAGTGGGAGCGCGACCCCGGCACCGAGCGGCTTTCCGCCTTCGTCGAGACCAAGACGGTCTGGCACCCGATAGGGGTCTGAGCGGACTAGCCCGGCGAACCATCGACGTGTTCTCCGCGGAGCGGCCGTTCTGGCTGCCGCAACCGCCATGACCCTGGGTGCGGCAATGTCGTCCGCGTTCGCTGCCCGCTCGACCCTGCCGACGGACACCCGGTTCTACGTGCCCAAGGCCGCCGACGGGTCCCAGCAGCAGATCGCCCGACTGACCGCCGCGGGCGACAAGCAGGACCCGGCGCTGATCCACAGCATGGTGAACACCCCGCAGGCGGTGTGGTTCACGTCCGGAACGCCCGAGCAGGTCCGGCAGAGGGTCGAGCAGACCGCGCAGCGGGCCGCGGGCAAGTAGACGGTTCCGACGCTGGTGGCCTATAACGTTCCCGGGCGGGACTGCTCGCAGTACTCCTCCGGCGGCGCGGGTAGTGACGTGGCCTACCGGGCGTGGGCCGACGGCTTCGCCGCCGGGCTGACCAAGGGCCACACCGTGATCGTCGTCGTCGAGCCGGACGGGTTGGCCAACCTGCCCAGCGACTGCCCGGGCGCCTACCCCGGCCAGGACGTCGCCGCGCTGACCGCCGGTCGTATTGCCGACATCAAGTACCTCGGAGAAGCGATCATGGCCGCCGACCCGCACGCACTGGTCTACGTGGACGCCGGCCACAGCGCCTGGCACAACGTCGCCGACATGACTTCTCGTCTGGAGAACGCCGGCGTGAGCGGGTTCCATGGCTTCTCCCTCAATGTGTCGAACTACCAGTGGTCGGCCAACCTGGAGCAGTACGGCACCTGGATCTCCGAGTGCATCGCGCTGAACCCCGACGCCGCGACGACGACCCCGAGCAACTGCGGCGACCAGTACTGGAGCGGAGGACCGGCCAACAACTGGACCGGCGTCGCCCTCGATCCGGCCCTCCAGTGGAGCGACACCGCGGCCGACCCCACGGCCAACACCGCCGGGATCAACAGCCGCGACGCGTCGGAGCTGGGCTCGACGCAGCCGACCGCGCACTTCGTGATCGACACCAGCCGCAACGGCCAGGGGCCCTGGACGCCGCCGGCCGGTACATATGGCGACCCGCAAACGTGGTGCAACCCGCCCGGCCGCGGCCTGGGCGCTCGCCCGCGAGCCAATCCGGACCCGGCCAACCCGCTGCTGGACGCCTACCTTTGGATCAAGACGCCCGGCCAGTCCGACGGGCAGTGCAACCGCGGCATCGCCGGCTCGACCACCGACCCGGAGTGGGGCAACATCACCGATCCGGCGGCCGGAGCGTGGTTCCCCCAGCAGGCGCTCGAGCTGGTTCGCCTGGCCGTGCCCCCGTTGGCGCCCACGAAGCGGTAACCGTGAGGTAGCTCCACCGTTTTCCCGACCACCCGGCCGGCGGAGGAGTTCCCTCCGCCGGCTGGGTTTCTCTCTGCCCGGGCTCGGCCGGGTGACAGCGTGAGCTCCGGGCTGAGCCCGGCACCGAGAGGGCGGCCCGGCCAACTTCTCCGGACCGCCCTCTCGGGAATCGCGCGGCTACCTGGTCGGCGTGTACGGGATCGGGGTGACGGTCCCGAGCGCGGTGAGGAACGTGTCGTTCCTCGGCGTGCCGACGCCGGTCGCGGTGTCGTATCCCCGCACCGACTGCAGGCTCTGGTTCGGTGACTCGAGCGTCCGCAGGCTGTAGGTGCGCCCGCCCGCCTTGTTCTCGCTGTTGGCGAAGTTCACCCGGAACACCGACGGCGTGGTGCCGTACTCGTCCGGGCTGACCAAGTCGGCTTCGTCCACGTCGTAGATCGTGGCGTTGGCCTGGCGGTACACCGCGTAGATCAGCGGGTTGAGGAAGCCCAAGGTCCGCCCGGCCTTCTGGTTGGCCACGGCAGCCATGCCGGCCATCAGCGGAGCGGACAGCGACGTGCCGCCGATGCGGTACTCGTCGTAGTACGTGCCGTCGCTGAAGGTTTGCGTCTGCCCCACCCGGAAGCCGGTGTTCGGGTCAGCAACCGCCGAGATGTCGGGAACAGCTCGGCCCTGAGTGCCGGTCAAGGTCGGATCACTTCCGTCCCGGACGCCGTCGGTGATCCCCTTCTGGTACGACGGTTGCGGGAAGACCCGGCTGATTCCGCCGCCACCACCGAAGGTGAACCTGCCCGCACCCAACGTTCCAGTGAACAGGTACGACGTTGCCGCCGCGGTGTCCGGGGTCAACGTGCCCGTCGCGTTCGCCTGCTCGGTCTGCCAGCCCACCTCGAACGAGCGAGTCCAGCCCGGCTGGTTGACCGGGTTGCGCGGGTCGTCGATGCCGTAGAGGCCGCCGTTCGCGCTGGACGAGCTAGAGGGCATCCCGGCCGGAGCTGCTCCGCTCGGGAACACCGATCCGCCGGTGCCTGGCACGATCGCCGCGGACGTGCCGCCCACTGCCGTGACGTTCGGGCTGTTGGCGTAGAAGTCCACGGAGGTCCGTCCCAGGGCGGTGAGCTCGTCGCCGCCGTCTCCGCTGGAGACGAACACGCCGATGCCGGTCGCGACGGCTTGCGCGAACGTGGCGTTGAGGCTGTTGATGAAGCCCGGGGGAACCGCCTCACCGCGGAAGCCGTAGCTGATCGAGATGATCGAAGCCAGGTGCCTGTCGACGATGTGGTTGATGCTGACATCGAAGTCCTGCCGGGCGTTGGCCGATGCGACGTAGACCAGCCGTGCGGCTGGCGCGGTGGTGTGGATCGCCTCGGCGTCCAGCGTCTCCTCGCCGTAGAACTCACCGGGAACCTGCACCGGGGTGTTCGGCAGCCGGTAGATGCCGGGAGCGACGATTTGCTGAATCTGCGGATCGGGCAGGTTGTGCAGCCGGCTGTACTGGGTGACGTCCTGCACCAGCGTGGGGCTGGCGGTGGCGCCGACGAAGGCGACGGTCTGACCCGCTCCCGTGTCGGTGGCACCGAGGCCGTACAGCCCCCGGATCTGTGCGGGGGTGTATCCGCAGGGAGCGATCGGCTTCACATTCGTGCCGTAGGCGGTGAAGGTTGTCGTCACCTTCTTCTCGGCCCAGTAGGTCGAGCACGGTGTGCCCACCCGGAACCCGGCGCTCGGTGCACCGTGGTCCTGCTTGTCCGGTGACCCGGTGGTGTGGTCGGGGGCGATCAGCTCGGAGCTGTCGTCGAGGCCGACGACCGCGCTGACCTTGCCGGCCAGCGATGCCGGGACGCTGGGCGCGCGCTGGGGCGCGCGGAGCACGGCGCCGTATGCGGCGTACATGCCGAGCTGGGTGGCGAAGGCGCTCTCGGCCTGGGCGACGGTGCCCTCCACGGCGACGTACTGGTTGTCGTCGGCGCTCGTTGCAATCGAGAGGCCCGCGCCGCGCAGCCACTGCTGTATGGCGACCACGTCACCCTGACCGGGCGCGTAACGCTGGCGGAACTGCGCGGGCGTGAGGTACTTGCCATACGACGCGCTGCCGGGAGTACTCACTGCCTTGATGGTGGCGGCGAGGTCAGACTGGTTGCGCCAGGGCAGGTAGACGCGGGCGTGGACGGTCGCGGACGAGGAGGCCTCGCCCCGGAACGCCTTGCTGGTGGCCCACGCCGGCTGACTGCCCGAGAGCGGGCTGCGGCTGGGGGTGGCCCCTACTGGGCTCGCCATGGCGACGGTCAACGCTAGGCATGCGCCTCCCGTGACCGCTGCTGTACGTAATCCTGGTCGCACGAAGTGGTGTCCCTTCGACTGCCGGCCGGGTCGGCCGGGCTGTGGTCGGCACCGGCCGGGTGAGGCCGGGCTTCGTCCGGGTCGACCCTCCGCCAGACAGCCGCGGAACGTGCGCTTGTCAGGGCTGGGGCGGAGTGTCGAGCCGATGCCCGCGACGCTATCTCACGGAGTTGTCGTCGAGATCCTCGGGTGTTCGACCAGGACGCACGAGGGCCGAAGCAGACCTCGACCGAAGCCCTGCGGATGCATTCACCAGACCCCTGGCCGCCTCTTGACATCCGCGTGGGTCAGTGGGCGGCAA
>JBDUAD010000032.1:0-26197 GCA_040004775.1 bacterium | reverse complement strand
CGAAGCCTCCCTGCCAGGTGCCGCCCGCATCTCCCGCGTCCGGACCCCTCGGCCGCGCCAGACTACAGGCGCCCGGGAGGCCCTCCAAAGCCTCCTTCCGGCACTCGGCGACCGGCCAGAGCGTCAGCGGCGCAGGAGTCGGTCGAGCAGGTGCGGACGGGTGAGGAACTCCTCGGCCTCCAGCGCAGGGACACCCATCCGTGGCAGGGCGCGAGGCCGGGAAGCACAGGAAGCGCGGCTCCTCGCCCGCAGCCGGTTCGTCCAGGCAGGAACTGTGTCAGGCTGCTCCACGATGTCTTGCTCGCGTGGCCCCGGTACCCCGGCCGGTACCCTGCGCTCGGCCACCGCGGCCTGCGCCGTTCTGCTGGCGCTGGTGCTGGCCGGGTGTGGATCGGCCCGCAACCGTAGGTCGGCCACGACTTACCCGACCCCCGCCGGTGCGTCGACAGCGGCTGCGTCGACAGCGGCTGCGTCATCGTCAGTTCGGTCGCTCACCCGCAGCCCGACCGCCGCTCGACCGACCACATCCCGAGCCTCGACCGCGCCGCTTTCTCGTTCGCGGCCCGCCACCGGCACCAGCACCGCACCGGCAACGTCGCCGTCGCGGACGCCGATCAAGACGGCTGCGGCGCCGGCGGTGAGCAGGTGCCCGCTGCGCGGCACCGGCTTCGACTGTGACTTGCAACGGCGCATCGTGGCAGCGCAGCGCTACGTCGACGGTCGACCGGGCACGGTCGGCATCGTCGTGCGTGATCGGCGCACCGGCGCGATGTGGCGCAACGGTTACGCCGACACCGAGGTATGGACGGCGTCGACGATCAAGTTGGCCATGACCGTCGACCTGCTCACCCGGGATCGGGCGGGACTGATCTCGCTCACGGCGACGGACCGCGCCCATATCCGGGCCATGCTGCACGTCTCGGACGATGACGCCGCCGACGCGCTGTGGTTCCGCTACGCCGGCGTCGACCACTTCGCCTACAACAACCGCTTCCCGGCCTACGGCATGACCACACTGCGCCCGCAGAAAGGGTTCACCGACTTTTACCCGTACTGGGGCTTCCAGAAGTGCACTCCGGCCGACCTCGACCGGCTGATGCAGTACGTGCTCGCGCGGCTGAACCCGGCCGACCGCGATTACGTCGTGGCCCAGATGCGCTCGGTCGGGTCGGTGCAGCAGTGGGGGGTCTGGGGTGCCGGCGCGGCGGCTCAGCCGGGGAACAAGGACGGCTGGAGCGAGGAGCAGGGCGGCTGGGTTATCAACACGGTGGGATTCGTCGGGCCAAGTGAGCGGTACACGCTGGCGATCATGAACTCGCTCAACCGTCAGGGGGGCTACGACGACGGTGTGACCACTGACTCGCGCGTGGCCGCGCTGCTGTTCGGGGGTCGCTTCTGAGCCGCCGACGGGCGGTCCCGGCGCCCGGCCAGCATCGGCAACGCGATGAGGTCGACGAGCTCGTCGATCATCGCGGCGTCGGGGAGGTGGTGGCGAAAGAGCACGCGACTGATCACCAGGGCGGGGATGACCTCGGCCACGAGGTCGATCGGTGCGTCGACAGGGACCTCTCCGCGCTCGACCCCCCGGGCGAGGATCGCCCGGAACTGCTCTCGCCGCGGCGCGAGCAACTCGCGGTCGACCGTGTCGGCCAAGCCCCGATCGTGGGCGGCCTCGCTGGCTACCGCCTGAATGGCCGAAATTTCCTGCTCCACCTTGTTGGCCAGATGTGATCGCATCAGCCGCCGTAGAGCCTCCCGGGTGCACACCGAGTCCTCGAGGGGACGCCCGGCCTGCTCGGCGACGGGGGCACAGCGACAGAAGGCGTCCATCAGCAGCCGCTCCTTGGTCGGCCACCGGCGATAGATGCTCGCCTTGCCGGTCTGGGCACGCGCAGCGACCCCTTCGACGGTGAAGGCGCTGTAGCCGACCTCGATCAACTCGTTGAACGCGGCCCGGCAGATGGCGTCCTCGAGCGCCGGCCCGCGCCGCCGGCGGGAGACCGACCCGACCGGGTCCACGGCGCCGACCGGGTCCACGGCGCCGACCGGGTCCACGGCGCCGACCGGATTTTCAACGTCCCTGGGCCGGATCGCTGCCCCCGGCGCCGTCGATGCGGCGTTCCGCGTCATTACCTCGTCCTTCCGGCGGCCACGTCCATGTCACAGGCGCCTGGTAAGCCGGGTCTGAAAGTAGAAAACGCTTGGTCCTCCCTAGCATACCCGCTACCGTGACCGTAAGAGACGGAAGCGTTCACTACAGCTCGACTGAGAAGGGGCTCCGCCGGTGTCCACCACGTCTACGAAGGTCGGCTCGCAAGCGGGTACATCCCGCCGAGAGGCCCATCCCACCACCGTCCTGCTGCTCATCGCCGGGGCCCAGCTGATGGTGGTGCTGGACGCCACCATCGTCAACATCGCCCTGCCGACCATGGGCGACTACTTCAACAAGTCCCAGACCTCGATGACCTGGGCGCTCAACGCCTACACCCTGGCCTTCGGCGGCCTGTTGCTGCTGGGGGGGCGGGCCGGCGACATCCTGGGCCGGCGGCGGATGTTCATCATCGGCCTCGGCCTGTTCAGCCTTGGCAGTTTCCTCGGCGGCATCGCCACCAGCTTCGCCTTCCTCCTTTTCGGTCGCGTCGTGCAGGGCGTCGGCGGCGCCATCGCCTCCCCGACCGCGCTGTCGCTGATCACCACCTCCTTCGCCGAGGGCCGGGAACGCAACCGGGCGTTCGGCGTGTACGCGGCGGTCTCCGGTGCCGGAGCCGCGCTCGGCCTGCTGCTCGGTGGCATCCTCACCGAATACCTGTCGTGGCGGTGGGTGCTGTTCGTCAACGTCCCGATCGGCCTGGCGTTGATGGTCGGAGCGTTCTTTTACATCACCGAATCGGAGCGCCACCGCGGCACCGCTGATGTGGTCGGTGCCGTGCTTTCCGTCGCCGGCATGGTGTCCCTGGTCTACGGGTTCATCCATGCCGCGGATCAGAACAAGGGCGGCTGGAGCGATCCGCTTACCGTCGGCTGCCTGGTCGCCGCGGTGATCCTGCTGGTCAGCTTCTTCCTCTGGGAGAGGCAGATCAGCGATCCGATGATGCCGTTGCGGGTGATCCAGGACCGCAACCGGGGTGGCGCCTATCTCGTCATGCTGATCGTCGGCGCGGCGATGTTCGGCCTGTTCTACTTCGTGACGTACTTCGTGCAGCAGGTGATCGAGTTCTCGGCCCTGCAGACCGGATTCGCCTTCCTGCCGGTTGCGTTCATCGTCGGGATCACGTCGCAATTCGTGGCCCGGCTGATGCCCAAGCTCGGGCCCAAGCGACTGATCCTCATCGGCACCGTCCTGCTCACCACCGCGATGTTCTGGTACTCGACCGTCACCGCCAGCTCCGGCTACTGGGACAAGTTTTTCCCGGGCATGATCGTGATGGCCACAGGCATGGGCTTCATCTTCGTGCCGCTGACCAGCGTGGCCGTGGCCCGCGTCGAACCCACCGATGCCGGCGTCGCGTCGGCCATGCTCAACGTCGGCCAGCAGGTTGGCGGATCGATCGGGCTGTCGGTGCTGGCCACCGTCGCGGCCACCGCGGGGACCAACTACGCCAACGACCACAGTGGCGATCTGAGCGCCGAGCTGGCTCAACTACCTGAGAACCTGCGCGGTCCGGTCAGCCAACTGGTGCAGAGCACCTCCAACGGCGGCGCGGTGGACAAGAAGACGATCAATGACCTGGTCGCGTCCACCCCCGCCAACCAGCGTCCGGCGCTGCAGTCCTTCCTCGGTGACTTCGTCGACTTCGGCCACCACACGCTGGCCCACGCCTCGTCCATGGGCTTCCTGACCGCCGGGATCTTCGGTCTGGCATCGATCGTGGCCGCCGCGGTCCTCATCAACCTGCGCAAGGAAGACCTGCCGCAGGAGACGCCCGAAGGTGTCGCCGTCGGCTGAAGCATCGACGGTGCCGCGTACGCCGGCTCACCAGCCCGACAAACAGCAGGGGGCCGGTGTGCCGGCGTCGTGGTGAACGGGGTCGATTGCTCGCTCCACCTCACAACGTTGGCAACGGAGCAGTGAGACGCGCCGGACGCGATACTGCTCGGGCCATCCGTTGGCTGAGAACAGCCGATCAACCGGACACGAGGTGGCCGGTCAGCACTCGATGACGTTGACCGCCAGCCCGCCGCGCGCGGTCTCCTTGTACTTGATCTTCATGTCGGCGCCGGTCTCACGCATCGTCTTGATCACCTTGTCGAGGCTGACGATGTGGCGGCCGTCGCCGTGCAGAGCAATGCGGGCGGCATTGATCGCCTTGACCGCGGCCATGGCGTTGCGCTCGATGCACGGCACCTGGACGAGTCCGCCGACGGGGTCGCAGGTCAGGCCGAGGTTGTGCTCCATGCCGATCTCGGCCGCGTTCTCCACCTGGGCCGGGGTGCCGCCGAGGACCTCGCACAGCGCGCCGGCGGCCATGGAGCAGGCCGATCCGACCTCGCCCTGGCAGCCGACCTCGGCGCCAGAAATCGACGCGTTCTCCTTGTACAGCACGCCGATCGCGCCGGCAGTGAGCAGGAACCGTACGACGCCGTCGTCGCTCGATCCGGGAACGAACCGGCGGTAGTAATGCAGCACTGCGGGGATGATCCCGGCCGCGCCGTTGGTCGGTGCGGTGACCACCCGTCCGCCCGACGCATTCTCCTCGTTCACCGCCAGTGCGAACAGATTGACCCAGTCCATCGCTCGCAGCGGGTCGGAGCCATCGTCGGCGGCACGGAGCCGGCGGTAGAGTTCCGGCGCGCGGCGCCGGACCTTGAGCCCGCCGGGCAGCGTCCCCTCGCTGGCGCAGCCGGCGACCACGCAGTCCTGCATTACCGTCCACAGGTACAGCAGTCCGGCGTGCACCTCGTCCTCGCTGCGCCAGGCGGTCTCGTTGGCCAGCATGACCGCGCTGATCGACTGTTCGGTCATCAGGCACTGGGCCAGCAACTCCCCGCCGGTGGAGAACGGCAGAGGCACCACGGTGGCGTCGGGCGCGATCCGGTCCGCGCCGGCCGCGTTCTCGTCGACCACGAAGCCGCCACCGACCGAGTAATAGGTGCGCTCGGCGACGACGCCGCCGGCGCCGTCGAGCGCGGTGAAGGTCATCCCGTTGGGGTGGAACGGCAGGCTGGTGCGACGGTGCAGCACGAGATCGTCCTCGCCCAGGGTGACGGGGTGAACGCCGAGCAGGCACAGCCGGCCGCGCGCTCGGATCTCGGCCGCGCGGGACACCGCGGTGGCGGTGTCGACCGTCTCGGGTTCCTCGCCCATCAGCCCGAGCAGCACGGCCCGGTCGCTGCCGTGCCCGTGACCGGTGGCCCCCAGCGAACCGAACAGCTGGGTGCGGACCCGAGCCACGCGCTCGAGCCGGCCGTCGTCGCGCAGACCCAGGACGAAGCGGCGGGCGGCGCGCATCGGTCCGACGGTGTGCGAGCTCGACGGGCCGATACCGACCGAGAAGAGGTCGAACACACTGATGGCCACGGGTCCATTCTCCTCTCCACCGGGGCCGGTGAGCATCGACAATCTGCGGACCCCCCGTGCGGCCCGCGGCTGGCAAACGGAAGTCGTGGACACGGCACGGTGCTGACAACGCCCACGGAGCACGCGGTCCCGGGCGCTTCCCGGCGCCCGGGACGGACGTGTGGGAAGCGTCAGACCGCGGTGATGGTGACGGTGATATTGCCGCGGGTCGCCTTGGAGTACGGGCAGAACTCGTGGCCAGCTCGACCAGCTGCTGGGCCTTCGCCTTGTCCATCCCGGAGATCTGCGCCTCGATGGCCACGGCGAGACCGAAGCCGCCGTCCTCGGACGGGCCGAAGGACACCGTGGCCGTCACCGCGGAGGCGGCGTCTATGCCCTGGGCCTTGGCCCGGTTCTGCAGCGCGCCTTTGGAAGCAGGCGGCGTACCCCGAGGCGAACAGCGTCTCCGGGTTGGCCTGGGGGTTGCTCACGCTGCCGGGAGTGCGCAGGTCGAGGTCGATCACGCCGTCCGCGCTGGTTACGTGGCCGGAGCGGCCGCCGTGGGCCTCGGCGGAGGTGCTGTAAGCGACTTCCTTCAGGGCAATGGTCATGGCGAATCCTTCGTCGAGGTCGGGATGGGCCGCGTCGGGAGCAGCGGACAGGACGGGCGATGGCAGCGGGCGCCGGGCACCCCTTACCCGGGGGCAACGGGACCGGCCGCCGGGTGATTCCGGTGAGGCATGCTGAATCGCTGTGGAGGACGTCCTGCGGTCTCGGCGCCACGAGCTGCGGGTGCGGTCCGTGGCGAGGCTGAGCGCCTCCATGCGACGGGTGGTGCTCGACGCGCCGGAGCTGGCCGGGCTGCCTCTACGCCCGGCCATGGACCTGGGATTGATGTTGACGGCGCCGGACTACTCGGGCGCCGTGCGGCCGGTGCGCCGGCGCTACACCATCGTCGGCGCCGATCCGCAGCGCGGCACCGTGGCCGTGGACGGGATCCTGCACGGGCACGGCCCTGGCGCGCGGTGGTTCGCCGAGGTCCACCCCGGGGCCACCATCGAGGCGGTCGGACCGCGCGCTGGGGTCGAGCCGGCCGACGCCGACTGGCACCTCCTGGTCGGCGACGAATCGGCGTTGCCGGCCTTCGCCGAGGTGCTCGGCGTGCTGCCGCCCGGCGTCCCGGCCGTGGCGCTCGTCGAGGTCACCGGGGCGGACGACGAGGTGGCGGTGCCCTCCCGCGCGGCGCTGGACCTGCGGTGGATCCACCGGCGCACCGAGGCGCCGGGCGGCGTGCGCCTGCTGGCCGGGGCGGTATCGGCGCTCAGCGGATCCGTTCCGGCCGGGCGAGGGCACGCTTACCTACTGGGCGAGAGCCGGGCCGTGGTCGCCCTTCGTCCAGGAGTCGCCGAGCTCGGGCTGGACCCCGACGCGGTCTACGTCAAGGGCTACTGGAACGCGGTGCCGCTGCGGGCCGGCGGTCGACCGGTCCTGTCCGACGGCGCGCTCTAGCGAGCGGTTCAGCCCGTCGGTTCCGCGGCCACCGGAGGGCTCGGCCGACGGCGGCGCTGCACCAGCCGAATGCCGCCGACCGCCCCGCCCACTACGGCCGCGGCGAGCAGGAACGGCAGCAGGTAGCCCAGCGCGGCCAGCAGAGCCCGCAGGCCCACGGCTAGGGCGTGGGAGCCGGCGGCGAAGGCTCGGCCGAAGCCGGCCGGTGAGACTCCGTCGTGGGCCACCACGGCTGCCGGCGCCAGGCCGTGCACCGTGACGCTCAATGTCGCCAGTCCGATCTGGTCCCGAAGCGCCACTTGCTTGGCCCGCATCGCTTCCAGGTCCGACTCGCGGGTGGTCAGCTGTCTCTCCAGCGCCACCAGCTCCCCTACCGACGCCGAGCGGGCCAGGAACGCCTGCAGTCGGGCCACGCTCGTCTTCAGCGCCGACACCCGGGCGTCGATGTCGACCCGCGTCGTGGTGACGTCCTCGCCGCGCACCGTCCGCGCCGTTTCGACGCCGAAACCGGCGATCCGGGCGACCAAATCGTCGAGCCGGTCGGGACGCACCCGCACCGTGAGGTGGGCCGTGCGATCGGCGCCGGAGGCGTTGCGGTCGTCGCCGTCCACCCGCTCGCCTACCCCGACGAGCCCGCGAATCCGAGCCGCCGTGGCGTCGACGTCGCGCGCGGTGATCGCCAACTCCGCCGTGGAGACGACATCGCGCTCGATCGGCGCGGCCTGCCTCGTTGCCGGTCCGGCCCCGCCCGAGCCCTTTGCGTCGAGCGGTTGGCCGGCGCCACCGGTGGCTGTCTTGCCGGCGCCGGCCGCCGAACTCTGCCCGCTGCTCTTTCCGGCTGAGGGACTGGTCGGTCGACTGGCCAGATCGACGACCACAGCGGCAGCGACGAGCAGGACCAGGCCGCCGAGCAACAGCCCTCGGTAGCGCCGAACCATAACCAGCCAGCGCCGTCGCGGCCGGCTCGAGTGAAGTCCGGCGGGGTCGGTCGGCTCGCTTGCCTGCGGACTCCACTGACCGGCCACGGTTCAACCTCCACGCCTCGGGACCTTCCTGGGCGCAATGACGCGGTGGCGGCCGGCAAACGTTCCGGCCGGTGAGACGGGCCGAGCCGACACCGCTCGGCTAGGACGCTCAAAGGGACCCGCCGCGGCTTCGCCGGTGCGGTGCCGACCGCTCGGGGCCGGCTGGCCGGCTACTTGGATTGGTGCCTACCTGTCGAGCGCCCCCATGAGCCCGCAGATGGGCTTCAGCCCGGGTATGCCGCGCAGGTTCAGCCCGCGGCCAGCCGGGTAGAGGTGAGGTCGCGCACCTCGGCGTAGCGCTGCCGCACGGCCGGTGCCGACCTGGCCCGAAACGTCGTCTCGCCGCTGAGTTCCCACTCCGGTGCCCCGGCGCTGGCATCGTCGACGGCGGTCAGCGCCCACGCGGCCTGGCGGGCCGCTCCGTCGGCGACGTACTCCCCGGCCGGCGGTACGACGACGTCGTGACCGAGCACCGCCGGCGCGATCTCGCGCAGGGCCGCCGAACGCGCGCCGCCGCCCACGAGGATCACCCGGTGCACAGGTACACCCTGCGCGAGGAGCGCGTCGATTCCGTCGGCCAGGCCGCACAACAGGCCTTCGATGGCCGCCCGAGCCAGATGGGCCGGTGTAGACGTGGCCAGCGTCCAGCCGTGCACCGCCCCGGTGGCCTCCGGGCGGTCCGGCGTCCGCTCTCCCTCGAGATAGGGGACGACAACCAGCCCGCCGCTGCCCATCGGCACCGATAGCGCCAGCTCGGCCAGCCCGGCGTGGTCCACGCCGAGCAGGCGGGCCGTGGCGTCGAGCACCCGGGAGGCGTTGAGGGTGCAAACCAGCGGCAGGAAGTCGCCGGTGGCCGAGGCGAAGCCGGCGACGATGCCCGAGGGGTCGGCGGTCGAGGTCGGGCTCACCGCGCTGACCACGCCCGACGTGCCGATCGAGACCACCACGTCACCGGAGCGGGCACCGACGCCCAGCGCCGCCGCCATGTTGTCCCCGGTACCGGCGCCGAGCAGCGCTCCGCCGGCGGTCCGGCCGGCGATCTCGCTCGGACCGAGCACCCGCGGCAACGCCGCCGAATGCCCGAGCGCACGCTCCAGCAGATCGAGCCGGTAGGTGCCGGCGGCCGGGCTGAAGTAGCCGGTCCCGCTGGCGTCCCCTCGATCGGTGATCAGGGCCTCCAACGCCGGCGCCCCGCCCGGGCCGGACGCTGAACCGCCGAAGCCCGCGTGGGTCAACCGCCAGGTCAGCCAGTCGTGGGGCAGGCAGACGGCCGCGGTTCGGGCCGCGTGCTCCGGCTCGTGCTCAGCGAGCCAGCGCAGCTTGGTCACGGTGAACGACGCCACCGGCACCGAGCCACAGGCGTCGGCCCACGCCTGGGCTCCGCCGAGTTCGCCGATGAGGTCTCGCGCCGCGCCGGCCGAGCGGGTGTCGTTCCAGAGCAGGGCCGGCCGCACCACGGTGCCGTCCTCGTCCAGACCCACCATGCCGTGCTGCTGGCCGCCCACGGCCACCGCGGCCACATCGTCGAGACCCCCGGCCTCGGAGATCGCCGCCGCCGCCGCACTCTCCCAGTGTCGAGGCTCGATCTCGGTGCCGTCCGGATGCGCGGCCCGCCCGGAGCGGACCAGCGTCCCGGTGGCGGCATCACGGACGACGACCTTGCACGATTGCGTGGAAGAGTCGATACCGGCAACGAGTCGTAGCCCCGACGAGCTACTCACGCCGAAA
Source organism: bacterium (assembly GCA_040004775.1). Classification (GTDB taxonomy): domain Bacteria; phylum Actinomycetota; class Actinomycetes; order Mycobacteriales; family Jatrophihabitantaceae; genus JALZBL01. The sequence continues at coordinate 16,438 of JBDUAD010000032.1, read as the reverse complement.
CGGTCCTGGTCACCGGACGCCCATCAGGTGCTCCAGGGCCAGCTGGTCTAGGCGCACCGCACCGACGCGGCGGGCGCCGGCGGCTTCGGTGTCAAAGTCCTCGAACGCCGATCGGTCGGCCAGCAGGTCGGCCATCGTCTCGCCGGCGGCGAGAGTGGGCTCGTGCAGCTCGGCCACCTTGGCCTCGGCCAGCGCCTCCTGCACCTCGGGATCGGCCCGGAACGCGCGCGCCCGCTCGCGCAGGATGAGGTAGGTACTCATGTTCGCCGCCGCCGACTCCCAGACGCCCTTGATCTCCTCGGTGCGCAGCGGCTTGTAGTCGAAGTGGCGCGGCCCGTCGTAGGCCGGGCCGCCGTCGCGTCCGTGCTCGAGCAGGTCGACCAGGGAAAAGGCGTTGATCAGGTCGCCGTGGCCGAAGATCAGGTCCTGGTCGAACTTGATGCCGCGCTGGCCGTTGAGGTCGATGTGGAACAGCTTGCCCTGCCAGATCGCCTGAGCCACGCCGTGCGCGTAATTCAGCCCGGCCATCTGCTCGTGGCCGACCTCCGGGTTCACGCCCACCATGTCGGCGTGCTCGAGGGTGGCGATGAAGGCCAGGGCGTGTCCGACGGTGGGCAGCAGGATGTCCCCGCGCGGCTCGTTGGGCTTGGGCTCGATGGCAAAGCGCAGGCCGTAATCGCGCTCGGTCACGTACGCGGCCAGGGTGTCGACGCCCTCGCGGTAGCGCTCGAGCGCCGCGCCGACGTCCTTGGCCGAGTCGACCTCCGATCCTTCCCGCCCGCCCCAGAACACGTAAGTCGCGGCGCCGAGCTCGGCGGCCAGATCGATGTTGCGGGCGACCTTGCGCAACGCGTACCGGCGTACCGACCGGTCGTTGGCGGTGAGGCCACCTTCCTTGAACACCGGGTGGGTGAAGAGGTTGGTGGTCATCATGGGTACGACCAGCCCGGTCTCCTTCAGCGCATTCTTGAACCGGTCGATGATCCGCGTCCGCTCGGCGTCCGACGACCCGGCCGGCACCAGGTCGTCGTCGTGAAACGTGACCCCGTAGGCACCCAGCACGGCCAGGCGGTGTACGGCCTCGACCGGATCGAGGGCGGGACGCGTGGCGTCGCCGAACGGATCCCGGGCGGTCCAGCCCACCGTCCACAATCCGAAGCTGAAGCGGTCCTCGCGGGTGGGGGTGGGTACGGCGGGCATGTGCTGGCCTCAGCTCTCGGGATCGGCTTTCGGGATCGGCTCTCGGGATCACTCGCCTCGGGTCGACCGGCCCGCGGGAAATTGTTGTGGCCCGAAACATATGCGCGCGTGGAGTCGTCCGTCAACGATGCGAACGCGGTCTCAGCCAAGTGACAGGATCGCAGTCATGCCCGATCCCGGACGCGCCGGACAGCTGCCCCAACCCGGCGACCTCATCGATGTCGATCGGCTTCTTGCGGCCTACTACGACGAGCATCCCGACCCTGACGACCCCGGCCAGCGGGTGAGCTTCGGTACGTCGGGCCACCGCGGTTCGTCGCTGCGGACCTCGTTCAACGAGGACCACATCCTGGCCACCAGCCAGGCGATCTGCGAGTACCGCGCCGGGCAGGGCATCCGCGGGCCGCTGTTCCTTGGGGCGGACACCCACGCGCTGTCCGGCCCGGCCACGACGTCGGCGCTCGAGGTGTTCGTGGCCAACGGGGTGGACGTGCGGGTCGACTCCCGCGACGGCTATACCCCGACCCCCGCGGTGTCTCGGGCCATCCTGGTCACCAATGCGGGCGGACCAGCCAGACAGGCCGACGGCGTGGTCGTCACCCCGTCGCACAACCCGCCGGCCGACGGCGGCTTCAAGTACAACCCGCCCGACGGCGGCCCGGCCGGTACCGACGTGACCGGGTGGATTCAGGACCGGGCCAACGAGCTGCTGGCCGCGGGACTATCCGACGTGAAGCGCACGGACGTGGAGCAGGCTCGCCGGAACGGCTCCATCGGCCTTTACGACTTCCTCGGCGAGTATGTGGCGGCGCTGACCGGGGTGATCGACACCGACGTCATCCGTGGCGCCGGCGTGCGGATCGGAGCCGACCCGCTCGGCGGCGCGTCGGTCGGCTACTGGGGCGAGATCGGCGAGCGCTACGGGCTGAACTTGACCGTGGTGAACCCCGAGGTCGACCCGACCTTCCGGTTCATGACGCTGGACTGGGACGGCAGGATCCGGATGGACTGCTCGTCGCCGTCGGCCATGGCATCCCTGATCACCCGCATGCAGGACCCGTCGGCCGGCTACGACGTCGCGACCGGCAACGACACCGACGCCGACCGGCACGGCATCGTCACCCCGGACGGCGGGTTGATGAACCCCAACCACTACCTGGCCGTGGCCATCGAGTACCTCTACGCCAACCGCACCGGCTGGCCGCTCGATGCGGCCGTCGGCAAGACGCTGGTCAGCTCGTCGATGATCGACAAGGTGGCCGGCGAGCTGAGTCGGCGGCTGCTCGAGGTACCGGTCGGGTTCAAGTGGTTCGTGCCCGGTCTGCTCGACGGGTCCATCGGGTTCGGCGGCGAGGAGAGCGCGGGGGCGTCCTTCCTGCAGCGCGACGGGTCGGTGTGGTCGACCGACAAGGACGGCATCATCCTGTGCCTGCTGGCCGCCGAAATAATCGGCCGCACCGGCCGGTCACCGAGCGAGCACTACCGGGAGCTGACCGCCCGCTTCGGCGCGCCGGCCTACGCCCGGGTCGACTCCCCCGCCACCCGCGAGGAGAAGGCGGTGCTGGCCAGGCTGGCGCCGGAGCAGGTGGTGGCCACCGAGCTGGCCGGCGACCCGATCACCGGCCGGCTAACCACCGCGCCAGGCAACGGGGCGGCGATCGGCGGGCTGAAGGTCACCACGGAGCAGGGCTGGTTCGCCGCGCGGCCGTCCGGGACCGAGGACGTCTACAAGCTCTACGCCGAGTCCTTCCGCGGCGAGGAGCACCTGGCCCGCATACAGGACGCGGCCCGCGAGATCGTGAGCGCCGCCCTCGCCGGCTGAGGGTCTTTCCCGCCCGGCGATCTCTATGGTCGACCCACGCCCGCGGGCCAGGGAGCAGGAAGATCCCCGGCCACCGAGGGCTGCCGGTCCCGATCACCCGGGCTGGAAGCGGTAGCCGATGCCGGGCTCGGTGATCAGGTGCTTGGGCCGGGCGGGGTCGATCTCCAGCTTGCGGCGCAGCTGGCCGTGGTAGCGGTGGTGGTCGCCGGCGGCCTGGCCCGGAAACGGCGCGCAATGGGTCTCGACCATCGCTCTGAGGCGGTTTTTTTGATCAGCGCGGCCGCGATCGCCTGGCTCGTCGCCCCGTTCGCCGGACCGGTGGCCGGACTGTTGTTCCGCCTGCCCATGGTGCAGATAGCCGTGCTGGCGCTACGCCAACGTCGAATGCGGGCCTGACCCATCGGCAAACCAGCCGGCCGCGCTCCCCGGATCTTCATGCTCCTGGAACGCCCCAACCGACGATGACCATAAAGATCACCTAGGCCTCCGCCCCCTGCCCGGATTTCATGCTGCCGCCCGCCTCAGCCCACCAGGACCATGGAGATCACCCAAGCCACCCACGCCCGGCCACCCTCGACGTTCATGCCGACCGGCCCGGCCACAACGGTTCGCCCGCCCTGGGACACTGGCTCCCCGTGACCGTCGTGATGGGCATCGAGACGTCGTGCGACGAGACCGGTGTCGGTTTCGTGCGCAACGGCGTCCTGCTCGGCGACGCTCTGGCCACCAGCATCGACGAGCACGTGCGCTTCGGCGGAGTCGTGCCCGAGATCGCCGCCCGGGCGCACGTCGTGGCCCTCGTGCCCACGGTTCACGCCGCACTTGCCGATGCTGGACTCACTCTGGCCGATGTCGGGGCGATCGCCGTGACCGCCGGACCCGGCCTGGCCACCGCCCTGCAGGTCGGAGTGGCCGCGGCCAAGGCCTACGCCACCGCCCTGGACGTGCCCCTCTACGGCGTGCACCACCTGGCCGGGCACGCCGCGGCCGACACTCTCGAGCACGGCCCCTTGCCCAAGCGAAGCATCGTGCTGGTCGTCTCCGGCGGGCACACCTCGCTGCTGTACGTGCAGGACCTGGTGTCCTCGCCGATCGAGCATCTGGCCGACACCTTGGACGACGCGGCCGGCGAGGCGTTCGACAAGGTGGCGCGTGTGCTTGGCCTCCCCTATCCCGGCGGGCCCTCCATCGACGCCGCCGCCGCCGACGGCGACCCCACTGCGGTGAGCTTTCCCCGCCCGATGACCGGCCTTCACGACGATCCGCTCGGCTTCTCCTTCTCCGGCCTGAAAACCGCGGTGGCGCGCTACGTCGAGCGGGGCCGGCCGGCCGGCGTCACGGTGGCCGACGTTGCCGCCGGCTTTCAGGAGGCGGTGGCCGACGTTCTCACCGCCAAGGCCGTCCTGGCCTGCCGCCAGCGCGGCGTCGAGACGCTGGTCATCGTCGGCGGGGTGGCGGCCAACCGCCGGGTGCGCTCGCTGGCCGCGGAGCGCTGCGCGGCCGCGGGGATCGAACTGCGCATCCCGCCGATGCGCCTGTGCACGGACAACGGCGCGATGATCGCCGCGGTGGGCGACCTGCTGCTGCGGGCCGGATTCGCGCCGTCACCGCCGACGTTCCCAGCCACTCCCACCGTCCGGCTGGAACGCGCCCTGCTCAGCTGGTGACCGCCGCGGGACCGGCAAGCTCACCGGCCGGCCAAATCCCCGGCCAAGGGTCCGGCGAAGCGACCGGCGGACAGGAAGTCGATCGGCTGACGGGTGCGCCCGTCAAGCGCCAACTCGGCCAGCACCTCACCGACCACGGGCGTGAACTTGAAGCCGTGACCGGAACAGGCCGAGCCGATGAGCACGCGGCCGTCGGTGCCCGGCAGCGCGTCGAGGACGAAGTGCTCGTCCGGGGTGACGGTGTAGAGGCAGACCAGGGAGCGCACGTGCGGGCCGGCCGCCCCGGGGATGCGCTCGGCCAGCAGGGTGCGCATCTCCTCCTCCTCAGCCGGCGACACGAGCCGCTCCACCGTGTCGGGATCGACCTGCGGGCCGCGGTGGTGGAAGCCGATCTTGACCCCTGAGCCCGGCGGCCCGACCACCGGGAACCCGTAGATTTCGTCGCCGGGATCGGTCTCGAAGAGAAAGACCGGAAAGCGGTCCGGCGCGAAGTCGGCGGCGCTGGTGACCGGGGCCAGGTAGTGCATGACCCGCCGGACCACCCGCAGCGGGATCGCGAGCCCAGGCGCCAACCGGGCCATCCACGCGCCCGCGGTGAGCACCAACCGACGGACCCGGAATCGACGGTCCGCGGTCTCGACCACCACTGCGTTCCCCTCCAGGCGCCAACCGGTGACCGCGGTGTCGAAGCGCAGGTCGGCCCCGTCCGCGGCCGCACGGTCCAGGTGTGCGCGAACGGCGGCCTCGGGTGACACGTAGCCGGCATCGACCTCGTGCACAGCCACTTCACCGGGCCGCAGCGCGAACTGGGGGTAGCGGCGGGCCATCTCGGCGCGGTCGAGGACCTCGTGGGGCAGGTTCCATCGGGCCGTGCTCGCCAACGTGCCGGCCACGACCGCCGACCGCTCGTCGCCGATCATCAGCGCCCCGGTCCGTACGAACAGCGGCGACCCGACCTGCGCGCCCAACTCGTCCCATAGTTCGTAGGAGCGACGCAACAGCGGGACGTAGTCCGGGTGCTCGAAGTAGGCCATCCGCACGATCCGGGTGTCGCCGTGGCTGGAGCCGAGGGCGTGCGCGGGCGCAAATCGTTCCAGCCCGACCACCCGGGCCCCCCGGCGGGCCAGCGCCCGAACCGTGGCCGAGCCGTGGCCGCCGAGGCCGACCACGGCAACGTCGTAGTCGTGCACGGGACCGATCGTGCCATCCGACCGACCGACCGGCCGGCCGGTCGCGGCCGCGCGAATGCGGTAGCTACCATCTCCGCAACGTTCTGCTAGAAGTAACCGTCCTCCGTTCGCCGGGTGACGACAACACCGCGTCGGGCGTAGAAAGGAACAGCGCGTTGCACGACGACGACACGCTGGAGTTGGCACGAGCGTTCAACGCGCTGACTGATCATCTGCATGCGTCACCCGAGGTCGACGACGTCCTGCGGCGCCTGGTCGAGCTGGCGACCAAGACCGTGCCGGACTGCCGCTGGGCCAGCGTCGGCGAGATGAGCGGTGGGCTGCTTCGCACGGCCGCGGCCAGCGACGATGTCGCCGTGCGTCTCGACGCCCTCCACCAGGCGGTCGGGGACGGTCCGGGGCTGAGCGCGATCACGAGCGACGACATCGTCGTGGTCGACGACCTGCTCACCGACACGCGGTGGCCGGCCTTCTGCCGCGAGGCCGCCAGCTGCGACGGTGTGCGCAGTGTGATGAGCTTCCGCATCGCCCGCCAGCGGCCCAGCGCCTTCTGCCTCTACAGCCCGGTGCCCGCGGCGTTCAGCGTCGACTACGTGGCCGGTTCGATCTTCGCCGCGCACACCCATGCCGCCCTGGTGCAGGCCGACGCCGAACGCCGGGCGTTGAATCTCGACGTCGCGCTGGACAGCAACCGGCGCATCGGCATGGCGCTCGGCATCCTCATGCACAGCTACGGCATCACCGAGGAGCAGGCCTTCGCCACCCTCAAGAAAGCCAGTCAGGACATGAACATCAAGATGCGCGACATCGCCCTGAAGGTCGCCTCGGGCGAATTCTGACTCCTGGGCTGCCGTGCCCGGGCGCTGGTCGAGACTGGGCGGGTGAGCGTCGACCCGAGGCCGTACCGGATCGCCGTACCCGCCGCCGCGCTGACGGATCTGCAGGATCGCCTGGCCAGGACCCGTTGGCCGGAGGCGGCCACAGTTGCGGACTGGACCCAGGGCGTCCCGCTGCCCGTGGTGCAGGAGCTGTGCACGTACTGGCAGAACGACTACGACTGGCGCGCCACCGAGCGACGCCTGAACCGGTGGCCGCAGTACCGGACTGTCATCGACGGGCTTGCCATCCACTACTTCCACCTGCCGTCGGCCGATCCCGCCGCGGTTACACCTTGATCCTCACCCACGGCTGGCCCGGATCGTTCTTCGAATTCGAGCAGGCCGCAGCCCGGTTGACCGACCTGGCCGGCCGCGCCGGTGCCGAGTTCTCGGTCGTCCTGCCGTCCCTGCCGGGCTACGGGTTCAGCGCGGCTCCGGCTGACCCGGGCTGGAATGTCCACCGCATCGCGCGGGCCTGGGCCGAGCTGATGCGCCGCTTGGGCTACGACCGGTTCCTCGCCGCCGGCAGCGACTGGGGCACCAGCATCTCCACCAGCCTGGCGTTGTACCACCCCGACCGGCTGCTCGGCCTCCATCTGATTCCTCCGTTGGTACCGCCCCGGCCCGACTCGGGCGCATACCCGACCGAGGCGGAACGGGCAGCGCTGCGGGCGCTCGAGGAACGCAGCCGGTCCGGATCGGCCTACTCCGCGGTGCAAGGCACCAGGCCGCAGACGATCGGCTACTCCCTTGCCGACTCACCGGCCGGCCTTTGCGCCTGGATCCTCGAGAAGATCTGGTCGTGCTCGGACCATCCCGGCGACCTGTACTCGGTCCTGACTCGCGATCAGGTATTGGACGACATCACGCTGTACTGGCTGACCGACTCCGGTGCGTCCTCGGCTCGGCTCTACTGGGAAAGCATCGCCCAGGTCTCCGCCTGGTTCACCGAGTCGGTCAGCGACACCATCGACGTCCCCACAGGATGCACCGTCTTTCCGCGCGAGGTCCCGCGCCCGTCACGACGGCTGGCCGAGCGCCGATTCACCAACATCGTGCACTGGGGAGAACCCGCTCGGGGCGGACACTTCGGCGCGTGGGAGCAGCCGGCCCTGTTCGTCGAGGAAGTCCGGGCCGTCCGATCCGCTCTGGCCTAGTCGCGACCGGGCGAACCCGCATCCGCGCTTCTCCCGCGGCTAGGACGGCTGGGCCGGGTCGCCGGTGTTGACCACGCCGGCCGGCTCGATGAGGACCGCCTGCACTTCTTCGACAGCCCGCGGCCGGTGTTCGACGCCGCGGGGCACTACGTACAGCTGGCCCGGACCGAGTTCCACAGTGCCGTCGCGCAGGTCGATCGTGAGCCGGCCGGACAGCACCAGGAACAGCTCGTCCGTGGCCGCGTGGTGGTGCCAGGTGAACTCGCCGTGCAGCTTCACCACCTTGACCTCGTAATCGTTAAGGGTGGCTACCACCTCGGGCGACCAGGCGTGGGCGATGCCTTCGAGTCGCTGGGCAAGGTCGACTGCGTTGTCTGCCATGGCTCGATTCTGCGCGCTCAGATATTGACGCGCCCGGCCTGAGGCGGAGGGCGCGGACCGGACCTGCGTTGCCAGGTCGGGCGACGGGGCGCACGCTCCCGGCGTGGCGGTCAGCGCAGTGGTTCTCGAACCGTCGATCTTGACGGCCCGACCGCACCCGAGCGCCTGCGCGGCGTAGGTACTCGCCTGCTCGGCGAGGTCGACGAACAGAGCCGGCGGGCTTGGCCGTCGCACAATCGCTGTGGCGTCCACGGCGGCCGGACCGACGCCGCCGGCCGGGACCGATCTCCGGCAGCTTTCCACCGGGCCGCGCCGCGCTGGCGGTGACGATGAGCACCGATGTGCCACTGGGCACGCTGCAGATGGAGGAGGAGTCCTGGGATCCGTCCCGCCTGCGCGACATGGTGGAACAGGCGCTCGCGCGGAGGCGCACCTTCCTCGAGGCCGCGGTCGAGGACGTCAAGACCGGCGCCCGGTCGGCTTCAAACGATCTGCCCGTGCCGCCCGGCGACGCCGGCATCGCCTACCAATTGGACACCTTCGTCGCCGCCGACCACCGGGGGCACCGCCTGGGGCCACTCAGGAGATGCCGAGCAGGTGCTTGAGCGGCTCGATCGCGAAGTAGACCGCGAAGAACGCGGCCACCACCCACAGCAACGGATGCACCCGGCGGGCCCGCCCGGTCACCGCCTGCAAGATCGCGTAGGTGATGAAGCCGGCACCCACGCCGTTGGTGATCGAATAAGTGAACGGCATCAGCACGATGGTGAGGAACGCCGGCACGGCGACGGTGAAGTCGTCGAAGTCGATGTTGCGGATCTGGCTCATGAGCAGCACACCGACCACGACGAGCGCGGGAGCCGCCGCCTCGGACGGCACGAACTGGGCCAGCGGCGACAAGAAGATCGTGATTACGAACAGCAGACCGGTCGTCACGCTGGCCAGGCCGGTGCGCCCACCGTCACCGATCCCCGCGGCCGACTCCACGTAGGTCGTGGCCGAGGACGCTCCGGCCGCCCCTCCGGCCACCGCGGCAAGGCCGTCGACGAGCAGCACCTCCTGGACCCGGGGCAGGCTGCCGTCCTCGGCCAGCAGGTGCGCCTCGCTGGCCAGACCGATCGTCGTGCCCATGACGTCGAAGAAGTCGGACAGGACCAGCGAAAAGATGATCACGATCGCCGAGATGATCCCGACGGCGGAGAAGCCGCCGCCGAGGGAGAAGTGGCCGAGGAGGCTGAAGTCGGGCGCGCCGAACTTCTTGCCGTCGAAGTTGGGAACGTTGAGCGCCCAACCCTCGGGATTGACCACCTTGCCGGTGGCGTCGGTCTGCGCACCGATGTCGAAGGCCGCCTGCAACACGATGGCCAGCACGGTGGCCACGAAGACGCCGATCAGGATGGCGCCGGTAACCCGCCGGGCCAGCAGGATCGAGATCAGCAGGACCCCGAGGACGAAGACGAGCGTCGGCCAGCCGTTGAGGTGACCGGCCACGCCGATGTCCAAGGGAGTGCCGGCGCCGGCGCGCACGAACCCGGCGTCGACCAGGCCGATCAGGGCGATGAACAGCCCGATCCCCACCGCGACCGCGCTTTTCAGCGAGGCCGGGATGGCGTTGAACACCGCGATCCGGAAGCCGGTGAGAACCAGCACCGTGATCAACAGGCCCTCGATGACCACCATGCCCATGGCCGCCGGCCACGACATCCGGGAGGCCACCTGGAACGCGACGAATGCGTTCAGCCCGAGACCGGTGGCCAGGGCGAAGGGGTAGCGCCCGATCACGCCCATGGCCAGCGTCATGACCGCGGCGACGAGGGCGGTGACCGCGGCGACCGCCGAGAGGTTGGGCGCCGAGCCACCGCCGAGGAAGTGCTTGTTCACGTCCGGCGCGGTGCCGATGATCAACGGATTGAGCACCACGATGTAGACCATCGTCACAAAGGTGACCAGCCCGGCTCGCACTTCGCGGGCGGGCGTGGACCCGCGCTCGCTGATCGAGAAGTAGCGGTCGAGCGCGGCGGTGCGGGTCGACGGGCGGGTGGCGGTCTGGGTCATGAGGGTGGGGGACCTCTCTGGCGGCAGGAGGACGACCGGCGGAGACTACCCACGCCCGTGTTACCAGCGGATTGCCTGGTGGCTGGTCGGCCGGCCGGCCCCGCCCGTTGGGTGATCGGTCAGCCGCCGGCGAAGGGCGGCAGGACCTCCACCGTGGCGCCGGCGGGCAGGATGGTGCGGTCGTCGGTCAGTGGCCGTCCGTCGAACATCAACGTCGACGCACCGACGATCTGGGCGAAACGGGCATCTCGGCCGGCGGTGATCCGGCTGTGCAGTTCGGCCACGGTCCTGGCCGCAACGTCCTCGCTGACCACTCCGGCTGCGGCCCGGGCCCCGGCGAAGTAGCGCACGGTCACCACCGGCCCGGGCGAGAGCTCAGCCACCGATGGCCGACATCGGACGGCTCGGCTGCAGGAAGCCCGGGTCGTTGATGCCGTGCCCGGGGGCCTTGATCGCCATGGCCGACTGCCAGCGCGCGGCGATCTCGTCGTCGCTCGCGCCGCCGCGCAGCAGGCCGCGCAGGTCGGTCTCGCCGGTGGCGAAGAGGCAGTTGCGGATCTGGCCGTCGGCGGTCAGCCGGGTGCGGTCGCAGGCCCCGCAGAACGAGCGGGTCACCGAACCGATCACCCCGACGGTCACCGGCCCGCCGTCGACCAGCCAGGTCTCGGCCGGTGCCCCGCCGCGCTCGGCGGTGTCCGGCGTCAGGTCGAAGGCCGCCGCCAGTCGGTTCAGGATGTCCTGCGCGGTCACCATGCGGGCCCGGTCCCAGACGTGCCCGGCGTCGAGCGGCATCTGCTCGATGAAGCGCAACTGGTAGCCGTGCTCGACGCAGAACCGCAGCAGGGGCACGGCTTCGTCGTCGTTGATCCCGTGCAGCAGGACCGCGTTCACCTTGACCGGCTCGAGGCCGGCCGAGGCGGCCGCGCGCAGCCCGGCCAGCACGGCGTCGTGGCGGTCCCGCCGGGTGAGCTCGGCGAAGCGGGCCGGGTCAAGGGTGTCCATCGAGACGTTCACCCGGTCCAGCCCGGCGGCGGCCAGGGCCGCGGCTCGCTTGTCCAGCCCGATGCCGTTGGTGGTCAAGGAGATGTCCGGGCGCGGGAGCAGGGCGGCGGTGGCGGCGACGATCCGTTCGAGGCCGCGGCGCAGCAGGGGTTCACCGCCGGTGAAGCGGACCTCCCGGATGCCGAGGCGCTCCACGCCGATGGTGACCAGCCGGATCAGCTCGGCGTCGCTCAGCAGTTGCTCCGACGGCAGCCAGTCCAGGCCCTCGGCGGGCATGCAGTAGGAGCAGCGCAGATTGCACTTGTCGGTCAGCGAGACCCGCAGGTCGGTGGCCACCCGCCCGTAGGAGTCGGCCAGCGGACGCGGCACCGACCCGGTCGAGACCGGTCTCGGGCGCGGCAGCAGGTGCAGCGGGGCGGCCATCTCTCGAGCTTAGGCCGCTCAGTCCGGCCTCGAGCTGCTCGCGTCGCAGCGACCCCGGGAGAGGAGCACACTCGTACGTGTGGGCTGGCGTGGCACGTCCGACGTTCCGCAGTCCGACGCCGTCCTGGCCTTCGTCGAGACCGGCACCGCTCCGGGCTCGGTGCGCACGATCGTCGCCGAGTCGTGGCTGCGCTCGGCCGCCGCCGGGGTGGACGTCGACGCGAGCCTCGCCCCCGTTCCCCTGGCGTCGCGGGAAGTGTCGGCCTACCGGGCCGAGCACCGGTTGGCCCGGGTGTTCCCGTTGCTCTACGACGTGCTGGGCCGCGCGGCCGAGGACTGCGACTGCGTCATGGCGGTGGGCGACGCCGCCGGCCAACTGCTGTGGGTGTGCGGGCAGCCCGGCGTCCTGCGCCTGGCCGAGTCGATCAACTTCGTCGAGGGCGCGCTGTGGGACGAGCGCTCGGCCGGCACCAACGCCCCGGGCACCGCCCTCCGCCTCGACCAGGCGGTGCAGATCCGCTCGGCCGAGCACTACGCCCGTGCGGTGCAGCGCTGGAGCTGCACCGCGGCCCCCATCCACGATCCGCAGTCGCAGGCCATCCTCGGCATCGTCGACATCACCGGCGGCGCGGACGTGGAGTCGCCGCAGACGCTGGCCATGGTCCGGGCCGCGGCCCGCATGGCCGAGGCGGAGCTGGCCCGCATCGGCGCGGTGGAGACCGCCGCGGCCGGATCACGCCGCGAGCGCGGTCGCCGCCGTCCGCCCTCCGGTCCGCCCCTCCTACGCCTGCAGGCCTTGGGCCGCTTGGATGGCCACGCCCAACTGCGCGGGCGCTCGATCCACCTGAGCCCGCGTCACAGCGAGATCGCGGTGGCACTGGCCGACAACCCGGACGGCCTGACCGGAGAGCAACTGGCACTAGAGGTATATCCGGATGACGCGGCCGGCGCGACGTCGACGATGCGCGCTGAGCTGGTCCGGTTGCGGTCGCTGCTCGGTGAGGACGTGCTCGCCTCGCGGCCGTACCGGCTGACCGCCCGGGTGGAGGGCGACTGGCAACGGGTGCACACCGACCTGGCCGCCGGTCGGCTACGGGCCGCGGTGCAGGGCTACGTCGGCCCCCTTCTACCCCAATCCGAGGCGCCGGGTGTGGTCGAGGCCCGCGAGCGGCTGCACGGCGAGCTGCGGGCCGCGATCCTGGCCGGCGGTGAGGCCGAGCTGATGGTCACCTGGACCCGCAGCCGCTGGGGCGCCCGGGATCTCGAGATGTGGCAGCACCAGGCCTCTGCGCTACCGACCTGGTCGCCACTGCGCACACTGGCCGCCGCCGAAGCCGCTCGGCTCGACGCCGGGCTGCGCGCCGCGGCCCGTCCCGCCTGAGCGGTCAAACGGCCCCACCCCACCGGCGCGCGCGCGATTGAACGGGCTGCGCCGTGCAGCGTGATTGCAACGTCGCCGTGTCTAGCGTGTCTCCCCTGACCCGCGCGCGGATCCGCGCAACCGTCCGTCCCCCCACCAGAGGAGCAGCCAGATGCCGGTTTTCAGCCCGCCAGGACAGTCCGACAGCAAGGTCACCGTCGAGAGTCGCTACGAGAACTTCATCGGGGGCGAGTGGGTACCGCCGGTCAACGGCCAGTACTTCGAGAATCCCTCCCCGGTGACTGGAAGGACGTTCACCGAGATCGCCCGCGGAACGGCCGGTGACATCGAGCTGGCGCTCGACGCAGCCCACGGCGCGGCACCGGCCTGGGGCCGTACCTCGCCGGCCGAGCGGGCCCTCGTGCTGAACAAGATCGCCGACCGCATGGAAGCCAACCTGGAGATGCTGGCCGTCGCCGAGACCTGGGACAACGGCAAGCCGATCCGCGAGTCGATGGCCGCCGACCTGCCGCTGGCGATCGACCACTTCCGGTACTTCGCCGGGTCGATCCGAGCCCAGGAGGGCTCGATCAGCCAGCTCGACGAGGACACCGTGGCCTACCACTTCCACGAGCCGCTCGGCGTGGTCGGGCAGATCATCCCGTGGAACTTCCCGATCCTGATGGCCACCTGGAAGCTGGCGCCGGCGTTGGCCGCGGGCAACTGCGTGGTCCTCAAGCCGGCCGAGCAGACGCCATGGTCGATCCTCAAGCTGATGGAGCTGATCGCCGACCTGCTGCCGCCGGGCGTGCTCAACGTCGTCAACGGGTTCGGCGTCGAAGCGGGCAAGCCGCTGGCCTCCTCTCCGCGCATCGCCAAGATCGCGTTCACCGGCGAGACCACGACCGGCCGACTGATCATGCAGTACGCCAGCCAGAACATCATCCCGGTGACCCTCGAGCTGGGCGGGAAGAGCCCCAACGTCTTCTTCGCCGACGTCGCCGATGAGCAGGACGCCTTCTACGACAAGGCACTCGAAGGCTTCACCCTCTTCGCGCTCAACCAGGGTGAGGTCTGTACCTGTCCCTCGCGCGCCCTGGTCCAGGCCTCGATCTACGACAGGTTCATGGACGACGCCGTCGCCCGCACCAAGAAGATCGTCCAGGGCAACCCGCTCGACACCACCACGATGATCGGCGCCCAGGCCTCCAACGACCAGCTCGAGAAGATCCTGTCCTACCTCGACATCGGTCACCAGGAGGGCGCCAAGGTGCTCACCGGCGGTGCGCGGGCCGAGCTCGACGGCGACCTGTCCGGTGGCTACTACGTCCAGCCGACGATCTTCGAGGGCAGCAACTCGATGCGGGTGTTCCAGGAGGAAATCTTCGGCCCGGTCGTCTCGGTGACGCGTTTCGACGACGAGGCCGACGCCCTCAAGATCGCCAACGACACCCTCTACGGACTCGGCGCGGGCGTATGGAGCCGCAACGGCTCGCTGGCCTACCGGATGGGCCGCGGGATCCAGGCCGGCCGCGTGTGGACCAACTGCTTCCACGCCTACCCGGCCGGCGCGGCCTTCGGCGGGTACAAGGCCTCGGGCATCGGCCGCGAAAACCACCGCATGATGCTCGACCACTACCAGCAGACCAAGAACCTGCTGGTGTCCTACTCGCCCAACGCCCTGGGATTCTTCTAAACATGACCGAAGCGCCGGACTACACCCGCGTCGACGTGACGGAGGAGGCGGCGGACCTGCTTCGCCGCCTCACCGTCACGCACGGGCCGCTGATGTTCCACCAGTCCGGTGGGTGCTGCGACGGCTCGTCGCCGATGTGCTACCCCGACGGCGAATTCCAGACCGGCGACAGCGACATCCACCTCGGCGACCTCGACGTCGCCGGGCTGGAGCGCGTTGTGCCGGTCTGGATGTCGCGGGCGCAGTTCGAGTACTGGAAGCACACGCACCTGACGATCGACGTGGTGCCCGGCCGAGGCAGCGGTTTCTCGGTCGAGGCGCCCGAAGGGGTTCGCTTCCTCATCCGGTCACGCCTGCTCACCGACGCCGAGGCCATGTCCTTCGGGCTGGTCTGAGCCGGTACGGCTCCCCGGACCGCGGCGCCCCGGCGGCTTTCCCCCGTAGCCGCTTGGGCGTCGCCCCGGGGTGCCGATCCACGCTGCGCGGTATCGGCGCGCTCGGCCCGCTGACCCGGGTCTGACCCGGACTTCGGAAATCTCGGGTCAGGCGATGTCTTCCGGGTCGAGGTCGGTCGCCGCGCCGTCGTCGTGCGTCCCGTCACCCTCGCGCTCGAAGACGTCTTCGGCCTTCAGATCGCTCGAGGTCTGACCGGCCACCTGGCGGGCGAACTCCTCGTCGCTGACTCCCTCGCCGGCGGGACGAACGTCTGGCTCGCTCATCGCTGCTCCTTGGCTGTGCGCACATCGGTCGGGTCGGCTTCCGACCGTACGGCGACCGCCGGGCCCGGTTACGGTCGGGGCGTTCGACACCCCCTCGGGGGCCAGCAACCCGAACGTCATCGGCCAGTGCAGCGATGACTTTCCCGTGAGCGGTGGGTCTGTACCTCCACTGAGTGCCGAACGAATCGACGAGAACAAGGAGCGAGGCGATGGCCAAAACTGTGCTTTACATGGCGATGTCGCTGGACGGGTTCATCACCGGTCCCGACGACAACAAAGCGAACCCAGCCGGAAGCGGCGGCATGCGGTTGATGGAGTGGGGGGCGGGTCCGAGGTGGAGGACTACCGGCCCAGTGACCGCGAGAGCCAGATCGTGTTCGACGCGTGCATGGCCACCGGCGCTGTGCTCACCGGCCGACGTACCGGCGACTTCGCCGATTACTGGGGCGGCGATCACCACGACGGCGTCCCGATCTATGTTCCCACCCACGCTGCCCCGGCGGACAACCCGTACGAGCGGGTGCACTACGTCACCGACGGGATCGAGTCTTGCGTGGCTCAGGCGAAGGCGGCCGCCGGCGACCGTGACATCTTGGTGCACGGCGCCTACACCGCTCAGGAGTGTTTGAAGGCGGGGCTGCTGGACGTGATCGAGATTCAGCTCATGCCGGTGCTGCTAGGCCAGGGCCGTCTGCTGTTTGACCACCTCAGACCCGAGCACATCGAGCTGGAGCTGGTCCGGACGCTCGAGGCATCGAAGGTGCTCCACCTGCGCTACGAGGTGCGACGCTGATGGCTGCGGTGGAGGGCCGGGCGTGCTCCAAATGGGCTCCCGGCTGCGGTCGGGGGCCGGAGAGATGGGGTCATCCGGCTGTACATGACCATGGT
>JBDUAD010000031.1:0-26231 GCA_040004775.1 bacterium | reverse complement strand
CGGTCGTCGAGCTCGACGGCGACGAGATGACCCGCATCATCTGGCAGTTCATCAAGGACCGGCTGATCCACCCGTACCTCGACGTCGACCTCGAGTACTACGACCTCGGCATCGAGCGCCGCGATGCCACCGACGACCAGGTGACGATCGACGCGGCCGAGGCGATCAAGCGCCATGGTGTGGGCGTCAAGTGCGCCACCATTACCCCGGACGAGGCGCGGGTGGAGGAGTTCGGGCTGAAGCAGATGTGGCGCTCTCCCAACGGGACCATCCGCAACATCCTCGGCGGCGTGATCTTCCGCGAGCCGATCATCATGCGCAACGTGCCGCGCCTGGTGCCGGGCTGGACCAAGCCGATCGTCGTCGGCCGCCACGCCTTCGGCGACCAGTACCGCGCGACGGACCTCACGGTTCCTGGCGAGGGCACGCTGACCCTGACGTTCACGCCCAAGGACGGCAGCGACCCCGTCGAGCTCAACGTCTTCGACTTCCCCGGACCCGGTGTCGCCCTCGCGATGTACAACCTCGACGCCTCGATCCGCGACTTCGCCCGGGCCTCGCTGCGCTACGGGCTCGACCGCAACTACCCGGTGTACCTGTCGACCAAGAACACCATTCTCAAGCGTTACGACGGGCGGTTCAAGGACATCTTCGCCGAGGTCTTCGCCACCGAGTTCGAGGCCGACTTCGCCAAGGCCGGCATCACCTACGAGCACCGCCTGATCGACGACATGGTCGCCGCGTCGTTGAAGTGGGAGGGCGGCTACGTCTGGGCCTGCAAGAACTACGACGGCGACGTGCAGTCCGACACCGTGGCCCAGGGATTCGGCTCGCTCGGCCTGATGACATCGGTGCTCATGACGCCGGACGGCAAGACGGTGGAGGCCGAGGCCGCCCACGGCACGGTCACCCGCCACTTCCGCCAGCACCAGCAGGGCAAGCCGACCTCGACCAACCCGATCGCGTCGGTCTTCGCCTGGACGAGGGGGCTGGCCCACCGCGGCAAGCTCGACAACACCCCCGAGGTCACCGCGTTCGCCGAGGCCCTGGAGCGGGTGTGCGTGGAGACGGTCGAGAGCGGGCAGATGACCAAGGACCTGGCACTGCTGATCTCCCAGGATGCGCCGTGGTTGACCACCGAGGACTTCCTCAACGCGATCGACGACAACTTGCAGAAGGCGGTGGCCAGCTGACCAGGTTGGCGGCGAGCTACGCCGAGCGGCTCGACACCGTGCGTCGGCAACTGGCCGAGGTGCCGCCGGGCGCGCCGGTGCGCCTGCGCAAGAAGACGTCCAACCTGTTCCGCCCGCGCACCCAGGCGCCCGGCACGCTCGACGCCGCCCTGTTCGACGGCGTGTTCTCGATCGATGTCGACGCTCGCACCGCCGACGTCGGCGGCATGACGACCTACGAGGACCTGGTTGCCGCGACCCTGCCGCACGGGCTGATGCCGCTCGTGGTGCCGCAACTGAAGACGATCACCCTGGGCGGTGCGGTGACCGGCCTGGGCATCGAGTCCTCCTCCTTCCGCAACGGCTGTCCGCACGAGTCGGTGCTGGAGATGGACATCCTCACCGGCGACGGGCAGGTGGTCACCGCCACCGCGGACAACGAGCACCGCGACCTGTTCCACGGCTTTCCCAACAGTTACGGCACCCTCGGCTACGCCCTGCGGCTGCGCATCGAGGTGGAGCCGGTGCTCCCCTTCGTGCACCTGCGCCACCTGGCCTTCGCCGACCTCGACACGGCGATGGCCGCTCTTGAGCGCATCTGCACCGAGCGCACCTACGACGGGGAGCGGGTGGACTTCGTCGACGGCACCTGGTTCGGGCCCGAGGAGACCTACCTCAGCCTCGGGGCCTTATCAGCCACCGCTCCGGCCGTGTCCGACTACACGGGCCGCGACATTTATTACCGCTCGCTGCAGCGCAAGCGGGAGGACTGGCTGCCTGTCGCCGACTACCTCTGGCGGTGGGACACCGACTGGTTCTGGTGCTCGCGCGCCTTCGGCGCCCAGAACCCGCGCGTGCGCCGCATCTGGCCCCGGCGCTGGCGCCGCTCGGACTTCTACTGGAAGCTCATCGCGCTGAACCGCCGCACCCGCTTCGCCGAGCGTCTGGACGCCCGCCGTGGACAGCCGGCCCGTGAGGAAGTGGTCCAGGACATCGAGGTGCCGCTGCCCCGGGTGCGCGAGTTCGTCGACTTCCTCGACCGACGCACCGGGATCGAACCGGTGTGGTTGTGCCCGTTACGCCAGCGCAATCCGGACGCGGTCTGGGACCTGTACGTTCTCGACCCGGCGGCGACGTACGTCAACGTGGGCTTCTGGTCGAGCGCGGCCCTTCCGTCCGGAGAGATGGACGGCTATCACAACCGCGCCATCGAGCAGGAGGTGGCCGCGCTCGGCGGGCGCAAGTCGCTGTATTCCACCGCCTTCTATCCGCCGGAGGAGTTCTGGGCCACCTACGGCGGGGCCACGTACGAGCGGCTCAAGAAGACCTACGATCCGCAGGGCCGCCTGCTGGATCTCTACGACAAGACGGTTGCCCGCAAGTAGGAGCCGACCCGCAAGTAAGCCGCTGACCCGCAGTAGGAGTTGAGCAGCCATGGCACGCACCCCCCTCGCCGACGTCCTGCACCGCGCCCTTGGCACCGCTCCGGTCCGCATCAGCGCGTACGACGGCAGCACGGCCGGCCCGGCCGACGCTGCGGCCACGGTGACCCTGCGCAGCCCCAAGGCACTGGCGCACCTCATCATCGCGCCCAGCTCGCTGGGCATGGCCCGCGCCTACGTCTCCGGCGAACTCGGCGTCGACGGTGACATCTACGACGTCCTGTCGGAACTGTGGTCCGACGACCTGGGCCGGCTGTCCTGGCGTGACCGGATCGACACGGTGCGCAACCTCGATCCGAAGGCGTTGCGCTGGGTGGAGCCGCCCGCGTCCGAGGTCGGCGCCCGCCGGCTCCTGGCCGGCTGGCGGCACTCGAAGTCCCGCGACGCCGAGGCGATCAGTCATCACTACGACGTCTCGAACCGGTTTTATGAATACGTGCTGGGCGAGTCGATGACCTACACCTGCGCCTGCTACCCGACCGAGGACGCCACCCTCGACGAGGCGCAATTCCACAAGTACGACCTGGTGGCCCGCAAGCTCGGCCTGCGTCCGGGTATGCGCCTGCTCGACGTGGGCTGCGGCTGGGGCGGCATGGTCCGTCACGCCGCGCGCCACTACGGCGTCACCGTCCTCGGGGTCACGCTGTCGCGCCAGCAGGCCGAGTGGGCGGGCAAGGCCATCGCCGACGACGGTCTGAGCGAAGTGGCCGAGGTCCGCTTCCAGGACTACCGCGACGTGACCGAGTCCGACTTCGACGCGATCTCCTCGATCGGGCTGACCGAGCACGTCGGGATCAAGGCCCTGCCGTCCTACTTCGACTTCCTCTACTCCAAGCTGCGCCCGCAGGGCCGCCTGCTCAACCACTGCATCACCCGCCCGACCACCACCGAAGGGGTGAAGAGCAAAGGTTTCATCGACCGCTACGTGTTCCCCGACGGCGAGCTCGAGGCGGCCGGAGTCATCACCTCGTCCATGCAGGACGCCGGCTTCGAGGTGCGGCACGAGGAGAACCTGCGCGAGCACTACGCCCGCACGCTGGCCGGGTGGTCGGCCAACCTGGAGGACAATTGGGACGCCGCCGAGGTCGAGGTCGGCGCCGAGCGCGCCCGGGTGTGGCGCCTCTACATGGCCGGCTCGCGGCTCGGGTTCGAGCGGCGGGCGATCGAGCTCCACCAGGTGCTGGGCGTCAAGGTCGGCGCCAGGGGAGCGGCCGGGATGCCGCTGCGTCCCGACTGGGACGTCTGAGCGGTAGTACCGGGCCGGAGCAGTACCCGGCCGGAAGATCAGTGGCCACGACGCCAGCGAGCGCCGGCCCCCGTGGTCCGGCGCTCGCGACGTGCAGGGCTAGCTCAGGCGCGCACAGAACGCCCGCGTGAGCCGAAGTTGACCCAGAGCAGCAGCACGACGATGGCGCCGATGATCGAGCCGATGAGTCCCGACGGCTGGAAGAAGCCGTCCTGACCGTCCTTGTGGAACAGCAGGTAGCCGAGGAAGCCGCCCACGAACGAGCCGATGATCCCGAGCAGGATCGTGGCCGGGATGGACAGGTCCTGGCGACCGGGGACGAGCAGTCGAGCGACGAAGCCGGCGATGGCGCCGACGACGAGCAGAGTGATGATCAGACCGACCACGGGATACCTCCGAGAGATGTAATACAGGGCGTACGAACCGGCCGAAGTCATACGGGCAACGGCCGGGGCGGGCGCCGGAATTTGGACGCCCCAAGCGGTACTTACGGACTGGGCCAGCCAGCCGAGCGCGGTGGCGGTTCGACGAGCAGGCGTTCGTTCTCCGGGCTGAGCCGGCGGACCAGTGCCCGACGGCTTCGGGCGCTACGGGCGCTGCAGCCCGCCCACACCGCGGCCGCGGCGAACAGGGCGGCGAGGACCAGCACCTGGACGGTCGGCATCACGGCCCACCGGCCCAGCGTCGGCCAGCCCGGCAACCATGCCGAGCGTGCCGACAGGCATGCCGAATGTGCCAGCAACCACGCGGGATATGCACGATAACCGCCCCCCAGCGATTCGATGTCCGGGCCGGCGCCGCCAACAGAGGGCTCGCCCGGACGGAGCCGGAGGAGCGGGTCTGGCGGAGCAGGCTACGAACCGCGGGTCTCTTGGCGGTTGTGGCGCACCTCATGTATACAACGCCAGCGCACCGACGCGCCACCATGCGCACGACCGGCAGTACAGGTCACACGAGGTGCGCGCCGGCGCTCGGTGTCCCCGTGAAGAGCCGTGGGGCCTGGAACTCGGCGTCGGCGAACCGCCGGGTGATCTCGGCCCCGACCGCGTCAGCCTGCTCCTGGGGCGTGAGCGCGATGACGCAGCCGCCGAACCCGCCTCCGGTCATTCGGGCTCCCAGCGCGCCCGCCTCGAGTGCGGCCTCTACCGCCACGTCGACCCGCTCGACGGTGATCTCGAAATCGTCGCGCATCGACCGGTGAGATTCGGTGAGCAGCGGGCCGGTCCCGGCGACGTCATGGGCCCGCAGTCGCTCGACGACGGCCAGCACGCGGGCGTTCTCGGTGAGGATGTGCCGCACCCGCCGCACCACCTCGTCGCCGGCGCCGCCCGACCGCAGCCGGTCGAGGACGGCGGAGTGGTCCTCGTCCTGCACCGCGCGAAGGGTGTCCACGCCGAGCAACGCCGCGCCGCGTTCGCAGGCCTCCCGCCGCGCTCGGTACTCACCGTCGGCGTGGGCGTGCGGGGCGTGGGAGTCGGCGATGACCAGCGTGAGTTCCGCGCCGACAAGGTCGAACGGCACCGGAGTGGCGGTGGCGGTGGCCATGTCGCACAGCAGCACGTGCCCGGCCTGGCCGAGCACCGAGGCCATCTGGTCCATGCCGCCGGTGGGCGCGCCGACGAAGTCGTTCTCGGCCGCACGGGCGATCTTCACCCACTCCTCGCGCTCCAGCTTCAGCTCCAACAGGTCGTCCAGCGCCGAGACGACCGAGCACGACAGGGCGGCCGAGGACGACAGCCCGGCGCCGAGCGGCACGTTGCCGTCGACGTGAATGTCCAGGCCGCCGGTGTCCACGCCGCGCCGGCGCAGCTCGGCCACGACGCCGGCGGCGTAACCGGCCCAGTCCGGCACCGTCTCCGGCGCAAGCTTGTCGAGGCTCACGTCGGCGACGTCGTCGCGCTGGGCCGAACGCACGCGCAGCACCGGATCGTCGAGGCGCTCGACCGTGGCCGTGCAGCCCTCGGCAATTGCCATCGGCAGGGCGAAGCCGCCGTTGTAGTCGGTGTGCTCGCCGATGACGTTGACCCGTCCGGGCGCCCGCCACGCCGTGGTCATGAGGTTCCTCCGGTCACCGGCTGGGTCGGGTCGTCGACCCGGCTCTGGGCGAAGGCCCAGGCGTCGGCGACCATCTCGTCCAGACCCCGGGTCGGCGTCCAGCCCAGCTCCTGCTCGGCCCGGGCGACCGATGCCACCAGCACGGCCGGGTCACCGGCCCGCCGCCCATGGTCCTCGGCCGGGACGTCGCGGCCGGTGACCCGCCGGACGGTCTCGGCCACCTCGGCCACCGAATAGCCGCGGCCACTGCCCAGGTTGATCACCATGTGCTCGCCGGGGCGGGCGGCGTCGACCGCCCGTAGATGGGCGTCGGCCAGATCGAGCACGTGGATGTAGTCGCGCACCGCCGTGCCGTCCGGGGTGGGGTAGTCGTTGCCGAAGACCTGCAGAGCATGACGACGCCCGGCCGCCACCTGGAGTGTGATCGGGATGAGGTGGGTCTCGGTGCTGTGCCGCTCGCCCAACCGCCCGGCC
Source organism: bacterium (assembly GCA_040004775.1). Taxonomy (GTDB): domain Bacteria; phylum Actinomycetota; class Actinomycetes; order Mycobacteriales; family Jatrophihabitantaceae; genus JALZBL01. The sequence continues at coordinate 19,842 of JBDUAD010000031.1, read as the reverse complement.
GCGCCGGCCACGTTGAAGTAGCGCAGGCTGACCGCGCCGAGGCCGTAGGCGTTGCAGTAGGACGTGATGGCCAGGTCGATCGAGAGCTTGGTCGCGCCGTAGGGATTCGTCGGGCGGGTGGCGGCGTCCTCGGTGATCGGGTTGCGGTCGGGCTCGCCGTACGTCGCGGCGCTGGAGGAGAAGACCAATCGCGGCACACCGGCCCTGCGCATCGCGTCGAGCAGGGCCACCGAGCCCATGACGTTGTTATGCCAGTAGCGCGCCGGGTGCTCGACCGATTCGGCGACCAACGATTTGGCCGCGAAGTGCAGCACCCCGTCGAAGTTGCCGCCGGTCAGCACGTCGCCGGCCTCGGTCACCGGGCGCTCGACCAGTTCGGCACCCTCGGGTACACCGTCGGCGTGACCGGTGGACAGATCGTCGAGGACGGTGACGTCGTGTCCGGCGACCAGGAGCTGGCCGGCGACCACGCTGCCCACGTAGCCCGCGCCGCCGGTGACCAGATAGTGCACTGTCGACTCCTCAGAAAGAGTTCTCACCCGCCGGATCACCGGCACCGGTCCGGGCCCGTCACCGACGGCCAGTCTCAGCCTGCCAGTTCCGGCAACCGCCCGACTCCGCCGGTAAGGCCGAGCGCTGATGCCCAACTACACTCCAACGGGTGGACGCCGGGCGACATAGGCGAGAGCGACGGTGGACGAGCTGATCGTCAATGTCGTCATCGTCTTCGCCCTCATCGCCGTCGAGGGCCTGTTCGTGGCCGCCGAGATCGCCCTGGTGTCGCTGCGTGAGGGTCAGGTCGCAGGTCTGGCCGCTCAGGGCCGGCGCGGTCAGGCGGTGGCCCGGCTGGCCTCGGACCCGAATCGTTTCCTGGCCACCGTGCAGATCGGGGTCACCCTCACCGCGTTGTTGTCCAGCGCGTTCGGGGCGGTGACGCTCTCCGAGGAGGCCAAGCAGGCGCTCATCCGCCGCGGATTGTCCGAGGGGCTGGCCGGCGCCATCGGCATCGTCGGGATCACGCTGCTCATAACGTTCGTGACTTTGATCGTCGGCGAGCTCGTTCCCAAGCGGCTGTCCCTGCAACGTCCGGAAGCCGCGGCCAAGGCGTTCTCGCCGACGTTGAACCGGCTCTCGACCGTCCTGCGTCCGGTCATCTGGCTGCTCTCGCGCTGCACCGACGGCGTGGTCCGCCTCCTCGGGGGTGATCCCAAGGCCGGACGCGACGCGATCAGCGAGGACGAGCTGCGCGGGCTGGTCGCCGCCCACGAGTCGCTATCCACCGACGAGCGGCGCCTGATCGACGACGTCTTCGCCGCCGGCGAGCGTTCGGTCAGCGAGGTGATGCTGCCCCGTCCGGAGGTGGTGTTCCTCGACGCCGGCCTGTCGGTGCGCCGGGCGATGAAGACCCTCATCGAGAGCCCGCACTCGCGCTACCCGGTGTTTCAGGGCAACCACGATGACATCGTCGGCTTCGTGCACATCCGCGACCTGGTCGTGGCCGAGGCCTCCGGTGATCGCACGTCACAGGTCCGCGACCACCTGCGCGAGGTCAAGCGGCTGCCCGGTTCGAAGAAGGTCCTGGTCGCTCTGTCGGAGATGCGCCGCGAGGGTCACCACCTGGCGATCGTCGTCGACGAGTACGGCGGCACGGACGGCATCGTCACTTTGGAAGACGTCATCGAGGAGGTCATCGGCGACATCCGCGACGAGTACGACGAGGATGCGGTCGCTTCCCGCACGCTGGCCGACGGTGAGATCGAGATCGACGCCCGCAGCAATCTGGACGAGTTCGTCCAGCAGGTGGGCCGGTCCCTGCCGACCGGACCCTACGAGACCGCGGGCGGCTTCGTCATGGCCCGCCTCGGGCACTTGCCGCAGGTCGGCGACGTGGTTCACTCCGACGGTATGAGCCTGACCGTGGTGGAGGTGGACGGCCGGCGCGCGGCGCGGTTGCGGGTGCGCGCGGTCGAGTCGCCATCGCCGGACGCGTCCGGGCACGAGCCGCCGAGCAGCGAGGCGAGCGCCGGGGCGCCGACCCCCCACGCGACTGCTGCCAGGGGCGTGGCCGACGCGACGTCCGCCACGCCCCTCGCCCGAGGGGCTGACGCGGCCCCCGTAGCGCCGGCCGTTCCGGAGCCCGCGGTAATGGACCCGGTGGCCGCGGCCGAGCTCGACGCGTCAGCTGCGCCACGACCGGCCGCCGCTCCGTCGGTCCCCGTCGGCCCGTGAGGCTCCGCGTTCTCCTGGGCCTCGGGCGCACCGGCCGACGAACCGGCCCTGGGGCCCGGGTGGAAGACTCGGGGGCGTGAGTGCTGCCGCGCCGGGTCCGCGGGTGCTGTCCGGCATCCAGCCGACCTCGGGCTCCATCCATCTCGGCAACTACCTCGGTGCGGTGCGCCAGTGGGTCGCCATGCAGGAGTCCCACGACGCGTATTACTTGATCGTCGACCTCCACGCGCTGACCCTGGAGCCACCGGATCCGGCCGAGCTGCGGCAGCGCACTCGGGTGGCCGCGGCGCAGCTGCTGGCCGCCGGCCTCGATCCACAGCGCTGCTCCCTGTTCGTGCAGAGCCACATCGGCGAGCACAGCCAGCTGTCCTGGGTGCTGGAGTGCCTGACCGGCTTCGGCGAGGCCAGCCGGATGATCCAGTTCAAGGACAAGTCGGCTCGCTCGTCCGAGGACCGCATCGGCGTCGGCCTGCTCACCTACCCGATCCTGCAGGCGGCCGACATCCTGCTCTACCAGGCCGACCTGGTGCCCGTCGGAGAGGACCAGCGCCAGCACCTCGAGCTCACCCGCACGCTGGCCGAACGGTTCAACACGCGCTACGGCCCGACGTTCACCGTGCCCGACGCCTTCATTCCCCCGGCTACGGCCAAGGTCCTGGACCTGCAGCAACCGACGGCCAAAATGAGCAAGTCGTTGCCGGACGCCGGCACGATCAACCTGCTCGACGACCCGGCGCTGATCACCCGCAAGATCAAGCGGGCGGTGACCGACACCGAGACCGAGATCCGCTTCGACCCGGTGGCCAAGCCCGGCGTTTCCAACCTGCTGGCCGTGCTGGCCGCGGTCACCGACCAGGATCCGGGCACCGTCACCGAGCAGTTCTCCGGCCAGGGGTACGGGGCGCTCAAGGCCGCGGTGGCCGACGCGGTGGTGGCCTTCACCGAGCCAGTGGCCAAGCAGACCCAGGAGCTACTGGCCGATCCGGGCGAGCTCGATCGCATCCTGGCCGTCGGCGCCGAGCGGGCACGCGCCGTGGCGTCGGCCACCTTGAGCGCCGCCTACGACGCGGTCGGCTTCCTGCCTCCCCGCAACGGTTGGGCCGGCGACGCACCCGCCGCGGACGGAGCCTCCCGGTGACCGGCCCGGCCAGGCCCGGCCGGCAGACGATCGGCGTGGTAATAAACCTGCCCGAGCCGCACGCCACCGTGCTGCGCGGCTGGCGCCGACGCATCGGCGATCCGCAGGCCGACCTGATCGCGCCCCACCTCACCTTGCTGCCACCGGTGGGTGTGGACACCGCCGACCTGCCCGAGATCTGCGGGCAGCTGGCCGACGTCGCGGCCAAGCAGGCGCCGTTCCCCATGCACCTGTCGGGCACCGGGACCTTCCGCCCGCTGTCCCAGGTGGTGTTCGTCCAGGTCGCGGCCGGCATCGCGCAGTGCGAACTGCTCGAGGAGGCCATCCGCCGCGGCCCCCTGGCCCGCCCTCGCGATCACCCGTTCCACCCGCACGTCACCGTCGCCCAGGACCTGGACGACGACAAGCTCGATGACATCTACGACGCTCTCGGCACGTTCGTGGCTCGGTTCCCGGTGGACCGCTTCGCCCTATTCGTGCGGCAGGGCAACGGCGCGTGGGCGACGGAGCGCGAGTTCCCTCTCGGCGGGGATTGATCGGTGACGACGGCCCAGCCGGGGGCGATCGCCCGGGCCAAGGCCTTCGGCCAGGCTCAGCTGCGCCGACGTCCGTGGCTGGCTCACCTGGTGCGGGCCTGGCAGCAGTCGAGCCGGACCAATGCCTCGCTGCTGGCCGGAGCACTGACCTTCTTCAGCTTCCTGGCCCTCTTCCCGTTGATCCTGCTGGCGGTGTCGATCACCGGTTACGTGCTGAGCAGCCACCCGGACCTGCAACGTCAACTGCTCGACAACGTGGCCAAGCAGGCCCCCGGTGAGTTCGGAAAGACGCTCTCCGACGCGATCCACACCGCGATCAACGCGCGCGCCGCAGTGGGACTCATCGGAGTGGGCGGTGTCTTCTTCACCGGCCTGGGTTGGGTCAACAACCTGCGGGCGGCGACCGAACAGGTGTGGGGACATCTGCCGCTGCAGCGCTCGTTCCTGACCGCCAAGGTCTCCGACGCCCTGGTGCTGCTCGGCCTGGGCGTCGGACTCATCGTGTCGGTGGCCATAACCGCGGTCGGCACGGCGCTGACCGGAACGGTCCTGCGGGCCTTGTCTGCCGAGGGGCTGCCCGCTATCACCTGGGTGACCAAGGTGGTCGGCATCGCGCTGGCCGTCGTGGCCGACATGGTGATCTTCGGCTTCCTGCTGATCCGTCTGCCCAAGGCCGAGGTCCCGCGCTACGTCGCCCTGCGCGGCGCCCTGCTCGCCGCGCTCGGCTTCGAGGTGCTCAAGATCTTCGGGACGTACTACATCACCAGGGTGTCCACCAGCCCGACCGCCGGGATCTTCGGGTCAGTGCTGGGAATTCTGGTCTGGCTGAACCTGGTGTTCCGGTTCCTGCTGTACTGCACGGCGTGGACGGCCACCGCCACTCCCATCGCCGCCGGTGGCGACGAGCCCGCCGGACCGGTGTCGGACCGGGTCGGGGCATTGCGCCGGCTGCCGGCCGAGACGCCGCCGGCCGCGCCGCCACCTGGGCGCCGGTTGGCCGTCGCCCTCGCCCTCGGCGCGTGGGCCCGTCGCGGACGTCGAGGCCGCCGATGACCGTCTCGCGCCGGGTCGGTTGGTTCCTCGCCGCCTTCGGGGTCTGGAGCTGGGTCATCTGGCCGACGTTCCTCAAGAACATTTGGGCCGACGACCGGAGCTGGTCCAACGGGCCAACGGCGTTCTTCCTGGTCCACCTGGTGCTGACCGTGGTCTCGCTGGTCCTTGGCACGGTGATCGGTCTCCTCGGCGTGCGGGTCCTGCGGAGCCGGGCCGCGCGCTGGGTTCGCAAGCCCTCGGACAGGCCAACGGAGCTGGGAGGCTGAGGTGGCCGACTTCGTCGGCGCGATCGATCAGGGCACGACGTCGTCGCGGTTCATGATCTTCGACGCCGCCGGTGCCGAGCACGGGCGCCACCAGCTGGAGCACCAACAGGTACTGCCGCGGGCGGGATGGGTCGAGCACGACCCGGTCGAGATCTGGGAACGCTCGATCTCGGTCGTGCAGACCGCGCTCAACCGCGCCGGCCTGCAGGGTAGCGACCTGGCCGCCCTAGGCATCGCCAACCAGCGGGAGACCGCGGTGGTCTGGGACCGCACGACGGGACGGCCGTACTACAACGCGATCGTCTGGCAGGACACGCGGACCGACTCCATCGCCGCCGCGCTGGACCGCGACGGCCGTGGCGACGTGCTGCGGCAGCGGTCCGGGCTCCCGCCGGCGACCTACTTCAGCGCGGCCAAGGTGCAGTGGATCCTCGAGCACGTCGATGGCGTTCTGGCCGCGGCCGAGCGGGGGGACGCCGTGTTCGGCACCATCGACACCTGGCTGGTGTGGAACCTCACCGGCGGGCGCCACGGTGGCCGGCATGTCACCGACGTCACCAACGCCAGCCGGACGATGCTGATGGACCTCGAGACGCTCGAGTGGGACGACGAGCTGCTCGGGTTCTTCGGCATCCCGCGCGCGATGCTTCCGCAGATCCTGGCGTCCTCCCACGCCGAGGGGTACGGCCAGGTGGTACGACCCGGGCCGCTGGAAGGACTGCGGCTGACTGCTGCCCTCGGCGACCAGCAGGCGGCCATGGTCGGCCAGGTCTGCTTCGCCTCCGGGGAGGCCAAGAACACCTACGGCACCGGCAACTTCCTCCTGCTCAACACCGGCTCGGAGTTGGTGCGCAGCCGCAACGGCCTTCTGTCGACGGTGTGCTACCGCTTCGGCGACGAGCCCGCGGTGTACGCGTTGGAGGGCTCGATCGCGGTGACCGGGTCGGCCGTGCAGTGGCTGCGCGACCAGTTGGGAATCATCTCGGGCGCGGCCGAGGTGGAGGCGCTGGCCCGCGAGGTCGACGACACCGGCGGCGTGTACTTCGTGCCCGCGTTCTCGGGGTTGTTCGCGCCCTATTGGCGCAGCGACGCCCGTGGGGCGATCGTCGGGCTGTCCCGCTTCAACACCAACGCCCATCTTGCCCGAGCCACGCTCGAGGCGATCTGCTACCAGAGCCGCGACGTCAGCGAGGCGATGGAAGCCGACTCCGGCGTGCACATCGAGGTGCTCAAGGTGGACGGCGGGGTGACGGCCAACGACCTCTGTATGCAACTTCAAGCCGACATCCTCGGAGTGCCGGTCTCCCGTCCGGTCGTCGCCGAGACCACGGCGCTGGGCGCGGCCTACGCTGCCGGGCTGGCCGTCGGCTTCTGGCGCGACACCGACGAGCTGCGCGCGAACTGGTCGGAGTCGCAACGGTGGCAACCGTCCTGGAACGACAAGCAGCGCCGCGACGGATACGCCGGGTGGCGCAAGGCGGTGGAGCGCACGCTGGGCTGGGTCAACGTCGATTGAATGCCGGGCTCGCCTCACGGACCCCAGTCGCTCACCGCGCGACTCGTGCTCACCACGTCATGCTGCCCACCGCCAGTTGCAGGTAATGAAGTGCTCCCTTGACGAATGATCTTCTCTGGCACACTCCGTCTCAGTGCCGGTCAACACGACGGACGTCCTGGAACGCACCGAGGCCCGCGGTGGGCCGGGCCGTGGAGACCGTCCCCGGCGATGAGCGGCTGGTCGCCTTCGAGGAGCAGGTGCGGGCCGATACCGCCAGCGCGGAGGGCTCAGGAACCATGGACGTTGAGGCGTTTTTTTCAATTGCGGGCGATACGGGCGAGCGGCCAGGCGAGACGCCCGTCTGACAAACGTTCGTTTATTGGACTCGTCTTACCCGGCGGCGGCAACGCGTTGCTGTCCAACATTCGTCAGCTGGATCGGCGGTTCAGACGGGGTCACAGCGCGACCACGCCCGCCGGGCAGGCGTACCGACACCAGAGGCGACATCCCCGGAACTTGCTTGGGCCCACCGCGAAGGGCAGCGCGCTGGGCCTATGTGTGGCGAAGATGGCGTCGTCGTTCGTCCGTCCGCCGTAGCCTTCGGAGCGGGCCCGCTTCTACTCAGCATCACTGGCTTACGGCTGCCGCTGTTTGTCTGATACTGCGCAACAGGGCTGGAACAAAGGGAAGGTAGGCAATTACGGAGATAAGGAGTAGTAGGCCGCCGATCCACCACGGATCGACAAGTGACCCTATAACCAGCCCTAGGACACAAATAACAAAGCCAGAAGATTCCGGCAACTTTGCTACTCTAGGCGTCATACGGTGTGGCACTGTTAACCTTCCTTTAAGATTGGTAGCCCGATACACAGAGTAATTGAATTGCCAATAAAGGGAAAGATCTGGTGGCCGGACGCAGAGCTTGATCCCGGCCGACCGTACTTCGGAGGCGTATTCGCCGCGCCGCTGCTGCTCTGGCTCCTCGCGCCGCTAACGGGGGCGCCACCACGACCGACAGGACGGTTGTGAGCGCTGGGTCAGTCGAGGTGTTCGACGGGTTTGCCTACCCAGCTGGCCAGGAGAGGCAGGACTTGGGCGGTCGGCGAGTCGGGCTCGACGGTGTAGACGACCAGCCGCTGCTCGGGATCGTGCGGACCGATGACGGACTCGATGCCGAAGCTGAGCGGGCCTGCGGTGGGGTGACTGATGTGCTTGGTCACCGAGGTACGGAATGTGACGCGCTGGTCGAGCCACCACTGATCGACATCCGCGTCGTGACGGCGGAGTTCCGCAATCTGCTGAGCCAAGAGCCGGTCCTCGGGGTGTCGGCCGCTTTCGTAGCGCAGCGCCCCGACAGCTGCGCTGGCGAAATCGGCCCAGTTCACGATCCGGTTCCGGGCATCGGGATCAAGGAACAGCCACCGCGTGAACGACCAACCGGGTTCCACCGCCGTGCCTAGCACGCAGGTGAGCAGGGCGTTGCGGGCCAACACCTGCGAGCGGCGGCCCAGCAGCAGGGCCGGGACGTGATCGAGCGCTCCCATCAGCCGCAACATTCCCGGGTCGGCACGCATGGGTCGGTCAGGGGTCTCCCAACGTCGGCGCACCAACGGACTGGCGAGGTCGCGCAAGTGGGCCCGTTCCATGTCGTCGAGGCGCAGCGCCCGCGACAGGGCCTCGAGGACCTCGTCGGTGATGGTGTGTTGGCGGCCTTGCTCAAGGCGGCTGTAGTGGTCCGGGCTCAACCCGGCCAATACCGCCAGCTCGTCTTTGCGTAGACCGGGGACCCGCCGCGGCCCGGGGAATGCATGGATGCCGGCCTGCGCCGGGGTCAAACCGTCGCGCCGCGAGCGGAGGAACGCACCCAACGCGGAACGGTCGGCTGGCATGGCGAAATCCTAGGAGCGCGCATCAACCGCCAGCCAGGTCGTGACGTGACCAGGCTCGATGTGACCTGGCCCGCCGTGCTCCACGCAGGTGAACTAGATCCATGACAACCACAGATAGCGCCCGAACTGTCCTCGTCACCGGCTCCACCAGTGGAATAGGTGCCGCCACCGCGCGCACCCTCGCCGGTCAGGGATGGCGGGTCGTGATCACCGGCCGTAACCAGATCCGCGGCGACGCCCTGGTCGACGCCATCACCCGCGCCGGCGGCCAGGCCGTCTTCATCTCCTCCGACCTCTCCGCCCAGCCCCAGGATCTGCGCGACTTCGCGCACGCGGCCACCGAGGCTGCCGGCGGACATCTCGACGCCATCGTGCACAACGCCGCGTTGTGCCCGCCGGTAGACACGGTGTCGTTGAGTGACGACGACCTTGAAGCCACCCTGGCAATCAACATTCGCGCCCCGCACGTACTCACCGCGGCGCTAGCCCCGGCGATGGTCGACCGCGGCGCCGGCGCCATCGTCGTCATCGGTTCATGGATGGCCCACGTTGGACACCCGTTCGTCGGCCTCTACTCGGCCACCAAGGCCGCAGAAATCCAGCTCGCTCGCAGCTGGGCCGCCGAATTCGGATCTGCTGGCGTACGGGTGAACACCGTGTCACCGGGCGCCACACGCACGCCGATCAACGACGATTCCAGCGACATCATCACCAAAATGACAGCAAACATCCCCGCACAACGCCCAGGAACCCCCGACGAGATCGCCGCCGCAGTCGCCTGGCTGCTATCCGACCAGGCCACCTACCTACACGGCGCCGAAATCCCCGTTGACGGCGGGATCACCGCTACCCGAACCCAGTAAGGGTCGTGGAACTGAGCGCCACCACCCGAAACTGAATCGGAGGTCTCGTAGACCTCAGGTCAAGAGGTGTCCCGTTAAAGGATCCCCGGCGGGACGGTGTCGCGCTGGAGGTTGCACGACGAGCACCCGGACCACCCGAGGAGTCCAAGCTGATCCGGCGCTTATGAGCGCAGGGCCAGGTTGCTGGCGCCCGTCAGATCATCGTTCTACGGCCGGGGGGGGGGGCAGACCACTCGATGACCCCTGCACCACCCGACGAACCGCCGGCGCGTCATGCTCACCGCTTGGGTGTCGCCACGGCGCCGCGGCATGTGAGCCACTGCCTCCGCAAGACGAGACGAGACGAGATCGTGGTCAGGTGTTCGGTGCCGACGGCGGTTGCTCGGGCAGGACGACTTGCACGGCTGGGGCTGCGCGCGGGTCGAGGGGGGATGCGAGCCAGACGATCTCGTCGATCTCGCGGCCGGGTCGCAGGGCTCCCTCGGGTACGGCGCTGTAGCAGTGCATGGTGAGCTCGGTGCCGGGGGTGAGCCCGTGGGCGGGTGGGGTCACGACCAGGGTCGGTCCGACCTCACGTAGCTGAACGTTGAGCTCCTCGTGGACCTCGCGACGCAGCGCCTGCTCCAGGCTCTCGCCGGGCTCGATCTTGCCGCCGGGCAAGTAGACCCGGTCGCGGGCGCGGGTCCGGACGGTCAGGAGTCGGCCGTCCTGCTGGTGGAGCTAGGCGACGGAGGTCAGCTGGGCGTTCTGCGGGTGAGCATCCACCGCGCGGATCCACTTGCTTGGTGGGTGCTGGTAGTCCCGCAGGAACTCGAGCAGGCCGGTGGCGTCGCGGACGACGCCGAGGGCCGCGCGGTACGCCGGCGCGAGGTAGCCCGCCTCGGTCAAGGTGTCGAGCTGGCTCAGCAGCGGGGCGTAGAAGCCGTCCGGGTCGACCAGGGCGGTCGGCTTGGTGTGCAGCCCGAGCTGGCCCCAGGTGAAGACCTCGAACAGTTCCTCCAAGGTGCCGGCGTCGCCGGGCAGCGCGACGAACGCGTCGCCGAGCTCGGCCATGCGGGCCTTGCGTTCGTGCATGCCGGCGACCACGTGGCCCCACCGGTCGAGCGCGATCGCGCCAGGAAGAGCTGCAGACCGGTGCCGCGCAGATTGGGTTGCTTGATTTCGGCGCGGTGTACACATTCTGTGTGCACCTTCGTGTACACCACGGGATTTCGAGTGGTCCGTCGTCGGCCCGCTGCAGGAAGCGCGGATCGGCGCAGATGCCGGATCAGTCGGTCTGAGCACTCTGTCGCCGACAGATCCTCCCTATCCGGTGGCGGGGAACAGGGCGGGGTAGAGCTGCTTCGCGATCGCCACGAACACTGTGGTGGTGGCGGTCGTGGAGTTCGTCGACTGGTTACCGACCACGACGATGGTCGCGTCCTCGACCGGCTCGTAGAACATCGCGGAGCTGTGTCCGAGAATCGCCCCATAGTGTCCGATGAATCCTTGGATCTCGAAGACTCCGAGTCCGTATCCGATGCTCAGCGGGCTCGTCACGCCGTCCAGCGGCGCAAAGCGCAAGCGCTCCGCCTGCGTCCGCGGCGACAGCAGAGTTCCTCGTGCCAGCGCCCGCGCCCAGATCATCCGCGCCGACGCTCTGCTCGACAATCGTGTCGATGGCCGCTCTCGTCGCACGATCGAGGCGGCCGCGCAACTAGCGGAACGAACGCGCGTCTGGGAATCACGTTTACCCCTAGGTCGCTGACTTTCGCCGAATATGGCGCGGCTCGACCTGCGGCGCACTACGGAAAGGGAGAAGATCGCCGACGGCGACCTCACTACCGCAGCGGTGCGAGGCTGTCGCCATGCCGGCCATGTTGCGATGCGAGATCTTTCCGGTCGATCTGGACGCCACGGTCGACTTCTACGTCAACGTGCTGAGGTTCCGCCCCATCCGGGACGAGCGCAACGCCGACAGTCCCTACGTCGCGCTCGAGCGGGGACTCGTGCGGCTGGGCGCGGCCGCTCGCTCCCCGGTAGCTGACCGCGCGGCGCGTCGTCCACCGACAGGGGTGGAACTCGTGCTCGAAGTGGAGGACGTCGCCGCCGAACTCGCACGGGTTACGGAGACGGGATGGCCCTTGGATGAAGAGTTGACCGCCCGCCCGTGGGGGCTGAGCGACTTCCGCCTGCTGGACCCCGACGGGTACTACTGGCGGGTGAGCGGCCTGGCCGCGTGACTGGGGTTCCCGATCGGCCTCGAGTCGCCCGGAGCGTCAGGGAGACCTGCAGCCGGATTGCGGCGGAGTCGGTCAGACCGTGAGGCGGGCCAGGAACTTGTACCGGTCGCCGCGGTAGAAGCTGCGCACCCACTCCAGCGGCTCGCCATTGGCGTCGAAGCTGTGCCGGGCCAGGACGAGCATCGGCGCGCCGGTATCGGTGTCCAGCAGCTCGGCCTCGCGCGGGGACGCGGCGGCGGTCTCGATCGTCTGCTCGGCGCTGGCCGGGACCACGCCGTAGTGCTCGGTCAGCACCGCGTAGAGCGACGACGCGCCCCGCAGCCGGGTGTTGAGCCCAGGAAACCGCTCGGCCGACAGGTGGGAGGTCTCCACCGCCATCGGGGCGTCGTTGACCAGCCGCAAGCGTTCCAGCCGGTAGATCCACGCTCCTGGCGCCAGGTGCAGCAGTCCGGCGACGGGTTCGTCGGCGCGGACCTTCTTGGACTCGAGCAGACGGGTGGACGGCACGAAACCGTGTGCGGTGGCCTGGGCGGTGAAGCTGCTGACCTGCAGAGGCCACGACAGCTTCGGCTCCGCGACGAACGTGCCCGAGCCCTGGCGGCGGACGAGGCGCCCTTCGCCGACCAGCTCGCTCAACGCCTGCCGCACAGTGGTCCGCGACGTGCCAAGGCGCACGGTGAGCTCGCGCTCGGTCGGGACCAGGCTGCCAGGAGGAAGGGACTCGATGATGTCGAGCAGGTGTCGCTTCACCGCGTAATACTTGGGTTCCCGGCGGGCGGCGTCACCGACGAGCGTGCTCATGGGCTGCCCTTCCTCGGTGGCCGGCGTCGCGGTGCGTTCGGTCGAATCCTGTCGCGGATTGACACGGCTACCGCGAAGCTTGCACGATACAATTTGTCTAGTCCAATTGTCGCTTCCTGTCCACCGCACCGCGACGCTGCGTCGAGAGGAGCTAGTCGTGCCGGCCGACGACGAGCTGAGGCGCCAAGCCCTGGGCAGCCTGCTACTGAGCTTCCGCGGGCGCTCGGTGCCCTCCTGGTTGACTGCCGCGCTGGCCGACGGGCTCGGCGGGGTCGTTCTGTTCGGCTCGAACTTCGGTCCGTCGGCCGACCCGCGCGAGCTCACCGATGTGCTTCGGGCGGCGGCCGGGCGGGACGTTGTGGTGGCGGTGGACGAGGAAGGTGGGGATGTGACCCGCCTGCCCGGCGAGATGGCAACCGGTGGCGCATTGGCACCCGCGTCACCGGGCGCCGCCGCATTGGGTCACCTCGACGACGTCGACACCACTCGGGCAGTGCTCGCCACCATCGGTTGGCGGCTGGTCGACGCCGGCGTCACCGTGGACCTGGCCCCCGTGGCCGACGTCAACCTCGATCCGGCCAACCCGGTGATCGGGCTGCGCTCGTTCGGAGCCGAGCCGGCTCGGGTGGCCCGCCATGTCGCCGCCGCGATCGACGGCGTGCAGGCCACGGGCGTCGCCGCCTGCGCCAAGCATTTCCCCGGCCACGGCGCCACCCGGACCGACTCCCACCACGAAGTGGCCACGCTCGACCGCTCGCGGGCCGAGCTCGACGCGGCCGAACTCGTTCCATTCCGGGCCGCTGTGGCCGCGGGCACCCGCGCGGTGATGACCGCCCATCTCGCGGTACCGGCCCTGGACCCGGCGGCGCTGGCCACGGTGAGCCCGGCCATCACCACAACGCTGCTGCGCGAGGAACTAGGGTTCACCGGCACCGTGGTCACCGACGCGCTGGAGATGTCCGCGCTGGCCGGGACGGTCAGCATCGTGCCGGGCTTCGTTGCGGCGATGGGCGCCGGGGCGGACGCGATCGAGACCGGCGCGCTGGAGTACCCGCATCTGGTGCACGAGATACCGGCGGCGGTGGTCGCCGCCGTGCCTGCCGGGCGCCTCGACGCGCGCCGAGTGGCCAACGCCGCCCAACGCACCGCCGCCCTCGCTCGTTCGGCCGCCCGTCCAGGCGGTTCGGGCCGCTACGCCGATCCGGCGCTCGTTGCTTCCGCCGCCGCGCGCAGCCTCGAAGTCTCTGGCCCCTTGCCGACTCTGCACCGTCCGTTGGTGGTCGAGTGCCGCACGCCGAACGGGATGGCGACGGGGGACCGGCCCTGGTCGTTGGCGGCCCGTCTCACCCAACTGGTCGAGGACGCCGAGATGTTGACCGTCAGCGGACCGCTCCATCCGTCGGCGGTACCCGCCGCGGCCGCCGGCCGCAGCCTGGTCCTCGTCGTGCGCGACCCGCTGCGTCATCCGTGGCAGCAGCCGTTGCTGGAGCTGGCTGCTGGGCACCCGGCGGTGGTGGTGGTCGACGTCGGGTGGCCGGCCGAGCTTCCGGCCACCGTGGCTTGGCTGCGGACCCGGGGTATCGACGACGGCCTGCTCGACGCCGCTGCCCGTCGCCTGGCCGAGCGCGTGCCGGCCGCTGAGTCCAGCGCCAGATCCACGAGGGGCTGACCATGACCGCGCCGACGCCCAAACGGGGCAGTCTGATGGCCGCCGAGGTGGCTGAACAGCCCGCGGTCCTGGGCCGCCTGCTTACCGAGGGGGCGGCGGACATCGCCGCGGTCCGGGGCCAGATCGGGCGCCGGGCACCTCGCTTCGTCCTGATCGCCGCCCGCGGGACCAGCGACCACGCCGGTCTCTACGGCAAGTACCTGGCCGAGATCCGGATGGGGCTGCCGGCCGGCCTGGCGTCACCGTCGACGATGACGGTCTACGGCTCGCGGCCCGACCTGTCCGACGTTCTCTTCCTGGCTATCAGCCAGTCCGGGGGCTCGCCGGATCTCGTCGATTCCGTGGCCGCGGCCCGCTCGTGCGGCGCCCTGACCGTAGCCGTCACCAACAACGTGGACTCCCCGCTGGCCACGGCGGCCGAACTTGAGATCGACGTGCGCGCCGGGCACGAGCGGGCGGTGGCGGCCACCAAGTCCTACACCGCAGAGCTTCTGGCGCTGTACCTCCTGCTGGCCGGTGGCGACCCCGGCGGCCAAGGCGCCGCCGAGTCCGCGGCCGCGTTGCCCGACGCCGCCGCCGCCACGCTGGCCGGATCGGCCGCGATCACCGCGGCCGCGCGCTACCGCTTCGTCGATCATCTGGTCACCACGGCCCGCGGCTACTCCTATCCGACCGCGCGCGAGGCGGCGCTAAAGCTCATGGAGACGAGCTATCTCGGCGCGCAAGCGTTCAGCGGAGCGGATCTGCTGCACGGACCGATGGCCATGATTGGCCCGGACGTGCCGGTGCTCGCAGTGACGTCCGCGGGCCGCGGTGGGGCGGCCATGGCGCCGGTGCTGGATCGACTGCAGCAGATCGGAGCCGACGTACTGCAGATCGGCCCCCCGTCGGGCCTGCCGCTGGTGACCGAGGGCGTGCCGGAAGAGCTGCTGCCCGTACTGGAGATCCTGCCGTTGCAGCAACTGGCCTGGCGGCTGGCGCTGGACCGGGGCGGTGATCCGGACGCGCCCCGGGGCCTTTCGAAGGTCACCGAGACGTGGTGAACGCTGCCGACCCAGCCGGCGCAAGCCACCCGCGCTGGGCGCGCGCCTGGAGCTGGACACCCTCCCAGCGGAGCAGGTGGTGGCCGCGCTGCTGGAGTCGGCGGCCCAGGTACCGGTCGCCCTGTTGGCCTGCACCGACCAGCTGACCGACGCTGCGCAGCTGCTGGCCGACCGGTTGCGAGCCGGCGGTCGGGTCCTGTTCCTCGGCGCCGGCACATCGGGTCGCCTGGCCGTCGGGGAGGCCGCGGAGCTGCCCGGCACCTTCGGTCTGGCGCCGGATCGCGTCCTTGGCCGCTGCGCCGGCGACGACCGGCCGGATGTCGTCTCCACCGGCCGTCCCGCCGACGCCGACGAGGACGACGGGCCGGCCGGTCGAAGGGCGGTGGCTGCGGCGCGGCTCGGTGGCGCCGATGTCCTCGTCGCGGTAGCGGCCAGCGGACGCACTCCGTACACGGTGGCCGCGGCCGAGGCGGCCCGGACGAACAGCGTCGCGGTGATCGCCGTCGTGAACGCCGCCGGTTCCCCGCTGGCCGTGCTGGCCGACGTCGCGGTGACTGTCGTGGTCGGGCCCGAGGTCCTGCGCGGCTCCACGCGAACCAACGCGGGGACCGCCCAGAAGGTGGCGCTGAACACCGTCACCACGGCGGCGGCGGTTCTACTCGGACGGGTGCACGGCGACCTCATGGTCGACGTGGTCGCGGCCAACGCCAAGCTGCGCGAGCGGGCGGCCGGGATCGTCGCCGAGATCGCCGGTACCGACCCCGCCACCGCAACGGCCGCGCTGGACGCCTGCGGGTGGAACGCCCGGGCCGCGGTGCTGCACCTCGCTCTCGGACTCGACCCCACGGCCGCGCGTGAGCGAGCCGCCGCCCATCGCACCTTGCGAGAGGCCTTGATCGCGACCGGTTGATCGTGCCCGCGTTCGGAGCGTCATCGGTGGGCGCCGTCGCCCAGCGGTCCGACATTCACCGGCGGAGGTACCGGGGACGGTCGTCAGTCTCACCCGAGCGCGGCGCGGACGGCAAGGGCGATGGTGTCGAGCTCCGCCGCCGACCGCCAGTGAGCGCGATCGTCCGTCAGGTAGGTGAACACCTTCGGCCCGCGGGCGTCCTCCGGGTGGTCGGGCAGCCTGGGCACCAGGTGAAGGTGCAGATGGGAGAAGCCTTCGGCCTCGGAGAACTGCATGAGGTAGGTCTTCACACAGCCGATGACCGACTCCAGCGCAACGCTCAGATCACGCACGAGTCGCCCGAGCTCGTCGGCGGCCCGGGGCGTCAACTCCGTGAACGACTCAACGTGCCGGGTCGGCAACAGCACGAGCCACCCGGGCAGGGTGCTGTTGAAGGCATGGGCCACGCGCCAGTGATCGGTGTGGACGACTTCGTCGCGCGGCGGCAGACGGGCCGCCGCTTGCTGATCGCAGACGAAGCATCCCGCCACGAGGTGATCGCCCGCCACGCTCGAAGACACTAGATCCTGAGGATGCGGCGGCGACCGAGTCGCCTTCGGACGGCGGTGAGGACGCCGAAGGTGACGCTCGACGTCGAGTTCGAGGAGCAGTGCCACGCCCCGTACTGGCCCGCACAGTCCGGGCGCCAGACCGCCAGTCAGCACCTCGACATCCTGGTCGAGGACCTGGCCGACGCGGTGGATTGGGCCGCAGCCTGTGGTGCGCGGCTGGCCGACGTTCAGCCGCAAGAGGACGATCGAGTTCTGCTCGACCCCGCCGGTCACCCGTTCTGCCTGTTCCGCTGAAACGCCGGACGCAACGACTTGGTCTCGAAGGTTGACAGCCAGATTGGTCTATGCCAATCTCCGCATTGGTATAGACCAATATTTCTTAGGAGGCGGCGTGAAGCGCAGGATTCTCAGCGCGGTGGCAGTAGCGGCAGCCGTGGCCGTCATAGCCGGCTGCGGCAGCGGCAGCTCGGGCTCGTCGGACAAGACCACGAGTGCCAGCAAGGGATTGGACGGCGACGGCAAGGGCAAGACGATCACCGTCTGGCTCCAGAGCGACGCCCAGAAGGGCTGGCCGGCCGTCGTGGCGCAGGCCACGTCCCGCTTCCAGGCCGCCACCGGAGCCACGGTCAAGGTCGAGTGGCAGAACTGGTCGAACTACACGACCAAGCTCGACTCGACCTTCGCCGGCAGCTCCGGCGTCCCCGACGTCGTCGAGCTGGGCAACACCCAGACCGCGTCCTACATCGCCGGCGGCGCCTTCGCCGATCTCAGCGCCGACAAGGCGGACTTCGCCAACTCCGGAACCTGGCTGCAGGGCCTCGCCGAGTCGGTGTCCTCGCCCGACGGCAAGCTCTACGGCGTTCCGTACTACGCCGGCAGCCGCTTAGTGATCTACCGCAAGGACCTCTGGTCCAAGGCCGGCGTCACCACCCCGCCCACCACCCTGGACGAGGTGTACACCGACCTCGACAAGGTCAAGGCGGCCAACTCCGCGGACAAGAACTTCTCCAGCTTCTACATGCCGGGCAAGTACTGGTCCGCCGCGATTCCTGCTGACCGAGTTGGTCGGCGCGGCCGATGGGCCAGTGGAAGCGGTCGGCGTGGTCAGCCCGGGCGGTGACGCCGCGGCCGGCACGGTGCGCCGCGCGGTCAATCTCGGCTGGACCGACGTACCGGTCGCCGAGGTTCTGTCCTCGCGCAGCGGGCGGCCGGTGGCCGTCGACCACGACGTGCGGGCCGCGGCCCGCGCCGAGGCCGTGTTGGGTGCCGGCGCCGGCGAACCCGACGTTCTGCTCGTCGCGCTGGGCACCGGAGTGGCCGCGGCGTCCGTCGGATCGGGTGGCCTGCGCGACGGCGCGACCGGACGGGCCGGGGAGCTCGGGCACATGGTGGTCGTCCCGGGCGGACGGGCGTGCCCGTGCGGACAACGCGGCTGCCTGGAGCGCTACGCCGCCGCCCCCGCCGTGGCTCGGCGCTACCGCGAGCTCGGCGGCACCGGCCCGGCGGACGCGGCCGTCGTCGTCGACCGGCTGGACACCGAGCCGGCCGCTCGGCAGGCCTGGCTGGAGGCCATCGACGCCCTGGCCGCCGCGCTGACCGCGGCCACCGCGCTGCTGGATCCCGGCGTCGTGGTGCTGGCCGGTGGGCTGGCCGGCGCCGGCACGCGTCTGCTCGACCCCCTGCAGCATTCGCTGGCCGGACGCGCGACCTGGCGTCCGGCGCCGGCGGTGCGGCTCGGGCGACTCGGGCCCGTCGCGGCCCGTTCGGGTGCGGCGTTGTCGGCCTGGGCTCTGGTCGGGGCGACGGACGGTTGGCGGTGGCCGCTCGCTGACCCCGTCACCGACGACCGGTGCCCGACCGGCCGTCCGGCTGACCGCGCGTCTGACCGCGCGGCTGGGTCCGCGGCTTCGGTGCCGGCGTGACGACCCTGGCCGGCGGACGGGTCGTCACCCCGGACGGGATCCTCGAGCCCGGTTGGGTGCAGGTGGCCGACGGGCGCATCGCCGCCACCGGCTCCAACCCCGCGCCTCAGCCGGCGCACGACGTCCGGGGCGCGTGGGTGCTGCCCGGCTTCGTCGACTTGCACGTCCACGGTGGCGGAGGCCACGACTTCACGTCGTCGGCTTCGGCCATCGAATTCGGCGCGGCCGCCCACGCCGAGCACGGAACCACTCGCCTGCTGGTGTCCCTCATGGCCGGCCACCTCGATGCGATGTGCGAGCAGCTGAGCTGGGTGTCCGCGCTGGCCGGTGGGGATTCCGGTGTCCTGGGTGCCCACGTCGAGGGGCCGTTCCTGGCCCACGCCCGCTGCGGCGCTCAGAACCGCGAGCATTTGTTGGCTCCCGACGCCCAGGTTCTGGCCAAGCTGCTCGACGCCGGCGCCGGGTGCGTGCGCACGATGACCGTCGCCCCGGAGCTGCCCGGTGCCCTGGAGGTCATCGCCGACATCCGCGCGGCGGGCGTGGTTGCGGCAATCGGACACACCGATGCCGACTACGCCGAGGCTCGCGCCGGATTCGACGCCGGAGCGTCGCTGGCCACTCACTTGTTCAACGCGATGCCGGCGCTGGCCCATCGGGCTCCGGGTGCGGCCGGGGCAGCCCTGGACTCCGGCGCGGCCTGCGAGCTGATCAACGACGGCGTACACGTGCACCCGGCCATGGTCCGGCTGGCCGCGCGCGCCGCCGCCGGTCCGCTGGTCTTCGTCACCGACGCGATCAGTGCCACCGGCGTGGGCGACGGCGACTACCCCCTGGGTGACCAGACCGTCACCGTGCGCTCCGGCCAGGCTCGGCTGCCGGCCACCGGCCGGCTGGCCGGGTCGACGCTGACCATGGACGACGCGCTGCGCCGGGCCGTGCGCGAGGTCGGGCTGCCGATCGAGCGGGCCTCGGCGGCCGCGTCCGGCAACCCGGCGCGCGTGCTCGGCCTCGACGGCGAACTCGGGACCATCGCCGTCGGACGGCTGGCCGACCTGGTCATCCTCGACGATGACCTGACGGTGCAAGGGGTCATGCGCGGTGGCATCTGGCTCTGAAGCCAATACAGGCTTATCGCTTGCTGGAGGACGTTTGCTTCTGGGGATCGCCATGGCCAGAGACCACACCGCAGTGGCCGGACTCAGAAGCGGCGGAAGATCAACGCGCGCTTGACTTCCTGGATCGCTTTTGTGAT
>JBDUAD010000116.1:0-8005 GCA_040004775.1 bacterium | reverse complement strand
GCTGGTACTACTTCATGGGCTCGGCCACCAACTGCTGCAACGGCCCGCTGACCGGCTATGCGGTCTTCGCCGCCCGTTCCCGCAGCCCGCTCGGTCCGTTCGTCGACCGGGAAGGCGTGTCCATCCTGGCCAGCAGGGTCGGCGGTACCCCGGTCCTGACCCAGAACGGCAACCGCTGGGTCGGCCCGGGACACAACGCGGTGGTCACCGACTACTCCGGGCAGGACTGGATCGTCTACCACGCGGTGGACCGGACCGACCCGTACTTCAGTGGCAACGTCGGCTTCACCAAGCGCCCGGCGCTCATCGACCCGCTCGACTGGCGCCGCGGTTGGCCGACCGTCCGCGGCGGGCGCGGCCCGTCCGACCAGCCGATGCCGGCTCCAGCCGCCCAACCTGGGCAGCGCACCGCCTACCACGCCCGCGGCCCCCTGCCCATCGACCACCCGAGCCGGCCGATCCGCACCCTGAGCGACTCGTTCGATGGCACCACGCTGTCGAACCAGTGGACCTGGGTGCGTCCGCCCGACCCGGCGACCTATTCGGTGAGCGGCGGGCAACTGCAGTGGCAGACCCAGGCCGCTGACCTGCACCCGCCGGACAACTCGACCGCCTCGGTGCTCACCGAGCCGGCTCCGAGCGGGAACTACGCGGTGGAGACGAAGGTCTCGGTGAGTGTCCCGGCCGAGGGCTGCTGCTTCAACTACGTGCAGGGTGGCTTGGTGGTCTACGGCGGCGACGACAACTACGTCAAGCTGGCGTCGGTGTCCATCTGGAACACCCGGCAGTCGGAGTTCGGCAAGCAGCAGCCGCTGGTAGCGCCGGGTTACCCGACCTACGGCAACACCGTCGGCGGCCCGGTCGGCGCCGAGACCTACCTGCGCATCGTGGCCCGCAAGGGGGCGGTGGAGGACCGGTTCACGGCCTACACCAGCCTCGACGGCCACCGCTGGGAGAAGGGCGGCACCTGGACCGCGCCGGCCGGCTCACTCAACCACATCGGCCTCGTGTCCATGGGCGGCGCGGGCTTCACCAGCCGGTTCGACTACGTCACCGTGCGCGCGTTGGCGCGGTGACCGTAAGCGCCTCGACCGCGGCCGGTCGCGCAACTGACCGGCCGCGGTGGCGCTCCGCGCTGTGCCCGTACCCGGAGGAGGACCAGGGCGACCCGTTCCTGGTCGAGGCACCGCCGGATGCGGGCGTGGTGGCGCGCTACTACGTCTATGTTTCCGCGGAGGGCTTCCCCGTCTACGCCGGCGACGACCTGGCCGATGCCTCGAGCTGGCGACGGATCGGGGAGAGCTGTCCCGGCCTCGGGCGCGATCCCTGGTGCTGGGCGCCCTGCGTGCGCTACATACCGGGCCTCGCCCGGCCGTGGGTGATGTTGTACTCGCGTGGGGCCGGAGCCGGCGACCCGGCCGGTCACCAGCACCACCAGATCCGCCGGGCCGACGCCGCACGGCCGGAAGGCCCCTTCCGCGACAGCGGCGAGGTGCTCACCCCCGACCTCGACTTCTCGATCGACCCCGACGTACGGGTCCTGCCCGACGGCCGGTTACGGCTGCTGTTCGCCACCGACTTCGTCGTCGACGAGCCGTTGGGGACGGGGTTGGTCGAAGCCGACGTCGACGACGAACTGCGCCGGCTGACCTCGGCGCTGACCGTGGTGGCCCGCGGCCACGCCGACTGGCAGGTGTTCGATCCGCAGCGTTCGATGCCGTGGAAGGACGTTCCCGGCGTGCAGTGGGATCGCGGCGACACGGTGCGCTGGACCACGCTAGAGGGGCCCGCGGCGTGCACGTCGCCGGCTGGTCGGCCGGTGGTCCTCTACAGCGGTGGCAACTTCACCGGTCGCTACGGCGTCGGGATGGTCGTCGAGGAGGCCTCCGGGCAGTGGCACGACGTCACCGCGTCCGGTGACCACCTCGTGCTGGCGCCGCATCCTGAGGTCGGGCTGGTCGGGCCGGGCCACTGCAGCGTGCTGACCGCCCCGGACGGCTCGACGTTCCTGTGCTACCACTTCCGTCCGGCCCCGGGCGAGCCCCGGCAGTTCACCGTGATGGCGCTGCTCTGGGACGCCGACACCGACGAGCCCTACGTCGACCTGTCCTAACCCCAGCGTGGCCACGGGGTGCTCACCTGGAGGGTTCGGTAGGGAAGGGGCCGGCCTCGACCGCGGCTTCGTCCAGCGTCGACGGGTCGCGGCCGAGCAGGGTGGCGCGGGACAGGGCATTGGAGCCGAAGCGGTCCCGCACGCGATCCAGGGCGGCGTCCAGGCCGGCCACGGTCTCGAACGGCAGCTCGGGCTGGCACCAGCCGTCCCCGTCGAGATTGGTGACCGAGATACCGATCAGGGTGAGGCCCCGGCTGGCGATCTCCTCCGCGGCCGCAGCCAGCAGTCCGCGGGCGGCGGCCAGGATGGCCGCGGTGGAATCGGTGGCCAGTGGCAGCGTGCGGGAGCGAGTGGCCCGGGTGAAGTCGTCGAAGCGCAGCCGCAGGATCACCGTGCGGCCTGCGCGTCCGGCTCGGCGCATCCGCCGGGTCACCCGGTCGACCAGGCCAGAGAGGACGGTCTCGGCCCGGGCGGGCGACGTCGGCGAGCGGCCGAGGGCACACTGGGAGCCGATCGAACGGCGGTGCGTGACGTTGCGACCGGACCTGGCGGCTCGCCGGGCCGGGTCCGCTCCGCCGCGGACCGGCCGCTGTTCGCGGCGGGTGACCAGGTGGTGCAGCAACCGCCCGGATCCGCGCCCGAGGATCGACACCAGCTCGGCTTCGCTGTAACCGGCCACGTCGCCGACCGTGCGCAGGTGCAGCGCCTGCAGCCGCCCGGCCGTCACCGGTCCGACCCCCCATAGCTGTTCCACGCGCAACGGGCGCAGGAAGTCGGCTTCGCCGTCCACCGGCACGGTGAGCAGTCCGTCGGGCTTGGCCACCCCACTGGCCACCTTGGCCAGCCACGGGGTCCGGGCCACCCCGACGGTAATGGTCAGGCCCACCTCGGCGCGGACCTCCTGCCGCAGCCGGGCGGCGATCGCCGGGGCCGGCCCGGCCAGCCGACCCAGGCCCCGCACGTCGAGGAACGCCTCGTCGATGGACAGCTCGCGCACCAGTGGCGTGGTCCGTCGATAGACCTCGAACACCGCTCGGCTGGCGGCCACGTAGGCCGAGAAGTTCGGGTCCACCACCACCGCTTCGGGGCACCGGCGACGCGCCTGGGCGCCGCCCATGGCACTGCGGACGCCGCAGGCTCGGGCCTCGTAGCTGGCGGCCAGGACGACGCCGGCTCCGACGATCACCGGTCGTCCGCGTAAGCGAGGGTTGTCCCGCTGCTCGACCGAGGCGAAGAACGCGTCCAGATCAGCGTGCAGGATGCCGACTCCGGTCACGAACACATGTTCGCATGGACGGTCAAGACCGACGGCCGGTTTAAGGTGGCCGCCGTGGACGACCGCGATCGCCTCCTGGAGTTGATCGGCGAGTTGGCCGTCGTGCACGGGCGGGTCACGCTGTCCTCCGGTGCGCAGGCCGACTACTACATCGACCTGCGGCGTATCACGTTGCACCGCGAGGCCGCCCCGCTGGTCGGGCGCGTACTGCGCGAGCTGACGTGGGACTGGGACTACCAGGCGGTCGGCGGCCTCACCCTCGGCGCCGACCCTGTGGCCACCGCGGTGCTCCACGCCGGCGCCGGTGCGGTCGACGCCTTTGTCGTGCGCAAGAGCGAGAAGCGCCACGGAATGCAGCAGCGCATCGAGGGCCCGTCCGTGACCGGTCGCCGGGTGCTGATCGTCGAGGACGTCTCGACGACCGGCAGCAGCCCGCTGACGGCGATCGAGGCCGCACGGGGCGAGGGAGCCGATGTGATCGGTGCGGCACTGATCGTCGACCGTGGCGGGGTGGTGGCGATCGAGGCGGCCGGCGTGGCCTGCCGGGCCGCGTTCAGCCTGGCCGACCTGGGCCTGGCCTGAGCGGGCCGACGGGCACCGACCCGGACACTGGCCGCGCCGCCGAGACGCCGCCGGCCGATGGCACGCCCCCTGGTGACGCCACGCCGGACCTGAGCGTGGGCGTCGGGCCACATCCCCGTCCGTGGCCGGCCGACGACCGGCTGGATCCGGTCCTGCTGGCCGAAGGCGACCGCCGCAATGTAATCGACCGCTACCGCTACTGGAGCGTCGCGGCGATCCGCGGTGATCTGGACCTCCGCCGCCACGACTTCGCGGTGGCGATCGAGAACTGGCAGCACGACGCCAACATCGGCACGGTCGTGCGTACGGCCAATGCCTTCCTGGCCGCCGAGGTCGTCGTCGTCGGCCGTCGACGCTGGAACCGGCGCGGGGCGATGGTCACGGATCGCTACCAGCACCTGGTGCACGTGGCCGACGTCGCCGCGTTGGTCGAGCACGCCGCACGGACCGAGCGGGTCCTGGTGGCGATCGACAACGTGGCCGGCTCCCTCCCGCTGGAGACGGCGCGACTGCCCCGGCGGGCCCTGTTGTTGTTCGGGCAGGAGGGCCCCGGGCTGACCGACGAAGCCCGGGGCGCGGCCGCCGCGGTGTACTCCATCGCCCAGTTCGGTTCCACCCGATCGATCAACGCCGGTGTCGCGGCCGGCATCGCCATGCACGCCTGGATCCGCCAGCACGCGACCGGGTGAACGGCGTCACCAGCGTGCCCAGATTTGTGCGGCTACGGACCGAGAATCGGGCCGGAAGCGGGCCGCAGCCGCATAAACGTCGTCCGAATGTTCAGGGGTGTGACGTTTTCGGGGCCGCCGACGCTGTAGATAGTGCGGTGCACGGACACGGCCGACCGGTGCAGCGATCGCTGCGCCGACCGGGAACCTTTTTCCGGCCGCGCGGAGGTACGCATGATGATCGGCGCCAGCCTGGTGCTCATAGCCCTGGGCGCCATCCTGAAGTTCGCGGTGACCAAACAGGTGCAGGGCGTGGATCTCACTACGGTCGGCGTCATCCTGATGGTCGTCGGCGGCCTCGGGTTGCTGATCGCCCTGGTGCTCACCTTCGCCCGGCGTCGTACCGACGTGATCCATCACGACCAAGGCACCACCCTGCTCGCCCCGAACGGGCTGCAGGACCCGGACGCGCCGCGCTACTGAGCAGCCGTTCCCGCCCCTCGTCGACAGGACTCGTGTTGATCATCCTCGGAGTAATTCTGCTCGTTCTCGGACTCGTCGTCCACAGCTCGTTGCTGTTGACGCTCGGAATCATCGTGTTGGTAGTAGGTGCCGCACTGGCCCTGGCCGGATCGCTCGGCCGTGGCATCGGGGGGCGCACCCACTATTACTGAGGGGGCACGATGGGGGGAGGGCTCGGTCGCCTCTGCGACCGAGCCCTTCGCCGTTTCCGTGCGACGTCGACGGCCCGGCCCGGCCCCCGCCTGCCGCCGGGAGCGCGCCCGGCGCCGGCCGATGGCACACTACGAAGGTCGGCTGGTGTCGGTCCGGGGGGTGGCGGTGAGCGCGGACGCGGGTGCGGCGCGCCGCCACGGTGAGCGCTTGGGTCCTCGGCCGGCGCCGTCCCCACCGTCGTCGCGCGCGGCCCGTTCGTCCGGTGCCCTGACCGCCGCCGACCTCGACGCTGCGCTGTCGGCGGCCCGCGGCGGTAACGAGGCTGCGTTCGTCGTCGTCTACCGAGCGGTCCATCCCGGGCTGGTCCGCTATCTGCGCTTCCTGGTCGGTGACGATGCTGACGACGTTGCCTCGGAGACGTGGGCCGCGGTGTGCCGCGACCTGCCGTCCTTCCGGGGCGAGGCCGACCAGTTCCGCGGCTGGGTGGCCACCATCGGCCGTAACCGTGCCATCGACTTGCTGCGTGCCCGCGGCCGACGCCCGGTGGACCCGGTCCCGGCCGAGCGGCTCAGCGTCCTGGCCGATTCCGCCGACGTCGAGCGCGAGGTGCTCGACGGGCTGTCCACCCGCGACGCGCTGGCCGTCATCGCCACGCTGCCGTCCGACCAGGCCGAGGCGGTCCTGCTGCGCGCGGTGGTCGGGCTGGACGCGGCCATGGCCGGTGCCGTCCTCGGCAAGCGGCCCGGTGCGGTGCGCACGTCCGCCTCGCGCGGTCTGCGCACTCTGCGCGGGCGTTTGGAAGCCGGCGGTGCCGCGTGAAGATTCTTCGTTTCCTGTCCGCAGGTGCGGCATGAGCCCCTACGAGTGGCTTGGGGGCGCCGGCGTGGCCACCGACGATGACGTGCTGGCCGGCCGCGGCGATCCGCGGGATCCGGTGACCGCGGTGCTCGTGGCGGTCGGTGCTCCCGGGCGCCCGGACGAACTCGAACGCACCGAGGAGGCGGTGGCCTACTTTCGCGCCCGGCTCCAGCACGTCGCCGTCGTTCCCCGGCGCGCGGTAACGGCGCCGCGCCGGCGCCTGCGGACCCGGCTCGGCGCGGCGGCGGTCGGTGCCACGGCTGTGGTCGGCGGTATGGCGGCCGCTGCGGCGATCGGTGTTCTGCCGGACACGTTGCAGCGCCCGGCCCACGACATCTTCCATGCTCCGGCGCCGTCCTCCGTCAACCTCCAGCCGTTTCCGTCGCCGACCACCGGTCCCTTCAGCTGGCCGGGCGGGTCACCGTCCCCCTCGGGGTCGACCTCGCCGTCGACGTCGGCTACGCCCAGCTCGTCGCCGTCGCCGTCGCCGTCGCCGTCGCCGTCGCCGTCGCCGTCGCCGTCGCCGTCGGCTTCGCCGTCGGGATCAAGCCCGGGCTCGGGCTCGGGCTCGGCGGAGCCGACCACGAGCTCGCCGGCCAGCGAGAGCTCCCAGCCCAGCGACAGTTCCGAGCCCAGCGAGAGTCCCGGGACTTCGCCGTCACCGACCGTCTCCTCGACCACCTCCAGCCCCGATGCAACGTTCCGGCGTCGCCCGTCGCCGGGACCTTCTCGGCCGACCCTGCCCTCCCAAGCACGGTCGGGGGTAGGTCGCGCCGGCATCTCCGGCAACTGGCCCGAAATGGGCGACGGCTAGCCGACCAGAGGAACGCCGCCGACCTCCACGTCCGGCCCGCTGTCCACCGCAGTCGTGCCCACGGGTCAGACGTAGGCACGGCGGGCGTCCGCTCAGGCGGTGGTGAGGATCTGCGCCCCGTCGTCGGTCACGACCACGGTGTGTTCCCACTGGGCGACCCAGGACCCGTCGGTGGTCACCACGTTCCAGCCGTCGTCCCACACCCGCCATTCAGTGCCGCCCAGAGTGATCATCGGCTCGACGGTGAACGTCATCCCCGGCTCGAGCACCGTGGTCGCCCGCGGATCGTCGTAGTGCAGGATCGTCGGCTTGGTGTGGAACGACGGGCCGACGCCGTGACCGGTGTACTCGCGCACCACGCCGTAGCCGTAGCGGCGGGCGTAGGACTCGATCACCCGTCCGATGACGCTGACCGGACGCCCGGGCCGGACCGCCGCGATGCCGCGCGTCATCGCCTCGCGGGTGCGCTCGGCCAGCTCCACCACTTCCGGCCGGCCCGTGCCGGCCACGAAGGACGCGCAGGTGTCACCGTGCACGCCGTCGACAAAGGCGGTGATGTCGACCTTGACCAGGTCACCGTCCTCGATGACCGTCGAGTCCGGGATGCCGTGGCAGATGGACTCGTTCAGCGATGTGCACAGCGACTTCGGGAACCCCTTGTAGCCGAGGGTGGACGGGTATGCGCCGGCGGCCAAAAGGTGTTCGTGGCCGATCCGGTCGAGCTCGTCCGTGGTGATGCCGGGAGTGACATGCCGGCCGACCTCGGCCAGGGCCCGGGCCGCGATCCGGCCGGCTCGGCGCATCCGGGCGATCGTGTCCCCGTCCTTGACCACGGCGTCGTCGAAATCGGCCGGACCGGCCTTGCTTCGGCCACGGGCGTCGACGTAGTGGGGCCGGGGAATCGACGCCGGAACCGAGCGCAAGGGCGAGATGACGCCGGCCGTGAGGCGGGCGCGGGTGGTGCCGGTCATGACGGCCATTGTGCCCGGTCGGCACGGACACGGGCCCGCGCCGAGCTC
>JBDUAD010000115.1:0-8101 GCA_040004775.1 bacterium | reverse complement strand
GTCGTTCGGCGGCGTCAGCATCGTCGACTGCGCGGTGCCGCTCTCGACGTTCGCCGCGCGGCACGCGTACAACTCCACCTCCCCTGCGTCGAGCTTCGCCCGCACCGTGACGGCGCAGCGCCGGCACGCCGGTGGGTCGTCCGTGCTGCGGGGCTGCCTGTGGACCCGCACCGACCAGGCGGCGGTCACCATCGAGTCGCTCGCCGACTGGCGAACCCTGCTCGCCGACGAGTTCGACGTTGTTCCGGACGTCTCACCTAGGCGGTTACGCACGTTGTGGACGTCCGTCCGCAGCGCCCACGAGACGTGGCTCGCCACCGCCTGAGTAGGACGCCATGACCATCGCCGATATCGCCGCCTTCTCAGGGCACCGCTTTGACGAGACCCACGACCACATCCCCGCTCAACGCCGCTGGATCGCTGTCGGGGAGCGGTGCAGCCGTCGATGGATACGACCGAAGTCCTCGACCGCGAGTGTCGATTCATTGACAGCTCGCTCGACGCCCGAGTAAGCGCGGGCCGCACTTCGCGGCCGCACCACACCCGAAAGGAATGAGCCATGAGCACCATGCACGCCACCGCACCTCGAACCGCCTCGACCTCCCGCGTCCGCGCTCCGAAACCGGCCACCGGCCGACTGTGGTTCGCGCAGGCCGTGTTGGCCTTTGCGTACGTCGGGGCCGGCGCGCCGAAGCTCGGCGCCGACCCACACCTTGTCGCGAAGTTCGCCGACCTCGGCATCAGCGCCGCGGGCATGCACACCATCGGCGTTCTCGAGATCGCCGGCGCGGCCGGCCTGCTGATCCCGCGACTGGTCGGCGCGGCCGCTGCCGCGCTCGTCGCACTAATGGTCGGCGCGGTCACTCTCACCGTCGTGCATGTCGGCGGCGTGGACGCGATCGGGCCCGCCGGGTTCCTCGGGGTGGCCGCGGTGGTGGCTTGGGGCCGCCGTGACCGGACGGTGCGCCTCGCAGCGGATCTCGCCCGCGCCGGCCGCCGGCCGCCGACTCTGATCGGACAGGCACGTCATGGCTGAAGGCCCACCCTTTTCGGACGACGCCAACACGATCACCGCGGCCTGGGAACGCAGCGACGACGGGCCGAACTGGCGCACCGAGTTCATCCTCACCTCCACCCGCTTTCCGCCGCCGACGGCGCCGCCGCCGGCCACGAAAGGACGACTACGCCATGACCAGCGTTCGGTTCGAGATCAGCATGTCGCTCGACGGCTACGTCACCGCCGCCAACCCTCGCATCGACGAGCCGATGGGCGATGGCGGCCAAGTCCTGCACGAATGGGCCTTCGGCGACGATCAACTCGGTAGTGACGTGCACGCCGACAGCCAGGACACCGTCGGCGCCAGCATCGCCGGGCGGCGAACCTACGACACCTGTATCGACAGCTGGGGTTCCCACGGACCCGGTTCCGACGCCCGCACCCCAACGATCATCGTCACGCACAGCGAACCCGACGATGTGCCCGCCGGTGGGGTGTACACCTTCGTGTCCAGCCCGGACGAGGCGATCGCGACCGCGAAGGGGATCGCCGGCGACAAGGACGTCGACGTCTTCAGCGCCAGCATCGGCGGCCAACTGCTGCGAGCCGGGCTCGTCGACGAGGTGCGTGTTCACCTCGTCCCCGTGCTGCTCGGCGCCGGAACCCGGCTGCTCGACGACACCGGTGGCCACATTCGCTTGCAGCCGATCAGCATCGTCGAGGGATCGAAGGCGAGCCACCTGCGCTACCGGGTCGTCAAGGACGCTTGAGTCGAACCTCGCCCGCCCGCGTCAACCGCCTCGGCCCCACGGTAGAGTTTTCGCCTCGTGGACGCCGACGTTGCCAGCTCGGCCGAGACCCAACTGGACGACGAGCGGCGCCAGCTGAACTATGCGCGGATCTGCCTGACGCACATGCAGGCCGCCACCGAACGCATCGCCGATCTCGGTGTGGACGCGCTGGCCAGCGAAAGCCTCGGCCGACTGCGCGCCGATCGACTGCGGGCCCTGGGAGCCGAACCGGACGCCCCGCCGTTCTTCGGCCGGATCGACCGAGACGACACCGCCGGACGCGGTTCCAGCCGTCAGGACGAGGTCCTGCACATCGGGCGCCGCCACGTGCGCGACGACGACCTCAACCCGGTGGTGATCGACTGGCGCGCTCCCATCGCTCGGGCCTTCTACCGGGCCACGCCGGCCGAGCGGATGGGCGTGACGCTGCGGCGGCGCTTCGGCTTCGGCCGCGGCGAGGACGCCGGGCAGCTGACGTCGTACGAGGACGAGCACCTCGACCGCGGTGAGCGCCTCGGTCTGGAGTCGGACATCCTTCGTCAGGAGATCGAGCGCCCGCGCGTCGGGCCAATGCGCGACATCGTGGCCACGATCCAGCCTGATCAGGACGAGCTGGTCCGCGCCGACCTCGACACATCGTTGTGCATCCAGGGCGCACCGGGCACGGGCAAGACCGCGGTCGGCCTGCACCGGGCCGCCTACCTGCTCTACACCTACCCCGAGCGGCTGCGGCGCACCGGTGTGCTCGTCGTCGGGCCGAACGCGGCCTTCCTGCACTACATCGCCCAGGTGCTGCCGGCCCTCGGCGAGGGCGGCATCGCCCAGACCACGGTGGATGAGCTGGTGGCGTCGGAGCCGGTGCGGGCGGCGGACGCGGTGGCCACCGCGGTACTCAAGGGCGACGCGCGGATGGCCGCGGTCTTGCGGCGAGCAGTGCTGCGCCACGTGGTCAAGCCGGTCGACGACGTGGTCGCCGTGCTCGGCACCAAGCGGCACCGGGTCGGCGCCCACCACCTGCGTCGCTACGTCGACGACTCGCGCCGAGCGTTCCTATCTGGACACCTGCGGTGGAACCCGGCCCGCGAGCGGCTGTTGCTCCAGGTCGCCGAGGACGTCCGTCGCCAACGGGAGGCGGTGGGTGCGGCGCCGAGCGACGCCGAGACCCACCGGGTGGCCCGATCACCGTCGGTTAGAGCAGCAGTCGACGCGGTATGGCCGCCGCTCTCGGCCTCCGAGCTGCTGGCCCGGCTCTACACCAACCCGGACCTGCTGGCTCGCAACGCCCCGGAGCTCGAGGAATCCGAGCGGGCGCAGCTGGCGTGGGCCTCGCCGCCCCGGTCGTTGCGGCAGGCACCGTGGACGCCGGCCGACGCGGTGCTCCTCGACGAGCTGCGGGGACTGCTCGACGGCGCCGAGTCCTACGTCCACGTGGTCGTCGACGAGGCGCAGGACCTGTCGGCCATGCAGTGCCGCGCGGTGGCGCGACGCAGTCCGCTCGGATCGGTCACCGTGCTCGGCGACCTGGCCCAGGCCACCGCACCGTGGGCACCGGGCTCGTGGCCGCTCACCCTCGATCACCTCGGACACGCCGGCGCGTCGGTGCGTCCACTGACCATCGGCTACCGCGTGCCGGGTGAGGTGCTGGTCCTGGCCAACCGGTTGCTGCCGCACATCGCGGCCGAATTGCCGCCTTCGTCGTCCGTGCGTCCGGGAAACGGGGCGGTGGGAAGCGCGCCGCGGGCTGGGTTGGTGAAGGCGGTGCGCGGATGCCTCGTGGTCGACGGCGTGCCGGTCGAGGGCTCGATCGGGGTGATCGTGCCCGACGCTCAGGTCGACGCCGTCCACGCCGAGCTGCGCGCGGCCGAGCTCGACGCCCATCGCCTGGCCGAGGAGGCCGACGCCCGGATCTCGGTGGTGGCGGCCGGGGAGGCCAAGGGCCTGGAGTTCGACTCGGTCGTCCTGGTGGAGCCGGCCGGCATCGTCGCCGCCGAACCCACCCGTATTTCCGGCTTGCGCCGGCTCTACGTGGTCATGACCCGCGCGGTGTCCCGGCTGGTGCTCATTCACGACGAGCCGCTACCCGGCGAACTGGACGCCGATCGGCGCTGACGTGATGGAATCGGTCGACCCGGGCACCGCGGCGTGAGCCGGGCGGTCGAGCAGAGCAACCGCCTGCTTCTTCGGGCTCGCGACGCCATGGACCGCGCGTACGCCGAGCCACTCGACCTGCCCACCCTGGCCGCGCTGGCGCACGTTTCCCAGGCGCATTTCATTCGCACCTTCCAGGCCGCGTTCGGCGAGACGCCCCACCGCTACCTGCAGCGGCGACGGGTCGAACGGGCCATGTACCTGTTGCGCGACACCGACCGCAGCGTCACCGAGATCTGCGTGGTCGTTGGCTTCACCAGCCTCGGGACGTTCAGCCGGACCTTTCGCCAGATCGTGGGCGAGTCGCCGTCCAGTTACCGACGCCGCGGTCCGGTCACGCCGGTGCCGTCGTGCTTCGCCCGGGCCTGGATGAGGCCGAGCAGTTTCGGAGAAGCCTCGAAGGGCGGTTCTGAATAACGTCCTAGACGCCGATTCACCGCCCACGCCGAAAGGACAACGCCATGCTGAACGCGCTTACCCAATCGCAGATTTTCGTGCTGGACCAGGACCAGGCGCTCGACTTCTACGTCAACACGCTCGGCCTCGAGGTGGCCAACGACACCGACCTCGGCTTCATGCGCTGGCTGACCGTTAGTGTGCCCGGCCACCCGGAGCGCCAGGTGCTACTGGAGAAGCCGGGGCCGCCGGCCATGGACGGTTCCACCGCGGAGCAGGTGCGCGAACTGCTGACCAAGGGCGCCACCGGCGGATGGTTGATCTTCACCACCGACGACGCCTACGCCACCTACGAAGACCTCAAGGCCAAGGGCGTGGAGTTCACCGACGAGCCCAGTGAGAAGCCCTACGGGATCGACTTCGGCCTGCGCGACCCGTTCGGCAACGCCATCCGCATCGGCCAGCTGAACGCGCTGGCCTGATCCCCGGCATCTCGGCGCAACACTTCTGGCCGCTGATCTCCGTCCGTCGTCACCCAACCGAACCAGGGCGGCCGGAGTATATAGAGGCGTGGGCGAGGTGGCAGCCGACGTGCCGGCGCGTCCCGAGGACTCGGTGCGGGAGGCAATTCGTGGACTGGGTGGCACCCCACTGGTCGGCGATGGCGAACCTGGCCCGCCGGCTCGGGGCCTCCGACACCTGGGAAGACGTGCTGCAGGACGCCCTGACGTCCGCCTGGCGCAACCGCACGCGCTTCGTCCCCGAACGCGGCTCCGCCCGCAACTGGCTGTTGGCGATCACTGCCGACCAGGCACGAAAGTCCTGGCGATCGGCGGGTCGACGCCGGCGCCGCGACGCTGCCTTTCCGGAACCGGGGGCGCAACTGGCTCCGGGGATCGATCTTGACCTGGAGCGAGCGATCGCACGTCTCCCGCACCGACAGCGCGTGGCGGTCACCTTGCATTACCTGATGGGGCTGCCGGTGAACGACGCGGCAGCGGTGATGGGGTGCAGCCCCGGCACGGTCAAATCGACGTTGTTCGAGGCTCGGCGTCATCTGCGCAGCGAACTCGGAGAGGAATACCGATGACTCAGGACCTGGAGAGCCGGCTGCGGCGACACGGCGAGGTTTTGGCCGACACGCAAGCCGACCCTCCGCCGTTGGCGCCGATGATCCGCGTCGCCAGCGGGCATGGTCCGGCACGGGCTTCCTGGGGCCCTATCGCCCTGGCCGCCGTCGTAGTGGTTGTGGTCGCGACGATCCCGGTTCTCCTGCGGATCGCCGGCCCGTCGTCGGACCGTCCTTCGGCTGCGCCGGCCGCGATACCGGCAACGGTCACCGTGAACGGAGTCGTGGAAACGCTCGTCGGCACCGAGGGGTGGACGGCGCCGGTCGCCGATGAGACCGCCCCTGACGTCGTGTGGGTTTACGCCGAGATCCAGGGTGGCCCCTCCTGCCTCTGGACGCCGGTGCCCTACGTGGTCGCCGCGACGGCCACCGCCGTGACGATAAAGATTGCCACCTACGTCCGTCCGGCCACGTCGACCACGTATCAGCCAGCCGTCTGTGTCGATGTCAAACGTCCGTCACAGCGGTTGAAGGTGACGTTGGGTGCGCCACTGGCTGGCCGAAAACTGGTCGACGCGTTCGACGGAAGTTCACATCCGGTGCTCGACCCCGCGACCGTCCCGGCGCCCACCACGGTGCCGGCCGGTTATGTGGCCCGGCCGGTTGCCTGGTCCAGCCTCAACGGCTTTGCCACAGGCTTCGGCAAGGAGGCCAACGCCGGCATCCGGACGTACGCCGGGGCGGCCGGCACGGTGAGCATCAGCGCCGGCCCGGCCGCGTCGCTGGGCGGCAACCTGCCCGAAGTGCTGCGACGGACGACGGTGCACGGCCATCCCGCTGTGGCGTCGGCCGACCGCGGTTTCGAGCAGGACATCCTGGTGGTGTGGACCGAAGCTCCGGATCGGGCGTTCGCGGTCCATCAGATGAGCAACGACGACCCGAAGCACCCGGCGCTGACTCTCGATGAAGTCATTGCCTTCGCCAATTCCCTGAACTGAGCTGGCGGCCTGAGAAGCTGATGTTCGTGACGTCGCGCCCTGGATTTCGGGGAGCGCGTCCGGCCGCGTGAGCGGCCTATGCGGTGGGCCGAGACCGGCGGGCGAGCTCGGTGAGCATGCCCTGCACCGCGTGGGTGTGACCGCCGCTGCCGATCACCAGCGCCCGGTACACCCGGCCCTTCGCGCCCAGAAAGCTGGCGCGCGTCTCGGCCCGGACCTCGGTAGCTCCGGCGTCGGGGCTCAGGCGGAACGTCAGCTGGTAGCGGGAGAAGGTGTGCCGCCCGCGCAGGGTCAGCCACGTGGGCGGCTCGGAGTGGACGACCGCGAACCCCGGCACGGTCGAGCCGGTGCGCAGGGGATCGCCGGCGGTCCGCCTGGGCTCAGCGCGCAACATCGGCGCGACCAGTCCCATCGTCCTGGCTCGTCCGGTCAGCATCCGTGCGAGTGCGGTCCAGACGACGCTCGGTTCAGCGTGGATGCGGATCGCGTGCACATCGACCAACGGCAGCTCGTCCTCATCGGCGCCCGGCCCGGGCCGACGGTCTTTCACATCAGCCCTCGCCTCCGGGGTCGGTCATCGTCATATCGTCCCGGACGACGAGGACTGGACCCTGCTCATCGAGTACGCCTCGTGGTCGATCAACATCGAGCTGTGCGACTCGTCGGGGACAGAGGTCGCCACGCCGCACGACTGCATTCGCACCATCTCCGCGCAGCTCACCGAAGCGGAGCGTCAAGCCGTGCAAGAGTCACTGGGCTCGGACTGGCACTGGTCGCCGACCAGACCTCAGTCCACTTCTGGCTCTCCGAACTCGCCCACCGAGCCCGGACAGGCCAAAACCGGCAATCGGGTTCGTTGAGTTGCCCGCGCCGTCGACGGTTTCCAAGGTCATCGGCGGGCCGGTCTGAAAATCTTCACCGGCCGGTCATGCGCGCCATGTGCTCGGGGTAGCGCTCGCCCTGGACGGGGATCCCGGCGGTGGCGTCGTCGATCTCCTGCAGATCCGCAGCGCTCAGCTCGACGTCGGCCGCGCCGATGTTCTCCTCCAGCCGCTCGAGGCGCCGGGTACCGGGGATCGGCACGATCCACGGCTTCTGGGCCAGCAGCCACGCCAGCGCGACCTGGGCAGTGGTGGCGCTTCTGCTGCGCGCCAGCGTGCTCAGAACTTCGACCAGGACCTGGTTGGCCTGACGGGCCTCGGCGGTGAAGCGCGGCAGGCCGTTACGCATGTCGGACTGGTCGAACTCGGTGTTCTGGTCGATGGTCCCGGTGAGGAAGCCGCGTCCGAGCGGACTGAACGGGACGAAGCCGATTCCCAGTTCCTCCAGCACCGGCAGCACGTCGGTCTCCGGCGCTCGCCACCACAACGAGTACTCACTCTGCAGGGCGGTGACCGGTTGCACGGCGTGCGCCTGCCGGATGGTGCCGGGGGCGGCTTCGGACAGGCCGAAGTAGCGGACCTTGCCCGCCTCGATCAGCTCCTTGACCGCGCCGGCCACGTCCTCGATCGGCACGTCGGGGTCGACCCGGTGCTGGTAGAACAGGTCGATCACGTCGACGCCGAGCCGGGACAGGGACGCGTCGGCAACCTCCTTGATGTGCTCCGGACGACTGTCGACGCCGGCCTGCTGACCGCCGGTATCGAGCGCAAAGCCGAACTTGGTGGCGATGACGACGTCGTCGCGGAACGGAGCCAACCCT
>JBDUAD010000003.1:0-70185 GCA_040004775.1 bacterium | reverse complement strand
GTAGACCTTCTCCTTACCATGGAGACGCTCTGCCGACTGAGCTAAGGGGGCAGCGATCCGTCGCGGGCGAGCGCGCCGAACCGAGAGCAGACGGTACACGAGCTCGGCGAGCCGCATTTTCAAGGCCGCATTTCCGGCAGGCGGCACGTTCAAGTGGGCCGACGGCACGGTGGCGGGTGTTGGGTTCGAACCAACGTAGGCTGAGCCGACGGTTTTACAGACCGTTCCCTTTGACCACTCGGGCAACCCGCCAGGTACACCACCGGCGACCGGCAGCGCGCTAAAGCGTACCCGACCGGCCGGGGCGCCCGGACACCCTGACCGCAGCCAGGAGGAACACCGCGATGGCCGACGCCTCGTTCGACGTCGTCAGCAAGGTCGACGGACAGGAGGTGGACAACGCCCTCAACCAGGCGGCCAAGGAGATCTCGCAGCGCTTCGACTTCCGCGGCACTAATGCCTCGATCGAGGCCAGCGGCGAGCTCGGCTTCACCATCCGCGCCGACTCCGAAGAGCGGGCCAAGGCTGCGCTGGACGTGTTCAAGGAGAAGCTGGTCAAGCGCTCCATCTCCCTGAAGTCGCTGGACGCCGGCGACCCCCGCCAGTCGGGCAAGACCTACGTCATCACCGGCACCCTCCAGCAAGGTATCTCCGCGGACAAGGCCAAGGTCATCGCCAAGGCCGTGCGCGACGGCGGGTTCAAGGGCGTGCAGGCCAGCATCCAAGGCGACCAGCTGCGGGTGTCGGGCAAAAAGCGCGACGACCTCCAGGCGGTCATCGCCCTGCTCAAGAGCGGCGACTACGGCGTGGCCCTGCAGTTCACGAACTACCGCTGACGTGAAGGGCATCATCCTGGCCGGTGGCTCGGGCACCCGCCTACATCCCGTCACCCGCGCAGTCAGCAAGCAGTTGCTGCCGGTCTACGACAAGCCGATGATCTACTATCCGCTCTCGGTGCTCATGCTGGCCGGGATCCGGGAGATCCTGCTGATCACCACCCCACACGACCAGGATCAGTTCGTTCGCCTGCTCGGCGACGGCACCGGCCTCGGCCTGTCGCTGAACTACGCCGTGCAGCCCCAGCCGAACGGGCTGGCCGAGGCGTTCCGGATCGGTCGCGATCACGTAGGCGCGGATCCGGCCGCCCTGGTCCTGGGTGACAACATTTTCCACGGCCACGACCTGGCCGGCCTGCTCACCGACGCCGCGACGATGACGTCAGGCTGCCGATTGTTCGGCTACCAGGTGCGCGACCCCCAGCGCTACGGCGTGGCCGAAGCCGACGCGGACGGCCGGCTCCTGTCGATCGAGGAGAAGCCGGCCCGGCCAAAATCGAACATGGCCGTCACCGGGCTCTACTTCTACGACAACTCGGTGGTCGACATCGCTGCCGACCTGAAGCCGTCGGCTCGCGGCGAGCTGGAGATCACCGACGTCAACAACGTATACGTGCAGCGCGGCGACGCCCACCTCGCCGACCTCGGGCGGGGCACCGCGTGGCTGGACACGGGCACCGAGGATTCCCTCCTCGAGGCAGCGCAGTACGTCCAGGTGCTCGAGCACCGCCAGGGCGTGCGCATCGCCTGCCTCGAGGAGGTCGCGCTGCGCAAGGGGTTCATTACCGCCGATGCCGCGTTCGATCTCGGTGCGGCGCAGGCCAAGTCCGGCTACGGGGCCTACGTCATGGAGGTGGCCCGCAGCTTCGGTGCGGTGGCGGGCGACACCCCACCGGCCCTGGCGGCGAGCACCGTCGGCGCCTGAAGCCGTTCGACGCGGATATCGGCTCAGCGCCAGTACTTCGGGTCCTGGCGGGCCATGGTCTCCAGCCGCGCGATCCGCTGGTCCATCGGGGGGTGCGTCGAGAACAGGTTTCTGCCCCGGAACGGGCTGGCGATCATCAGGTGACTCGTGGCCACCAGGTCCGGCTCCTGCGGCATGGGGATGGCCGTGATCCCGGACTCGAGCTTGCGCAGCGCGCTGGCCAGAGCCAGCGGGTCACCGGTCAGCTCGGCGCCGGACTGATCGGCCTGGTACTCACGGGCCCGGCTGATGGCCAGCTGGATGACCGCGGCGGCCACCGGGGCCAGGAAAAGCATGATCAGTCCAACGAACGGATTGCTGTTCCCGCGGTCGCGCCCACCGCCGAAGAACAGGGCGAACTGGGCGACGTAGGTGATCGCCGTGGCGAAGGCGGCGGCCACCGAGCTGGTCAGGATGTCGCGGTTGTAGACGTGACTGAGCTCGTGACCCAGGACCGCGCGCAGCTCACGCTGGTCCAGCATGCGCAGGACGCCGTCAGTGCAGCACACCGCGGCGTGACGGGGGTTGCGGCCGGTGGCGAAGGCATTGGGCTGCGCGGCCGGGGAGATGTACAGGCGCGGC
This sequence comes from bacterium, assembly GCA_040004775.1. GTDB lineage: Bacteria > Actinomycetota > Actinomycetes > Mycobacteriales > Jatrophihabitantaceae > JALZBL01. Next base: position 67,803 of record JBDUAD010000003.1, on the reverse strand, counting down.
ATCGGCTGCTGGGCCGAGGTGGCCAGGTCCCGCACGATCGAGTAAAGGATCGGGTACTGGGCCTCGCTGGCCGGCTGGGCCCGCATGGAGCGAAGCGCGATCTTGTCGGAGTTGAAGTAGGCGAACGCGTTGATGCCCAGGGCAAGAACGAGAGCGATGGTCATGCCACTGGTGCCGCCGATCAAGCGGCCGAGAAGGAGGAAGACACCGGCCAGGCCGGCGAACAGGCCGGCCGTCTTCAGGCCGTTGGAACCACGGTGCATGCCCCTACAACGTCCACGGCGGGGTCCGGCGTTCCCGGCGGGGTCCGGCGTTCCCGGCGGGGTCCGCGTTCCCGGCGGGGTCCGGCGTTCCCGGCGGGGTCCGGCGTTCTCGGCCTGGTTAGCGTAACCGGCATGTCTGCCATCGACGCGTTGCTGGGGGCCAACCGGCGCTACCGCACCAGCTTTCCCGGTCCTCGTCCGCTGCGACCGGCGCGGCAGCTGGCCGTGGTGGCCTGCATGGACGCCCGCCTCGACCTGTTCGGAGCGCTCGGCCTGGCCGTGGGCGATGCCCACCTGATCCGCAACGCCGGCGGGCAGGTGACCGAGGACGTGCTGCGCTCGCTGGTGATCAGCCAGCGGCGGATCGGTACGCGGGAAGTGGTGGTCATCCACCACACCGACTGCGGCATGTCCGGCCTGGACGACACTGCGTTCCGCGCTGAACTCGCCGCGCAGACCGGCGTGGAACCGCGGTGGGACGTTCCCGGATTCGTGGACCTCGACGCCGACGTCCTGGCCTCGACCCGCACGGTCCGGCAGTGCCCATGGCTGCCGCACCGCGACGACGTGCGCGGATTCGTCTTCGACGTCGCCACCGGCGGGCTGCGCGAGGTCGCGGAACCGGCCTGACCACAGCGGCGCCTCAGCCGGCGCGCTCAGGGTCGTGCTCATGACCACGACGGCCAGACCGAGTGAGTCCTCGGTCCCTGAGTTCGGCGCGTCACTGTGCCGGAATCGGACGAGATCCGGATACCCGGGGCGGGCGATGGCTTAACGGCGCCCGTGCTCGACCTGGTGGTGCCGGTCCACGACGAGGCGCATGAGCTGGAGCGCAGCGTGCGCCGGCTGCGCCGCTACCTCGACACCGAGTTCCCGGTGACCGCGCGCATCACGATCGTCGACAACGCCAGCACCGACGGCACGCCGCTGGTGGCCCAGCGCCTGTCCACCGACCTGGCCGCCCTGGCGCCGATGGTGGCTGCACTGGTCTCCGGCCACTCCGAGGTCGCCGTCGGTTCCCGGGTTGCGCATCCTCGAAGTCCCGGTGGACTGGGTGAACGACCCCTACAGCCGGGGGGACATCGTCGCCCCGCTTCGCCGTTGTCGCGGTGGTGTCGACGCCTGGCCTATCTGGCCCTGTCCCGGCGTCCTGCGGACCGACCTCGGTGTCCAGCGGGCCAACCTGGTTGCGCTGCTGCTCACCGCACTGGCCAACACAGCGGTGAACCGGCGGATCACCTTCGGCGCCGCTGATCGGTCGGGGGTGGAATGGCCCACGGACGGCGCGGAACGACCCTGATCGACGGTAGGCTGAGAGGTTGCGTAGGCCGGGATCGGACAGAGGCCGGACGTGCTACCGCCTGGCGAAGGAGCCGCACCGGCAATGCCCAAGGACGTCCAGCAGCTCGAGCGCGTCGTCATCCGTATCGCCGGGGATTCCGGTGACGGCATGCAGCTCACCGGTGACCGGTTCACCGCCGAGACCGCCTCCTTCGGCAACGACCTGTCGACGCTGCCCAATTTCCCGGCCGAGATCCGCGCGCCCGCGGGCACCTTGCCCGGCGTGTCGTCCTTCCAGCTGCACTTCGCCGACCACGACATCCTGACCCCGGGTGACCGGCCCGACGTCCTAGTAGCCATGAACCCGGCCGCGCTGAAGGCCAACGTGGGCGATCTGCCCAAGAACGCCACGGTGATCGTCGACAGCCACGACTTCACCAGCCGGGCGTTGGCGCGCGTCGGGTGGTCCAGCGACCCGCTCACCGACGGGGCGCTCGACGCGTTCCACGTCCACGCCCTCGACCTCACCCAGCTCACCCTCGACGCGTTGGCCGACACGTCGCTGTCGCGCAAGGATGCCGGCCGTTCCAAGAACATGTTCGCCCTCGGCCTGCTGTCGTGGATGTACTCGCGCCCCACCGAGGGCACGCTGCGGTTCCTGCGCCAGAAGTTCGCCGGCAAGGCCGAGATCGCCGAGGCCAACGTCACCGCGTTCAAGGCCGGCTGGAACTACGGCGAGACGACCGAGGACTTCGCCGTCTCCTACGAGATCCGCCCGGCCGCGCTGCCGCCCGGTACCTATCGCAACATCACCGGCAACCTGGCCCTGGCCTACGGCTTGGTCGCCGCGTCCCAGCGCTCGGGCCTTCCGCTGTTCCTCGGTGCGTACCCGATCACGCCGGCGTCGGACATCCTGCACGAGCTGTCCAAGCACAAGCGCTTCGGCGTCCGCACCTTCCAGGCCGAGGACGAGATCGCCGGCATCGGTGCCGCCCTGGGCGCTTCGTTCGGCGGGGCGCTGGGCGTCACGACGTCCTCCGGTCCCGGCATCGCGCTGAAGGGCGAGACGATCGGGCTGGCCGTCTCCCTCGAGCTGCCCCTGGTGGTGATCGACATCCAGCGGGGCGGGCCGTCGACCGGGCTGCCGACCAAGACCGAGCAGTCGGACCTGCTGCAGGCCATGTACGGCCGCAACGGCGAGGCCCCGGTGCCGGTCATCGCGCCCCAGTCCCCGGGCGACTGCTTCACCGCTGCTCTGGAGGCGGTCCGGATCGCGACCACCTACCGCACGCCGGTGTTCCTCCTCTCCGACGGCTACCTGGCCAACGGCTCCGAACCGTGGCGCATCCCGTCGGCCGATGCCCTACCCGACCTGCGGGTCGAGTTCGCCACCCGGCCCAACGGCGAGGGAGCGGAGACCGACACCTTCCTGCCCTATCTGCGCGACCCGCAGACGCTGGCCCGGCCGTGGGCCGTGCCCGGGACCGCCGGACTCGAGCACCGCATCGGTGGGATCGAGAAGGCGGACCGGACCGGCAACATCAGCTACGACCCCGACAACCACGACTTCATGGTCCGCACCCGTCAGGCCAAGGTCGACGGCATCGCCGGCTCCATCGCTGCGCTCGAGGTGGACGACCCCGACGGCGCGTCGGTCCTGGTGCTGGGCTGGGGGTCCACCTACGGCCCGATCGGCGCCGCAGTCCGGCGGGTGCGCCGGGCCGGTCACTCCATCGCCCAGACCCACCTGCGCCACCTGAACCCGTTCCCGTCCAACCTCGGCGAGATCCTCGCCCGCTACGACAAGGTGGTGCTGCCGGAGATGAACCTCGGCCAGCTTGCTTTGCTGCTGCGGGCCAAGTACCTGGTCGACGTCATCAGCGTGACGCAGGTGCGCGGGATGCCGTTCCGGGCGGCCGAGCTGGCCGAGATGCTGCAAGGCGTACTGACGCACAGCCGTGATCAACACCGCAGCGACGTAGGAGCGGAGCGGGGACCCAGCAGCGACGTAGGAGCGGAGCGGGGACCCAGCAGCGACGTAGGAGCGGAGCGGGGACCCAGCAGCCAGTCAGCGAGGAGTAAAGCATGACTGACATCGCCTCCGGCACCAGCCCGTCGCTCGGGCTGACGGCCAAGGACTACAAGACCGACCAGGAGGTTCGCTGGTGCCCCGGATGCGGGGACTACGCCGTCCTGGCCGCCGTGCAGTCGTTCATGCCCGAGCTGAACATCGCCCGCGAGGACACGGTGTTCGTTTCGGGCATCGGTTGCTCCAGCCGGTTCCCGTACTACATGAACACCTACGGGATGCACTCGATCCATGGCCGCGCTCCGGCCATCGCCACCGGACTCTCGACGTCCCGCCCGGACCTCAACGTGTGGGTGGTGACGGGTGACGGCGACGCACTGTCCATCGGCGGCAATCATCTGATTCACGCCCTGCGCCGCAATGTGAATCTGACCATCCTGCTGTTCAACAACCGCATCTACGGGCTGACCAAGGGTCAGTACTCCCCCACCTCCGAGGTCGGTAAGGTCACCAAATCCTCGCCCTACGGCTCGGTCGACGCACCGTTCAACCCGGTGTCGCTGGCCCTCGGTGCGGAGGCCAGCTTCGTCGGCCGGTCGTTGGACTCCGACCGCAAGCACCTGACCTCGGTGCTGCGCGCCGCGGCTGCCCACAAGGGCACCTCGCTGGTGGAGATCTACCAGAACTGCAACATTTTCAACGATGGCGCGTTCGAGCCGCTGAAGGACCCGGCCACCCGCGACGACTACTTCATCCGCCTAGAGCACGGGCAGCCAATCCGCTTCGGCGCTGACGGTCGGCGGGCAGTGGTGCGCGACTCCTCCGGTGCCTTGGCCATCGCCGACGACGTGCCGGCCGACGATCCTCGCGTAGTGGTCCACGACGCCCACGCCGCGGATCCGTCGTACGCCTTCGCCCTGTCCCGCCTGCAGTCGATCGACGTGCGCTACTCACCGATGGGCGTCCTGCGCGACGTCGACCGGCCCACCTACGACGAGCAGATGGCGGCCCAGCTCGACGAGGCCCGGGCCGCCGAGCTGGCTCGCGCGGGGGCAACGTCGGATGCTGACGTTGCCCTGGACGGCCTCCTGCGCGGCAAGGACACCTGGCAGGTCGCCTGACTCCGACGCGGCGGCCCCTTCGGCGAGGAGGTGCCCTGGGAGACACCAGTGTCACCGGCCAGAACCGGTTCAAGCTGGCGAACATTTACGGCCTATCGGCATCTGCCTGCTGGACTGGAGCGACGACGGTGGGTTCGGCGAGGTTGTACTGATGATCGCCAGCATGGTCGCATTCCAGGCTGAGCTCATCTGGCGGCGAGCGCAGACAATCATGGTCGGTGCCGCCACCCCGTCGCCGTCCGACGTGCGCTGATCGATCCCGAGCCCCGGCCGGGCCACCGGACTCGACTTGGCCGGAGCGGCCGCCGCAGCACGCCCAATAGGATCGGGTGTCGTGGCCGTTCAGGAACAGCGCAGCCGGGCGACCCCGGTGGGGACCGACCGCGGCCTGATCTACGGCGTCCTGGCCTACCTCATGTGGGGGGCGTTCCCGCTCTACTTCCCGTTGCTCGAGCCCGCCGGTGCGTTCGAGATCCTCGCCTGCCGCATCGTGTTCTCGCTGCTCGTCGTGGCCGTCCTGCTTCAGCTGACCCACGGCTGGGGCCGGGTCGCGGTGCTCCTGCGCGACGGCCCGGTCCGCGGCCGGCTGATGATCGCGGCGGTGTTCATCTCGGTGAACTGGGGCGTCTACATCTGGGGGGTCAATTCCGAGCACGTGGTGGAGACCAGCCTCGGGTACTTCATCAACCCGCTGTTCACGATCGTGCTCGGCGTCGTCCTGCTCGGCGAACGGCTGCGTCAGGTGCAGTGGGTGGCAGTCGGTATCTCCGCGCTGGCCATCGTCGTCCTCACCGTGGACTACGGCCGGTTGCCGTGGATCGCGTTGACCCTGGCGTTCTCCTTCGGCATCTACGGCTACCAGAAGAAGCGCGCCGCGGCTGGGGCGGTCGAGTCCCTAGCCCTGGAGACCGGCTTCCTGGCCGGGCCGGCGCTGATCACGCTGGCCGTGCTGGCCGGGCAGGGGAACCTGGTGCTCGGCTCTTACGGCGCGGGCAACACCCTGCTGCTGGTGGGTACCGGCGTGATCACCGCGTTGCCGTTGTTGTGCTTCGGTGCCGCGGCCCGCCGCCTGCCCCTGTCGACGATCGGCCTGATCCAGTACCTGGCCCCGGTGCTGCAGTTCGGCGTCGGGGTGCTCATCCGGCACGAACCACTTCCGGCCGCCCGTCTGGCCGGCTTCGCCCTGGTTTGGCTGGCCCTGGTCATCCTCACCGTGGACGCCCTGACCGAGCAGCGGCGCGGCGCCGCCCTCGCGCGGGCGGCGGAGAACTGCGCCGCCTGACCGGTGCTCCACCGCCGTAAGCCGGGCGGCCGCGCCCGTCCCTCGCTCGGGTCGCCGTCCGGTGGGGTGGGACGCGGCGACCTTTGTGCGGCCGTGGACCGGTTTCGCCGTCGCCGGCGGATCGTGGCCGCACAAATCGCGGAGCCAGCACTGGAGCCGCCCGCGCCTCGAGTTGTCAGTAGGTGCGGGTGATCGTGAGCTCGATCAGCGCGGCCAGGGCGGCGCGGGCCGGGACGTCGGGCAGTTCTGGCAGCCGAGCGCGGGCCCGGTCGGCGTAGTCCACCACAGTCGCTCGGGCGTCGCCGAGGGCGGTGGACTTTCGCAGGAGGTTCAGCGCCTCGGCCACGGCGGCTTCGTCGCTGATCGGGTGCGATACCAGCTCGCGCAGGCGCCGATCCTCCCGGTCGTCCGAGCGATACAGGGCATAGAGCACGGGCAGGGTGGCGATTCCCTCGCGCAGATCGGTGCCCGGTGTCTTGCCCGAGGCACTGGACTCCGCGGTGATGTCGATGATGTCGTCGGAGAGCTGGAAGGCCACGCCGATGTCCTCGCCGATGGCGCGCAGGACGTCGGTATGCACCGGATCCACGCCGGCGAACATGGCCCCGAACTGGGCCGCGGCCGCGATCAGCGAGCCAGTCTTACCGGCCAGCACCTGCAGGTGGTGGGCCACCGGGTCGGCTCCGGGCGGCGGCCCGACGGTCTCACGGATCTGGCCGATGACCAGCCGCTCGAAGGTGCGGGCCTGGATCCGCACTGCGTCCGGGCCGAGCTCGGCCAGCAGGTTCGACGCCCGCGAAAACAGGAAGTCGCCGGTCAGGATGGCCACCGTGTTGTCCCAGCGGGCGTTGGCCGACGGCGCCCCCCGGCGAACCGCGGCCTCGTCCATGACGTCGTCGTGGTGGAGCGTGGCCAGGTGGGTGAGCTCGACTACCACCGCCGACGGCACCACGCCCGGGCCGTTCGGATCGCCGAAGTGCGCAGCGAGCACGGCCAGCAGAGGGCGGAACCGCTTGCCGCCGGCATCGAGCAGATGGGCGGCGACGACCGAGGTGAACTCGTCCGGGGCCTGCACCGCCTCGACCAGCGCGGCCTCCACCTGCTCCACCCCGGTTCGCACCGACGTCTCGAGCTGCGCGTCGGTGAAGCGCAGGCCGAGGGTCGCCGCTGTCACCCGCGCAGTGTCGCAGCCTTGGCGGCCAGGTCGAGCAGCGGCTGCGGCACCACTCCCAGGACGACGGTGACCGCGGTGCCAATGGTGATGGCCACGGTGGTCAGCGCCGACGGCACGGCGATCGTCGGGCCGTTCGAGGGCGGCTCGGCGAAGAACATCATCACCACGATGCGCAGGTAGAAGAACGCGGCCACGGCCGAGCTGATCAGCGCGATGACCACCAGTGGACCGGCCGTGTCATAGGCGGCGCGGAAGACCACGAACTTCGACGTGAACCCCGAGGTCAGCGGGATGCCGGCCAGGCCGAGGAGCAGGATGGTCATCACCGTGGCCACGAACGGGGACTTGCGGGCCAAGCCGGACCACTGCGAGAGATGGGTCGCCTCCCCGTCGGCGTCACGGATGAGGGTCAGCAGGCCGAACGACGCGATCGTGGTGAAGCCGTACGCCAGCAGGTAGAACATCACGCTCGACAGCCCGTCGCGGGTCAGAGCCACCAGCCCGACCAGGATGAAGCCGGCGTGGGCGATCGAGGAGTAGGCCAGGATGCGCTTGACGTCGGTCTGGGTGAGGCCGAACACCGCACCGACCACCATCGAGGCGATGGCCACGCCCCAGATCACCGGCCGCCAGTTCCACTGGGCGGCGTAGAAGCCGACGTAGAGCACGCGGGCCAGTGCGCCGAACGCGGCGATCTTGGTGCACGAGGCCATGAATGCCGTGACCGGCGTGGGCGAGCCCTGGTACACGTCCGGCGTCCAGCTGTGGAACGGCGCGATACCGGCCTTGAACAGCAGACCCACCACCAACAGCCCGAAGCCGAGGTAGAGCAGCACGTCGGACCGCTCCGGCGCCGCGGTCACGATGCCACCGAGGTCGACCGTGCCGGAGTAGCCGTAGAGCAGGGCCAGTCCGTAAAGGAAGAACGCCGAGGCGAACGCGCCGAGCAGGAAGTACTTGAGCGCCGCCTCCTGCGACAGCAGCCGGCGCCGCCGCGCCAGTCCGGCCATGAGGTAGAGCGGCAGGGACAGCACCTCGAGTGCAACGAACATCAGCAACAGGTTGTTCGATGCCGGGAAGATCAGCATGCCGCTGACCGCGAAGAGCGTCAGCGGGAAGATCTCGGTCTGCACCCGCTCGCTGGTGATCAGGCTGCGGTCGGCCCGCGACCCGGCCACGACCGCAGCCGAGGCCACCACCGCGCTGCCGGTGTCCACGCTGCGCTCGCCGATCAGCAGCACCGAGAGCATGGACAGCACCAGGATGGTGCCCTGGAGGAACAGGGTGAAGCCGTCGATCGACAGGGCGTCGGCCGCGGTGACCAGTGAGGTGTCGTGGATGATCGCTACCGCTACGAGCGCCGCACCCAGGCCACCGAGGGTGATCACCATCTGGGCCACGTACCGGTTCTCCCGGGGCACGAACGCCTCGGCCAGCACGCCGACGAGCGCCGCGGCGAGCACGATGAGGATCGGCGACAGCGCGTAGTAGGCCAGCGAGGGCGCGGTCACCTTGATCAGCGCCGGCGGGGCGAGAGCGGCCAGGGTGCTCACTTGCGGCCTCCGTTGACCGGTTGGGCATAGGGGGGTGCCGGATCCGTCTTGCCGACGTCGGACATGGTGGCCTGAACCGCTGGCGTGATCATGTCCGACAGCGGTTTCGGGTAGACGCCGAGGAAGATGATCAACGCGATCAACGGGCCGACAGCCAGCAGCTCGCGGGCGTCGAGGTCGGCAAACCCGCGGACGCGGTCGATCACCGTGCCCTGCATGGTGCGCTGGTAGAGCAGCAGCACGTAGAGCGCGGCCAGGATGATCCCCGTGGTGGCCACGATGGCCAGCCCCTTGTGCCGGGTGAACGTGCCCAGCAGGACCAGGAACTCGCTGATAAACGTGCTCATCCCGGGCAGGGCCAGCGACGACAGGCCGGCCAACAGGAAGACGCCGCCCAGGCGGGGGGTGACCTTGGACGTACCCCCGTAGTCACCGACCAGCCGGCTCTTGCCGCGGACGATAAGGAAGCCGACCACCAGGAACAGCGCCCCGGTTGACAGCCCGTGATTGACCATGTACAGCACCGCACCGGTGCCGCCCTGGTTGGTGAACGCGAAGATACCCAGCCCGATGAAACCGAAGTGGGCTACCGACGTATACGCGACCAGGCGCTTCATGTCGCGCTGGCCCATGGCCAGGAAGGCCGCGTAGAGGACGCCGATCACGCTGAGGACCAGGATCCAGGGAGCGAAGTAGCGCGAGGCGTCGGGGAACAGCGGCAGGCAGTAGCGCAGGAAGCCGAACGTGCCTACCTTGTCCAGCACGCCGACCAGCAGGACGGCGCCGCCGATCGGCGCCTCAGCGCCCGCGTCGGGCAGCCAGGTGTGAAACGGCACCAGCGGCGCTTTGATCGCGAAGGCGATGAAGAAGCCGAGGAACAGCCACTTCTGGCTGGCGTTGTCCGGCAGGGAGCCGACCAGGTCGCTGAACGCGAAGCTGTGGGCCGGGGAGGTCACGTACAGGCCGATGACCGAGGCCAGCATGAGCAGGCCGCCGAAGAGGGAGTAAAGGAAGAACTTCATCGCCGCGTACTGGCGGCGCGGTCCGCCGAACAGCCCGATGATGAAGTACATCGGCACGAGCATGGCCTCGAAGACGACGTAGAACAGGAAGACGTCGGTGGCGGCGAAGACCGCGATCATGAAGACCTCGAGCAGGAGCACGAGGGCAAAGAACATCCGCGCGCTGCGCACGGGCTGGTCGCGGGCCTCACCGCCGGAGACTGTGTCGATCGAATTCCAGGAGGCAAGCACGACCGCCGGCACCAGGAGGGTGGCCATGAGGATGAGCACTAGGGCGATGCCGTCCACCCCGAGGGCGAAGTGGACGCCGAAGGACTTTATCCACACCCAGCTGCCCTCGAACTGGAAGCGGCGCCCGCCGTTGTCGAAGGCCCCAGCCAGCACAACCGCATAGACGAAGGTGGCCAGCGACGCGGCGAGAGCGATCTGCTTGGCGAGTTCGGCCCGGGCTTCGGGCAGGGCGAAGACGGCCAGCGAGCCGACCAACGGGACAAGGATCAGCCCGAGCAGGGCCACGTTGTGCATCAGACGTACCTCGCGGCCATCAGCGTGGCCAGGACCACGACCGTGCCAACCATCATCGACAGGGCGTAGGAGCGTACGAAACCGGTCTGCAGGCGCCGTAATCGGCTCGACCCGCCGCCTAAGCCGGCGGCCAGCCCGTTGACCGCGCCGTCGATGCCGCGGTTGTCGAAGTACACCATCGCCCTCGTCGCCCACTGCCCGGGGCGCATGAGCACAGTCTCGTTGAACGCGTCGGCCCAGAGCCGCTCCCGGGCCGCGGTGGTGACCACCGACACCCCGACCGGGGCCAGCACCGGCACCGGCCGGCGGGCCACGGCCAGCCAGGCGCCGGCCACCCCGAGGGCCACCACGACGAGCGTGAGCGCGGTGAGCACCAGCGGGGAGATGGTGTGCGCACCGATCTCCACGCTCGTCCCCACCGACGGCTCGAGCCAGTTCTGCAGCGCGCCACCGAGAACCAGCAGGCCGCCGCCGACCAGGGAGAGGATGGCTAACACGATCATCGGCGCGGTCATCACCGGGGACGCCTCGTGCGGGTGGACGTCGTCCTCCCAGCGCCGCTGGCCGTGGAAGGTCATGATCAGCGCGCGGGTCATGTAGGCCGCGGTGAGCCCGGCGCCGAGCAGACTGATCAGGCCGAGGATCCAGCCCGACGTGCCGCCCTTGTCCAGCGCGGCTTCAATGATCTTGTCCTTGGTGAAGAAGCCGGTGGCGCCGGGGAAGCCGATGATCGCCAGGTAGCCGCACACGAACACGGCCCAGGTGATGGGCATGACCCGCCACAGGCCGCCGAAGCGCCGCATGTCGATCCGGTCGTTCATGGCGTGCATGACCGATCCGGCCGACAGGAACAGCGCGGCCTTGAAGAAGCCGTGGCCGAGCAGGTGCAGGATGCCGATGGCGTAGACCCCCTGGCCCAGACCGACGGCGAGGAACATGTAGCCGATCTGGCTCACCGTCGAGTAGGCCAGCACCCGCTTCAGGTCGTCCTGGCCGAATGCGCAGATGCAGCCGTAGACCAGCGTGATCGCGCCGACGACCACCACCACGGTGCGCGCGGCCTGTGAGAGGTCGAAGATCGGCGCGGACCGGGCGATGAGGTACACCCCCGCGGTGACCATCGTCGCGGCGTGGATGAGGGCCGAGACCGGGGTCGGGCCCTCCATGGCGTCGGGCAGCCAGGTCTGCAGCGGGAACTGGCCGGACTTGCCGCAGGCGCCGAGCAGCAGCATGAGCCCGATGGCCGTGACCACTCCGCCGGAGGCGTTGCCGACCCGGTCGAACACGCCGGCGTAGGAGGTGGTGCCGAAGTAGGCGAACATAAGCATGATTGCGATGGACAGCCCGACGTCACCCACCCGGTTAGCGATGAATGCCTTCTTGGCCGCCGTGGCCGCCGTGGGCCGGTTGTAGTAGAAGCCGATGAGCAGGTAGGACGCCAGGCCGACACCTTCCCAGCCGACGTAGAGCGGCAGGTAGCCGTTGCCGAGCACCAGCAGCAACATCGCGGCGATGAAAAGGTCGAAGTAGCCGAAGAAGCGTCGGCGGCCCTCGTCGTGGGCCATGTAGCCGACCGCGTAGATATGGATCAGTGAGCCGACCCCGGTGATCAGCAGCACGAAGGTCAGCGACAGCGGGTCGATCAGGAAGCCGGCGTCGACCTGCAGTCCGGCCACGGGAATCCAGCTGAACAGGTGCAGGTCCCGTTCCCGTCCGCCCGAGCTCTCGCCCTTGATCGAGAAGAAGAGCGCCACGGCGTAGACGAACAGGGCCACCGGGACGGCGGCACCGAGCAGGTGACCCCATCGGTCGGCCGCCCGACCGGCGAGCAGGAGCACCGCGGCCGAGAGTGCCGGCAGGGCGACGAGGATCCAGGCCAGTGACTGGATGCCGTGCGCGTCACTCATCGACGTGTACCCCGACAGGCCTCACCGCGGCGTTCCTTCCTCAGTACTTGAGCAGGTTCGCGTCGTCGACCGAGGCCGACCGCCGCGTGCGGAAGATGGACATGATGATGGCCAGGCCGACGACGACCTCGGCCGCGGCGACCACCATCACGAAGAAGGCCATGATCTGGCCGTCCAATGTGCCGTCGATGCGCGCGAAGGTGACCAGCGACAGGTTGACCGCGTTGAGCATCAGCTCGACGCACATGAACACGACGATGGCGTTGCGGCGCACCAGCACGCCGACCGCGCCGATGGAGAAGAGCAAGGCCGACAGCACCAGGTAGTAGGTGACCGTCACCGGGTGCCGCTTTCGGTCACCGCACGCCGCGGCGGCTGTTCGCTCTCGTCGCCGGCCGGGCTCATGCCGATCATCACCGACTCCGGGGCGATGGTGCCGTCGGGCAGCAGAGCCGGAGTGCCGATGGCGTTGGCCGAGGACAGCACGCCGGGCCCGGGCAGCGGCTGCGGGCGCCCGGAGCGGATGCGGTCGAGCGCGAACTCCTTTTGCGTGCGCCGCGGGCCCTCGCGTTCGTTGTGGGCCAGCACCATGGCTCCGATCGCGGCGACGATCAACAGGGCCGAGGTGAGCTCGAACGCGAACAGGTACTTCGTGAACAGCAGCCGGGCAATGCTGTCGACATTGGTGCCACCGACGTTGCTCGACGCCAGATCGGCCGGGACGATGTCCGACACGCTGCGCCCGATCGCCCCGGCGACGAGGACGGCGAAGGCTAGGCCGGCCAGCACGGCGGCGTAGCGCTGTCCGCGCAACGTCTCGACCAGGGAGTCGGAGGAGTCGCGGCCGACCAGCATGAGCACGAACAGGAACAGGATCATGATCGCGCCGGTGTAGACGATGATCTGCACCAGGCCGAGGAACGGACCCTGCTGAATGACGTAGAACAGCCCGAGGCACATCATCGTGGCCACCAGAGACAGCGCCGAGTGCACCGCGTTGCGGGCCAGCACCATGCCGACCGCGCCGAGCACGGCGATGGGGGCCAGCACCCAGAACGCGATGGCCTCGCCGCCGCCGATCGTGGAGCTCGCAGTCGTGATCACTGCCCGCTCACCGCCCGCGCCCGCCGATCTCGTGGGCCAGACCCCGCGCACCGGTGGCCGCAGCGTTGGCCTCGCTCTGCACCTCGGCCTCGGCGTCGGGCTTGCGCGGGACGTAGTAGGCGTCGGTGTCGCCGAGGCGCATGGCGTGTGGCGGCGCCTCCATACCCGGCAGGAGCGGGGCCATGAGCTGCTCCTTGGTGTAGATGAGGTCCTGGCGGTTGTCCAGCGCGAGCTCGTACTCGTTGCTCATGGTCAGCGAGCGGGTCGGGCACGCTTCGACGCACAGCCCGCAGAAGATACAGCGCAGGTAATTGATCTGATAAACCTTGCCGTAGCGCTCCCCCGGCGAGTACCGCTCCTCCTCGGTGTTGTCACCACCTTCGACGTAGATCGCGTCGGCCGGGCAGGCCCAGGCACACAGCTCGCAGCCGATGCACTTTTCCAGGCCGTCGGGGTGACGGTTGAGCACGTGGCGGCCGTGATAGCGCGGGGCGGTGGGGTAGACGTCGAACGGGTACTGCTGGGTGAACACCTTCTTGAACATGGTGTTGAACGTCAGCCCGAAGCCCTTGGCAAAGCCGCCCAGCGTGCCCTGAGGTCGGGAGGTCCCCGGCCCCGCGCCAGGACCGATGTCGGGGCCCGGCACCGCGGGGGTCTTACCGGCGGTCCGTGCGTCGCTCATGGGGTGGGCCCTTCATCGGTCAGCGTGGTGCCGCGAGGAACACCGCGCGGGCCATCAAGAGCGCCCAGCGCGGTGGCCGTGCTGCCACCGGCTCCAGCTCCGGCTCCGACCGGAGTGCGGCGGCCGCCCGAGACGAGGCGCGGGGCAGTGGGCACGGCGAGGTCCATCGGCGGAACCGGGAACGTGCGCGGCCGCCGCCTCTCGGCCGTCTCCAGCTCCTGCTCGCGCAGGCGCCGCAGCTTCTCCACCCGGTCGATGGCCAGCCCGGCGATGGCCAGGACGATCAGGACCGGGATAAGCACCACCAGCGCGGCAGCCAGGCGGTTCCAGCTGCGGTCGTCGAGCACCCGCATGGTGGCCACGGCCAGGATCCACACCAGGTTGATCGGGATAAGCAGCTTCCAGCCGAAGTGCATGAACTGGTCGTAGCGCATGCGCGGCAGGGTGCCGCGCAGCCACACGAACCCGAAGATCAGCACGACCACCTTGCCGGTGAACCACAGGACCGGCCACCAGCCGGAGTTGGCCCCGCTCCACAGCGACAACGGCCACGGCGCCCGCCAGCCGCCGAGGAACAGCGTGGTGGCCAGAGCGCTGACCGTCACCATGTTGATGTATTCGGCCAGGAAGAACAGCGCGAACTTCATCGACGAATACTCGGTGTGAAAACCGCCGACCAGCTCGGACTCCGCCTCGGGCAGGTCGAACGGAGCCCGGTTGGTCTCACCGACCATGGAGATGGCGTAGATGGCGAACGAGACGAACAACGGGATGGCGTTCCACACGTGGTTGCGCTGGTAGTCGACGATGCCCGAGGTCGACATCGTGCCGGCGTAGAGGAACACGGCCACCATCGACAGGCCCATGGCGACCTCATAGGAGATCATCTGGGCCGCTGAGCGCAGGCCGCCGAGCAGCGGATAGGTCGAGCCCGAGGCCCAGCCGGAGAGCACGATGCCGTACACGCCGAGCGACGAGCAGGCGAAGATCACCAGGACGCCGACGGGAAGGTCGGTCAGCTGCAGCGGCGTGTGGTGGCCGAAGATCGACACCGAGGGACCGAACGGGATGACCGAGAAGGCCAGGAACGCCGGGGTCGCGCTGACGACCGGAGCGATCCAGTACACCGGCTTGTCGGCCAGGGTCGGGATGATCTCTTCCTTCAGCGCCAGCTTCATGCCGTCGGCCAGGGACTGCAGAGTGCCCCACGGCCCCGTGCGGTTCGGGCCGATGCGGTTCTGCATGCGGCCGACCACCTTGCGCTCGAACACGATGGAGAACAGCGTCATCACGACCAGGAACGCGAACACCGCGACGACCTTGATCAGCATGACCCAGACCGGCTCGGTGCCGAACTGCGACAGGTCGGTCTGGCCGACCGCCAGACTCTCCATCAGGACCTCCCGGTCGCATTCATCAGGTGCTCCTGCGCGAATTCATGAAGACCTGCCGGTCGTCGCGCTGACGGTCACGAGATCGCCGGCACCGGCTCCGAGGTCCCGGCGGACCTCGCAGCCCGGCGCGTTGGAAGGCAGCCACACCACCCGTTCGGGCAGGTCGGCGACCATCACCGGCACGACGACCGCACCGGCCGGGCCGCCCACCCGTACATGGTCCCCGGCGCGGACACCGACCTCGGCCGCCGTGGCCGGGGCCAGCAGGGCACGCACCGGCTTGGCCGTCCCGGCCAGGTTCGGCTCGCCGTCGAGCATCCGTCCCGTCCCGATCAGCTCGTCCCAGGTCGCCAGCACGGCCTCGCCCTGGCCGGGACCAGCGGCTGCTCCTGCGGCCACGGCCGGCGCGGGGACCCGCACCGTTGCCGCGGTGAACCGGGCGATCTCGGCACGGGTCGAGGCCACGTCGGGCAGGCCTAGTCGCACGTCCATCTCGTCGGCCAGCGAGTTGAGCACCCGGCCGTCGCTGAGGTTGCCGGTCGCGGTCAGCGTCGCGTCGAACGGGCGACGGCGTCCCTCCCAGGTGACGTAGCGCCCGTCCTTCTCCGCCGGTGCGGACACCGGCAGCACCACATCGGCGCGCTCGGTGACGTCACTACGGCGCAACTCGAGGCTCACGACGAAGGTGGCGGCGTCGAGTCCGGCGATGGCCGCGCCCGGATCGGCCAGGTCGCCCGGGTCCACCGAACCGACCAGCAGGCCGGACAGTGTGCCCGCCGCGGCCGCAGCCAGCATCCGCGACGCACTTCGACCCGGCGCAGACGGCACCGGTGCAGCCCAGACCCGCTCGACCTCGGCCCGCGCCGCGTCGTCACTGACCGGGCGCCCGCCGGGCAGCAGGGTGGGCAGGGCGCCGGCGTCGATCGCGCCGCGTTCGCCGGCCCGTCGCGGCACCCAGGCCAGCCGGGCGCCGGTGCGCTCGGCCAGGGCGGCGGCCGCGGTGAGCCCGCCCGGGACCGTGGCCAGCCGCTCCCCGACGAGCACCAGCGCGCCGGGCTCGCCCAGCCGGCGTAGCAGCGAGCTCTCCAGCCGGTCCAGCGCCGCGGCCTCGTTGCCGGGGACGGCCTGCAGCAGGGTGGCGCCCAGCTTCTCGAGCCCACGACTGACCGTGGCCGCGACCGAGTAAAGCGCGGTCTGTCCCAGCCGGGTGGATTTGCGCAGCCGCAGGAAGACGATGGGCGACTCCTCCTCCGGCTCGAAGCCGGCCAGCAGGACCATCGGGGCGTTCTCGAGATCGGCGTAGGTAACCGCCCCGCTCAGCGGCGAGGTGGCCGCCACCCGGGCACCGAGGAACGCCAACTCCTCGTCGCTGCCGGGACGGGAGCGGAAGTCGACGTCGTTGGTGCCGAGGACCACGCGGGCGAACTTGGCGTAGGCGTAGGCGTCCTCCTCGGTCAGGCGGCCGCCGGGCAGCACGCCGACGCCGCCGGCCGCTGCGGCTGCGGCCAGCCCCTGCGCCGCTCGCTCCAGCGCTTCGGGCCAGCTGGCCTCGACCAGCTCGCCGCGGGAGTCGCGCACCAGCGGCCGGTCGATCCGGTCGGCCAGGCCGGCGTAGCGGAAGGCGAAGCGGCCCTTGTCGCAGTTCCACTCCTCGTTGACCTCTGGGTCGTTGGCGGCCAGGCGGCGGGTGATGGTGCCTCGGCGCCAGTCGGTACGCAGCGCGCAGCCGGAGGAGCAGTGCTCGCATACCGCCGGCGTGCTCATGAGGTCGAACGGGCGGGCGCGGAAGCGGTAGGAAGCACTGGTCAGCGCGCCGACCGGGCAGATCTGGATCGTGTTGCCGGAGAAATAGGACTGGAACGGCACGTCGGAGGACGTCCCCACCTGCTGGCTGGCGCCGCGCTCGAGCAGGTCGATGAACGGGTCACCGGCGATCTGCTCGGAGAAGCGCGTGCAGCGCTGGCACAGCACGCACCGCTCCCGATCCAGCAGTACCTGGGTGCTCACCGCGATCGGCTTGGGGAAGGTCCGCTTCACGTCGACGAAGCGCGAGTCCGTGCGGCCGTTGCTCATCGCCTGGTTTTGCAGCGGGCACTCCCCGCCCTTGTCGCACACCGGGCAGTCGAGCGGGTGGTTGATCAGCAGCAGCTCCATGACGCCTTGCTGGGCCTTGTCGGCCACCGGCGACGTCAGCTGGGTCTTGACCACCATGCCTGACATCACCGTGGTGGTGCAGGACGCGGCCGGCTTGGGCATACCTCGGCCGTTGCCCGTGTCGGTGACCTCGATCAGGCACTGACGGCAGGCACCGGCCGGGTCGAGCAGCGGGTGGTCGCAGAAGCGCGGAATCTGCACTCCGAGCATCTCGGCCGCGCGGATCACCAGCGTGCCCTTGGGCACGGAGATCTCCAGGCCGTCGATCGTCACGCTGACCAGGTCGGCGTCGGCCGCGGCCGGGGGCTGGCCGGCCCCGGGCTGAGTCGATGCCGGCTTCTGGGGAGCGACAGTCACGAGGCGACTCCGGTGAGGACAGGATCCGTCGGCTGCGGCTTGGTCGACGGCGTGGGCGACGCCGCTGCGCCGGCCTCGATCAGCGCCTCGTACTCGTCGCGGAAGTACTGCAGCGAGGACGTGATCGGGCTGGTGGCGCCGTCACCGAGCGCGCAGAACGAGCGGCCCAGGATGTTGTCACAGATGTCGAGCAGAGCGTGCAGGTCGTCCTCGGTGCCGCGACCGTGCCAGATCCGTTCGAGGATCTGCTGGGTCCAGTAGTTGCCCTCGCGGCACGGGGTGCACTTGCCGCAGGACTCGTGCTCGTAGAACTCGGTCCACTTCATCACCGCCTCGACGACGCTGTCGTCCTCGTCGAAGATCATTAGCGCCGACGTGCCGTTCATCGAGCCGGCCTTCACCGCAGAGTCGAAGTCGAGCGGGGTGTCGAGGTGCTCCTTGGTGAACAGCGGGGTCGACGAGCCGCCCGGCGTCCAGAACTTGAGCTCCTTGCCCCGGCTCATCCCGCCGGCCATCTCGATCAGCTCGCGCAACGTGGTGCCCATTGGCGCCTCGTACTGGCCGGGCCGCTTGACTCGTCCGGACAGGGAGTAGATGCACGGGCCGGGCGATCCGGCCGAGGGGTTGGGCTCTTCCTCGGTGCCCGGGTCGCCGGCGACCGTGTTCCTGTACCACTCGGAGCCGCCCAGCACGATGTAGGGCACCGAGGCCAGGGTGCCGACGTTGTTGACCACGGTCGGGGCGTCGTACAGGCCGTTGGTGGCCGGGAAGGGCGGCTTGAGCCGGGGCTGGCCGCGCTTGCCCTCGAGGGAGTCCAGCAGCGCGGTCTCCTCGCCGCAGATGTAGGCGCCTGCCCCGGAGTGGACGGTGATCCGGCAGTTAAATCCGGTGCCGAGGATGTCCTGGCCCAGGTAGCCCGCGGCGATGGCCTCCTCGACCGCGGTGGTCACCCGGCGGATGGCGTGCACGGCCTCGCCTCGGATGTAGATGAACGCCCACTCGGCCCGCACTGCGAAGCAGGTGATGATGATGCCCTCGATCATCGAGTGCGGGTCGTTCATCATCAGCGGCATGTCCCGGCAGGTGCCCGGCTCACCCTCGTCGGCGTTGACCACGACGTAATGCGGCGTCGGCGCCTCGCCCGGCTTGGCCTGAGGGATGAACTCCCATTTCATACCGGTCGGGAAGCCGGCTCCGCCGCGTCCGCGCAGGCCGGACTCCTTGACCATGGCGATGAGGTCGTCGGGCGCGATGGCCAGGGCCTTGCGCAGGCCGCGGTAGCCGTCGAGGGCCTCGTAGTTGGCGATCTTCCACGGAGCGTCGGCGGTGAAGCGCCGTGTGAGTACCGGAGTCAGAGGCATGTCAGGCCTGCTGTCCCTTCTGCCCCGCGGGCGGAGTCGGATTCGCCGGGTCCGACTCGGCGGTGGAAAGGGGGGCGTCGTTGGCGCTGCTGTCCCCGGACGCCCCGCGGGGATCCTCGCCGGGCGTGCGCGTGGCGCCGGTGCCAGGAGCCTTGGGCGAGCGCGGATATTCCGGCGCCCGTTCGCCGCGCTCGGCGGCCAGCTCCACGCCGACGCGGGTCGGGCCGCCGGCCGACGGGGCGTCGAGGGCCTCGGGACGCTCGTCGCGGAAGCCGGCGATCTGGCGCGAGATCTCCTTGAACGTGCACAGCGTGGCGCCGCGGCTGGGGTGCGGGCGATGACCCGCGCGGAGGGAGGCAACCAGCTCTAGTGCCGACGCGGGCGTCTGGTTGTCGAAGTACTCGTAGTTCACCGTGACCACCGGCGCGTAGTCGCAGGCGGCCAGGCACTCGGCGTGCTCAAGGGTGATGGTGCCGTCGGGGGTGGTCTCGTCCATGCCGACCCCGAGCGCCTCGGACAGGGTGCGGTAGATGTCGTCGCCGCCGAGCAGTCCGCAGAGGGTGTTGCGGCAGACGCTGACCAGGTACTCACCCGTCGGCGTGCGCTTGAACATCGTGTAGAACGTCGCGACCGCGGCCACCTGGGCGTGGGTCAGGGCCAGCTGCTGGGCGCAGAAGGCGATGCCGTCGGCGGTGATGTAGCCCTGCTCGGACTGGACCAGGTGCAGCATCGGCAGCAGGGCCGAGCGGGCCTGGCCCTCGGGGTAGCGACCCATCAATTCGAGGGCCGCAGCGCGTACCTCGGGCCCGAATACCGCCGGGTTGCCGGGCCGCTCGATGGTGAGCAACTGCGTGCGGACGTTGGTCATCGGTCGCAGCCACCCATGACCGGGTCGATCGAGGCCACCGATGCGATGACGTCGGCGATGATCCCGCCTTCACTCAGCGCGGCCACCGCCTGCAGGTTGATGAACGACGGCTCGCGGAAGTGCACGCGGTGCGGCCGGGTGCCGCCGTCGCTGACCAGGTACGCGCCGAGCTCGCCGCGCGGGGACTCGATCGCGGCGTAGACCTGCCCGGCCGGAACGCGGAAGCCCTCGGTGACGAGCTTGAAGTGGTGGATCAGCGCCTCCATGGACGAATTCATGATCTTGCCGACGTGCTCGAGGGAGTTGCCCAGCCCGTCCGGGCCGAGTGCGAGCTGGGCCGGCCAGGCGATCTTGCGGTCGGCGACCATGATCGGACCCGGCTCGAGCCGGTCGAGCACCTGGCGCACGATCTTGAGCGACTCCCACATCTCGGCTACCCGGACCACGAAGCGGGCCCAGCAATCGCCGCGGTCGTCGGTGGGGACGTCGAAGTCGAACTCCTCGTAGCCGAGATACGGATCGGTCTTGCGCAGGTCCCACGGCAGGCCGGCCGCACGCAGCAGCGGGCCGGTGACGCCAAGGGCGATGCAGCCCTCGACGCCGATCCAGCCGACGTCCTTGAGCCGGTTGACCCAGATCGGCTGGGAGCGCAGCAGCTTTTCCAGGCCGCCGAGCTCCTCCTCCATCAGGGTGATCCACTTGCGCACGTGCTCGACCGTGCCGTCGGGCAGGTCCTGGGCCACGCCGCCGGGACGGATGTACGCGTGGTTCATCCGCAGCCCGGTTATGCGCTCCAGGACGTCGAGGCACTTCTCGCGGGCCCGGAACCCGTTGGTCATCGCGGTCAACGCGCCGAGTTCCATGCCGCCGGTGGCCAGCCACACCCAGTGCGAGCTGACCCGGTTGATCTCCATCATCAGGATGCGGATCAGGCGGGCGCGCTCGGGAACGTCGGTGCCCAGCAGGCGCTCGACGCCCATGCAGTAGGCGGTCTCGTTGAATAGCGGGGAGAGATAGTCCATGCGGGTCACGAAGGTGACGCCCTGGGTCCAGTTGCGGTACTCGGCGTTCTTCTCGATTCCGGTGTGCAGGTAACCGACGACCACGCGGGCGTCGGTCACCGTCTCGCCCTCGAGTTCGAGCACCAGGCGCAGCACGCCGTGGGTGGACGGGTGCTGAGGGCCCATGTTGAGAACGAGGCGCTCCTCGGCCACCGGGTCGCCGCCACCGGTGACGACCGAGTCCCAGTCGCCGCCGGTGACGTTATAGATGCGGCCCTCGGTGGTGGTGCGCGATGCCGCGTACCCGTCGTCCGTTCGGGGAGCGCCGCGCGGCGCGGTACGCCGCCCGCCGGTCCCGCGGGTGTCAGTGGCCATGAGATGCCCGTCCTCGTCCTGCGCGTGCCGTGACTGCTGGGTGTGCCGTGACTGCTGCTGGTGCCGTACCTGGTGCTCGTGCGCTCATCGGTAGGCCCGCCGGTCGTCGGGCGGCGGGATGGTGGCGCCTTTGTACTCGATCGAAACCCCGCCCAGTGGGTAGTCCTTGCGCTGCGGGTGCCCGTCCCAGTCGTCGGGCATCAGGATCCGGGTGAGGGCCGGGTGGCCGTCGAACACGATCCCGAACATGTCGAAGGCCTCGCGCTCCTGCCAGTCCGCCGTTGGGTACAGCGCGGTCAGCGAGGGCACGTTCGGCGCCTCGACGCTGACCGCAACCTCGAGCCGGATCCGGCGGCGATACGTCATCGAACGCACCTCGTAGATCGCGTGCAGCCGGTTCACCGTGCCGAGGTAGTCCACTCCGTGAACGCTGGCCAGCAACTCGAAGCGCAGGCTTGGGTCGTCGCGCAGGACCTTGGCCACGCTGAGCAGCTGGTCGGGCACCACGTGCAAGGTCAGCTCGCCCCGGTCGACCACGACCCTGATGATCGCCTGGGCCGCCTTGGGCGACGCGGCAATGATGGAGTCGACCACCTCGTCGAAGTAGCCGCCGTACGGACGCTCGGCCGGGGCCGGGATGTAGGGCGGGCGGCTCAGCCCGCCGAAGCCGCTGGTGTCGCCGCTGCCGGCCGCGCCGAACATGCCGCGCTGGGCGACGCCGAACGCACCCTCGGGCGCGGCGACCTCGCCGTCCGGCCCGGTCGTCTCGGCCTGGCGACCCTCGACGATCTCGCCGAGAGTGGCCTCGCCGCTGGTCCCCTCCGTCGTACGGCCCGACTCGGTGCCCACCGGCACGGGCGGGCGCGCCGGCTGGGTCATCGGGCGTACCGCACGCTCGAGGGCACCAGCTCGACCTTCTGGTCGGCAAGGCGCTCGGCCCGCTTCGGTCCGAGTGGCTCGTTCATGATCTTGTGGTGCAGCTTGAGGATGGAGTCGATCAGCATTTCCGGACGCGGCGGGCAGCCGGGCAGGTACATGTCCACCGGCACAACGTGATCCACCCCCTGCAGGATCGCGTAGTTGTTGAACATCCCGCCCGAGCTAGCGCATACGCCCATGGCCAGCACCCACTTGGGGTCCGGCATCTGGTCGTAGATCTGGCGCAGCACCGGCGCCATCTTCTGGCTCACCCGTCCGGCGACGATCATCAGATCGGCCTGGCGCGGTGAGGGACGGAAGACCTCCATGCCGAACCGGGCGGAGTCGTAGCGCGGCGCCCCGAAAGTCATCATCTCGATTGCACAGCAGGCCAGGCCGAACGTGGCCGGCCACAGCGAGGACTTGCGGGTCCAGTTGACGACCTTTTCCACGCTGGCCAGCAGCACTCCGTCCGGCAGCTTCTCCTCTAGACCCATTACATCTCACCCATCTATGTCTTCTCGCCGACCGTCTAATCCCAGTCGAGTCCGCCGCGACGCCAGACGTAGGCGTAGGCGACGAACACGGTGAGGATGAACAGGACGACCTCGACGAGCCCGAACAGGCCGAGCGACTTATTGGCCACGGCGTACGGGTACAAGAAGATGATTTCGATGTCGAAGACGATGAACAGCATCGCGGTGAGGAAGTACTTGACCGGAAACCGGTTCGGTCCGCTGCTGGTCGGCGTCGGCTCGATGCCGCACTCGTAGAAGTCGTACTTGGCCCGGTTGTAGCGCTTGGGGCCGGTGAACGTCGCGATGGTCACGCTGAACACCGCGAAGCCGAAGGCCAGCGCAAAGAACAGAACGATCGGCAGGTACGCCTTGAGTTCCACCTGGTGCTCCTCTCGGCCCTCGTCCTGGACGGTGGTGTGCGGTGGTGCCGGTGAGCGCGGACGGCCCTCCAGTGACGGCGCCCGACGGCCCGCTCGGGGAGCGGCCGTCGCCCCTTGTCCGGGTCCGTGACCAGCACCGCCCACTGCACCGTCGAGGGTAGTCAGCCCCTGGCTTTGCGCTGCAGTGAGGGGAGCCTAAGTGCGACGCCGGCCGAGGTGATCAACGCACCGCGGGAGTCACCCGGGTCAGCGCGGTGATCACGCGGTCGGACAGATCACCGTCGGAGGAGTCGTAGAGGTTGGCCAGCAGCTTGAGCACGAGCCGCATGAGGGCGGGGTGGGGCAATCCGTGCTGGGTGGCGACGCGCATCACCGCGGGGTGGCCGATCAACTTCACGAACACACCGCCCAGGCGGTAATAGGCACCCCACTGGGCGGCCATGGCCTGCGGGTAGCCGGTCAGGGCCTTCTCCCGGCCCGGACCTTCGGGCCGGGCCAGCGCCTGCACGACCGCCTCGGCAGCCAGCTTGCCCGACTCCATCGCGTAGGGGATGCCCTCGCCGTTGAACGGGTTGACCGACCCGGCGGCGTCGCCGACCAGTACCAGCCCACGGGTGTAGTGCGGGCTGCGGTTGAACCCCATGGGCAGGGCCGCACCCCGGGCCGGACCCGTGGCGTTCTCCTCCCGCAAACCCCACTCCTCCGGCGTCGCGGTCAGCCATGAAGCGAGCAGGGCGCGGTAATCGGTCTTCTGATAACCGGCCGAGGAGTTGAGGACGCCGAGGCCGACGTTGACCGTGCCGTCGCCCATGCCGAAGATCCAGCCGTAGCCCGGCAGCAGAGCCGAATCCGGCGCGCCGGGCGGGCCGTCCCAGAGCTCGAGCCAGGACTCGAGGTGGTCGTCGTAGGTGCGCGGGCTGGTGAAGTAGCGGCGCACGGCCACGCCCATCGGCCGCTTGTCGTTGCGGTGGATGCCGAGCCCCGTCGCCAGCCGGCCGGAGACGCCGTCGCAGGAGACGACGAGGGGAGCACGGAACGTGACCGGTCGACGGTCCTCGCCGGCGCGGGCCTGCACGCCGATGACCCGGCCGTCGGCGGCGAGAACGGGCGCGTCAACCACCGTGCGCTCGTGCAACCGGGCGCCGGCCTTGACCGCGCGCTGGACCAGCAGGTTGTCGAGGTCGGCCCGCGGCCGGACCAGGCCGTAGTCCGGGAACTCGGCCAGCTGGGGCCACGGCAGCTCCAGGCGCAGTCCGCCGCCGATGACGCGCAGGCCCTTGTTGTGCAGCCAGCCGGCCGCGGTGCTGACGTCGATGCCCATGTCGACGAGGGCGCGGGTGCCGCGCGGGGTCAGCCCGTCGCCGCAGACCTTCTCCCGCGGGAACTCGGTCTTCTCCAGCAGCAGGACGTCCAGACCCGCGGTCGCCATCCAGTAGGCCGCCGCGCTTCCGGCCGGACCGGCCCCGACGACGATGACGTCGGCGTCAGCAGTGGGCACCCGGCCAGTGTAGGAAGGCGGGTTTCAGCCCGCGGCCACCGCCCGGCCGGCCACCCGTCCGCTGAACAGGCAGCCGCCGAGGAACGTGCCCTCGAGCGCTCGGTAACCGTGCATGCCGCCGCCGCCGAACCCGGCCACCTCGCCGGCGGCGTACAGGCCGGGGACGGGCTGACCGGCGAGGTCGAGGGCGCGGCCGGCGAGGTCAGTGTGCAATCCACCGAGCGTCTTGCGGGTGAGTACGTGCAACCGGACGGCGATCAGCGGACCGGCGTCGGGATCGAGCAGCGCGTGCGGACGGACAACTCGGGTCACTCGGTCGCCGACGTAGCGCCGGGCCGCGCGGATCGCGGCCAGCTGTGGGTCCTTGCCGAAGCCGTGGGCCACCTGCTGGTCGCGCCCGCGCACCTCGGCCTCGACCGCGGTGGCGTCGATCAGGCCCAGGCCGGTAAGGGCGTTCATCCGCTCGACCAGCTCGCGCACCGTCGGCGCGGTGACGAAGTCGACTCCGCGGTCGAGGAAGGTCTGGATCGGCAGGGAGACCTCGGCCCGCGCCCGGCCGAGGACGCCACGCACGCTGCGGCCAGTCAGGTCGGGGTTCTGCTCGGACCCCGACAGGGCGAACTCGGTGCCGATGATGCGGCGGTTGAGCAGGAACCAGGAGTGGTCGTGTCCGGTGGCGGTGACGTGCCGCAACGCGCCCAGGGCGTCGAAGCCGGGGAACAGCGGGGTCGGCAGCCGGCGGCCGTGGGCATCGAGCCACAGCGACGACGGGCCGGGCAGGATCCGGATGCCATGGCGCGACCAGATCGGGGTGTGGTTGACGATGCCCTCGGGGTAGTGCCACATACGGTCGGGGTTGATTAGCGCGGCGCCGGCCTTCTGGGCCACGCCGAGCATCAGGCCGTCGACGTGGTCGGGCACTCCGCTGATCATCTCGGCCGGTGCTGCTCCGTAGCCCCCGGGCCAGGCCGCACGGACGAGATCGTGGTTGGCCCCGATGCCACCGGAGGTGACGATCACCGCGGGTGCACGCAGCTCGAAGTCCCCGACCACCACGCGGGAGCTGGCCGCGCCGCGCTCCACTGCGCTGGGCTCCAGCACCTCGCCGCACACCCCGGTCACCGCGTCGGCGTCGGTGATCAACTCGGTGACGCGGTGACGATAGGCGAAGCGCAGAGTGCCGGCGTCGACCGCGGCCGCGGCCCGGCGCAGGAACGGCTCCAGGACGCCGGGACCGGTGCCCCAGGTGACGTGGAAGCGGGGGACGGAATTGCCGTGGCCGCCGGCCGGGTACCCGCCGCGCTCGGCCCACTGGACCACGGGGAAAAACCGCACCCCCATCTCGTGCAGCCAGGCCCGCTTCTCCTCGGCGGCGAAGTCGAGATAGGCCAGCGCCCACTGCCGCGGCCAGTGGTCCTCCGGGCGGTCGAAGCCGGCCGAGCCCATCCAGTCCGCGGTGGCCAGGTCCAGGTCGTCGCGGATGCGCAGCCGCCGCTGCTCCGGGGAGTTGACCAGAAAGAGCCCGCCGAAGGACCAGAACGCCTGCCCGCCCAGGGACTGCTCCGGTTCCTGGTCCACGACGACCACCCGGCGACCGGCCTCGGCCAGTTCGGTGGCCGCGACCAGCCCGGCCAGACCGGCCCCGACGACGATCGCGTCGGCTTCGTCACCGCCGTCCCCGGCGGCGGTCGGAGCCACGCCGGCCTACTGGATCGGGTCCAGCACGAACACCGGGATCTGGCGGTCGGTCTTGCGCTGGTACGCGGCGTAATCCGGCCAGACCTCCACCGCGCGCTGCCACCACTCGGCCTTCTCCTCGCCGGTGACCTCCCGGGCTCGGTAGTCGCGGCGCACCGGGCCATCCTGCAGCTCGACGTGGGGTTCGGCGACGATGTTGTGGTACCAGACCGGGTGCTTCGGGGCACCGCCGAGCGAGGCGACAACGGCGTAGCGACCGTCGTGCTCGACGCGCATCAGCGGGGTCTTGCGCAGCTTGCCCGACCGGGCGCCGAGGGTGGTCAAGACGATCACCGGGTGGCCCTGCAGTTCGGTGCCACGCGTCCCGCCGGAGGACTCGTATTCCTCGACCTGGGCAGCGGCCCAGTCGCTCGGGCTCGGTTGATACTCACCGGTCAATGGCATGGCGCCCAGTGAACCACTGCCGGGCTCGCCGAGTGAAGCACTTCCGTTCTCGCCCAGTGGGCCACTGCCAATTTCATGGTGTCGCGACGCCTCGGTCGTCGCCGGTCGTCACCGGCGCGCCCCACAGAGCCGCTTAGTTGCTGGTGCTGTTCTGGGCCACCCGAACCATGTCCTTGGCCGTCACGTTGTTCACCCCGGTGTAGGGATGGTCGAGGTCGACGATCACCGCCAGAGTCGTGGCCAGCACCATGGTCAGCACCGCAACCACCGACAGTCGCAGCCGGCCGGGAATCTCGTGAACGGTGAATGCGGTCAGAGCCAGTGCCAGCGCGACGAGCAGGGTGATCGACAGCGCCACTACCACGCGCCCGATGGTCGGGTACCCGGTGGCCGGCGTCAAACGACCCCGCCGTTCGTACGACGCCGGCATTCGTACGCTGAGCCGGCCCTGTCCGTGCGGCCGGCGACCTACTTGATGCCGGAGCGCGCCAGTCCTTCGACGAAGTAGCGCTGGAAGGCCACGAAGAGCACCACGACCGGCAGGATCGAGATGAGGCTGATGGCCATGATCGCGCCGTAGTTGGAGGTGTACTGGCCCTTGAGATCGGTGACCAGACCGATGGGCAATGTGTAGCCCTGCTCATCGCCGAACAGGGCGATCAGCGGCCAGGAGAAGGCGTTCCACTCGCTGCTGAACGTGAGCAGCGTCAACACGGCGACCAGCGGTTTGCACAGCGGCAGGACCACGGACCAGAAGGTGCGCAGCGGCCCGGCTCCGTCGACCCGCGCGGCCTCGGTCAACTCGTCCGGGATGGCCAGGAAGAACTGGCGGGCCAGGAAGATCCCGAACACCGCCGCGCTCTCGGGCAGGATCACCGACCAGGCGTTGCCGTACAGGTTCAGCCGCACCGCCAGCTTGAACTGGGCCACCATGATCGACTGGACCGGGATCATCATGGTCGAGAGCAGGACGAGGAACAACGGCGTCTTGAACCGGAACTGCATCTTGGCGAAGGCGTAGCCGGCCAGCAGATTCACCACAACGGTGATCAGGGTGACCAGCACGGCGATGATCGTTGAGTTCCGTACCCACGTCCACACCGGGTAGTGATCGAACGGGTCGCGGAAGTTGTCGAGGGTCAGATGCCGGGGCCACAGATGAAGCCCCGGCTCGTAGAGATCCTGCCGGGTGGAGAACGCGGTCAGCAGCATCCAGTACAGCGGGAAGAACATGACCAACGTGATGACAATCGCCGCGGTCAGGCGCAGGCCGAAGAACCGCCCGCGGGGCCGACGCCGATAGGCAACGGGCGTCAGTTCAGCGGCGGCCGCTCCGGTGGCCGAAGTGATCGTCATGGCCGAGCCTCCCCCTTCCCGGCGACGCCGGGCCCGTTCATCCGACCTGCTCGTTCTGCCGACTGAGCCGCCACTGACCCGCGGTCAGCAGCAACGTGATGACGAAGATGACCACGCCGATGGCCGCGGCGTAGCCGAGCTGGCCCGGGCCGTGCTCGTCGAAGCCCTGGCGATAGGCGTAGGTCACGACCATCGTCGTGGAGTAGTTAGGGCCACCTGCGGTCATGGCGTAGACGGTGTCGAAGATCTGGAACGAGTAGATCAGGTTCATGATCAGCAAAAAGAACGTCGACGGGCCGAGCAGCGGGAAAGTGATACGGCGGAACCGCTGCCACGGGCCCGCGCCGTCCACGGTGGCCGCTTCCAGGATTCCGCGGTCGACGCCCTGCAGGCCGGCCAGGTAGATCAGCATCGAGAACCCGACACGCTGCCACAGCGTGACGATGATGATCGACACCATGGCCCAAGTGCCGTCGGACTGCCAGGCCGGCTGGCCCACGCCGATCGCGGCCAGCAGCTTGTTGACGAAGCCGTTGTACTGCTCGAACATCCACGATCCGAGCAGTCCGATGGACACGCTGGAGATGACCAGCGGCAGGAAGATGATCGAGCGGTAGAGGGTGCGGCCCGGCAGCACGCCGTCGAGCAGGGTGGCGATGGCCAACCCGATGGCCATACTCACCGGCACGGTGGCCACGGTGAAGATCACCGTGTTGAGCAGGGTCTGGTAGAAGACGTGGTCGACCAACAGGTCGGCGTAGTTGTTGACGCCGAGGAACTGGGCCGGCCCGAGCGACTCGAGCCTCTGTAAGCTGACGACCAGGGTCAGGGCCAGCGGGATCACGAGGAACAACCCGACCAGCGCCAGGTTGGGCAGTAGGAAGCCGCCGGTGGCCAAGGCCTGCCCGCGGACCCGGACCGGCCGCCGGCGCAGCGGATTCGGTGGCGCGTCGGCCGACGTTGTAGGCGCAGTGACCGGGGCGGACTGCTCGGTGGCGGTCACGGCAGGCCCCCGCTCAGCCGGCCAGCGCCTTGTCCACCCCGGACTTGATCGCCGCGATGGAGTCCGCACTGGAGCGGCCGTTGAAAGCCTGTTCCAGCTGGTCCTGCAGCACGGTGTTGATCTGGGCGAACGCCGGGCTGGTGACCTCCTTGACG
Source organism: bacterium (assembly GCA_040004775.1). Taxonomy (GTDB): domain Bacteria; phylum Actinomycetota; class Actinomycetes; order Mycobacteriales; family Jatrophihabitantaceae; genus JALZBL01. The sequence goes on along the minus strand of JBDUAD010000003.1, from coordinate 38,380 downwards.
TTGCGGTCGGAGATCGTCGCCGCCTGTTCGGCGCAGAGCTTGACCACGTCCGGACGGCTGGCGTAGTTCAGGTCGGCGGTAGCCAGCGACTTCAGCGTCGGCAGCTCGATCGCCTGCTCGCAGAAGTACTTCATCATGTCCTCGGTCACGAGGAACTTCAGAAACGCCGCGGCCAGGTCCTTGTTCTTGGTGTTGGCCCGCGCCACGATCGCGTTGCCGCCGAGGTCGGACGCCGCCGCGGTGTCCTGCGGCATGTATGTCGCCTTGAAGTCGCCCTTGTAGCCCTGCTTCGGGTCGGCCAGCGACGGCACTAGGAAGTCGCCGATGAAGGACATCGGCACGGTCTGACTGAGGAAGAAGTTGTCCGAGTACTGACTGGTCTTCACCTTGTTACTGCCGGGCACCCACTTCTTGGTGAAGAAGCTCTTGGTGTAGTCCATGGTCGCGGTGGCCGCATCGCTGGGGAAGGCGCAGTGCTTGAGGTCGTCGGTGAGCAGCGTGCCGCCCTTCTGGTACAGCCAGGACAACCACCGGAACGCGCCGGCCTGGGTCCAGTCGTAGGCAAAGGGGAACTTGGTCGGCGGCAACGAGGCGCGCAGCTTGTCGGCCACCGCGCCGAACTCCTCCCACGTCCAGGCGTCGGAGAGCTTGCTCGGTACCGAGGTGATGCCGGCGCTCGAGAAAGCCGCGGTGTTGTAGACGATGCACGTCGTGTCGGTCTGGTGCGGCACGCCGTAGGGCAGGCCGTTGTACTTGACCGCCTCCCACAGCGCGGGCAGGAACCCGTCGACCTCCTGCTGGGAGACGTAGGGAGTCAGGTCGAGCAGCAGGCCCTTGCGGCTGTACTTGCCGATCGTCGTGTAGTCCACCCGGAAGACGTCCGGCCCGTTGCCGGCCTGCAGGCTGCGGTCAATGCCGGCGAAGAATCCGTCGTAGGGACTGACCTTGAAGTTCACAGTGGCGCCGGGATTGGCGGCCTCGAACTTCTGCTTGACGTAGTTGAAGCCCTTGGTCTCACCGGTGGAACCGCCCCAGAACGCGAAGGTCAGCGTGCCCTTGACCGGCCCGGAGCTGGCCTTGGCGCCGGTGGTCTGCGCGCTGCCCGAGGAGCTGCCGGCCGCACCACCACCGGAGTGGACGGAGGAGCACGCGCCCAGCCCGAGCAGGGCCGCGGTCCCCGCCGTACCACCGAGAAAGGAACGCCGGGATACGTCCATGCTGCCTCCAAGGGCTCGGGTCGAGACCTGGAGCACCGTCCTGGTCGACGACTACACCGGTGAGTGTAGGGAAAGCAGCGATCAGGGGTCCGAGCGGCCCGGCCGTCAGTTGCGACCCGACGCGGAAATACCGGCCGGTGCGCGCCTGAACGAAATCGTCACAGGGGCGTTCCATCATCGCGGCATGCGGCTGCTGCACACCTCCGACTGGCACCTCGGCCGGTCGTTGCACGCCGAGCCGCGGTTGCCGGCGCAACGGACGTTCCTCACCTGGCTGGTGAACACCGCGGTGGAGCGCCAGGCGGATGCGGTGATCGTCGCCGGCGACGTCTACGACCGGGCGGTGCCTCCGGTCGACGCGGTCCGGCTGCTCGACGAGGTCCTGGCCGCGTTGGCGGCGGCGCACGTACCAGTGCTGCTGATCAGCGGCAACCACGACTCGGCCGTCCGGCTCGGCTTTGCCGCGGCGCTGAGCGAAGCGGCCGGCGTGCATCTGCGCACCTCGGTCGCGGACCTGGCTCGGCCGGTGGTCCTGCACGACGAACACGGCCCGGTGGCGCTCTACGGGCTGCCGTACCTGCTGCCGGACGCGGTCATGGACGAACTCGGGGTGCAGGAGCGCTCGCACGCCGGAGTGCTCGGCGCGGCGGTGGCCGCGGTACGGGCCGATGCGCGGGCCCGCGGGGTGGCCCGGGTGGTCGTGGCGGCACACGCGTTCGTCACTGGCGCCCAGCCGTGCGAGTCCGAGCGCGACATCCGCGTCGGCGGGATCGGCGACGCGCCGGCCGCGGTCTTCGCCGGCGTCGACTACGTCGCCCTCGGCCACCTGCACGGCGCACAACAAGTCGGCCGGTCGGGGCGGGTGCGCTACTCGGGCTCGCCGTTGGCGTTCTCCTTCTCCGAGCGCCACCACCGCAAGTCGGTCACGCTGGTCGAGTTGGGCGGGGACGGGTCGGTGACCACCGAGGCGATCGCGGTGCCGACCGAACGCCCGCTACGGGAGGTCCGCGGCCGGCTCGATGAGCTGGTGGCTCGGGCTCAGAGCGACCTGGCCGACGTGGCCGAGGCCTTCGTCAAGGTCGTTCTCACCGACTCCGTGCGCCCCACCTCACCCATGGAACGGCTGCGCGCGGTCTGGCCGCACACCCTGTTGCTCGAGTTCGCACCCGATCGGTCCGACGACGCCGAGACCAGGGCCGCGGCGGACCTGGCTCGACTGGCCGAGACGGTCGATCCCGTGGAGATCTGCGCGTCATTCGTCGAGTGGGTGGACGGTGCTGCGGCCGACGACGACCAGCGCGAGGTTCTGCGCGGGGCGGTCGAGGCGGCACAACGGGTGGAGGTCGACGCCTGATGCGACTGCACTCGCTGTACCTGCAGGCGTTCGGGCCGTTCGCCGGGGAGCAGTACGTCGACTTCGAGCGGTTGGCGTCCGGCGGCCTGTTCCTGCTCGAGGGTCCGACCGGCGCGGGCAAGAGCACGATCCTCGACGCGGTCACATTCGCCCTTTACGGCGCGCCGGCGGCCGACGCCAGCCCGGACCGGTTGCACTCGGACTTCGCGTCGCCGGACCTCGAACCCCGGGTCCGGCTCGAGCTGTCCGTGCGCGGACGCCGCTATCGCATCAGCCGCAGCCCGGAGTGGGAACGGCCCAAGCGCCGCGGTGAAGGGCGGACCCGGCAGGCCGCCGCGGTCCACCTCGAGCGCCGCGAGCACGGGAGCTGGACCAGTGTCTCCAGCAACAAGGCCGAGGTCGGCGAGATCATCGGCGAGGTGATCGGGCTCAACCGCGACCAGTTCACCCAGGTGGTCCTGCTCCCCCAGGGGGAGTTCGCGCGATTTCTGCGAGCCGACGACGACGACCGCCGGCTGGTGCTCACCCGCCTGTTCGGCACCGCGCTCTACGACCGGGTGACCGACGAGCTGACCCGCCGCCGGGGACAGGCCCGGGTGGGAGCCGAGGCGGCCGAGGCTCGGGTCCGCCAGTGCCTGTCCGCGGCCGCCGAGGCGGCCGGGCTCGAGGCCGACCGGCGGGCCGAGCTCCTGGCCGCGCCGGGCGCCGGACGAACGGAACGCCTGGCCGAGTTGACCCTCGAGGCCACCGCCGCCGCCGCGCTGGCCGAGACGGCGGCGGCCGAGCAATCCGCGCGCCTGACCGCGGCCCGGGCCGTGGCCGGCGAGGCGGCCACCGACCTCGACCGACTGGAGCGCGCACTCGCCGCCCGGGCCGCCGTGGCCGAGCACGAGCGTGGCCGCGCGCAGTACGAGGACGCTGTGCAGCGCTTGGTCCTGGCCCGGTCCGCCGAGCCACTGCGTCCCCTGCTGGCCGGCATGGAGGACGCCGTGGCCGGCGCAGACGCGTGGCGGGCTCAGGTCGCGCCATTGGCCGCCCACTGGATCAGCGCGGCCGCGCAGGCGGTGCTGCCCCGTCGAGAGTTGACTACCGCCGACCTCGACGACGCTGCGGGCAGCCGCCGCGCGGCGCGCACGCTGGGCCGGGTGTCGATCGAGGCGCGGGAGGAGACCTACCGGCTCGATCCCGTCGTCGCGGTGGAAGCGGCACTGCCTCGCCGGCGCGACGCCTTGACCAACGCCGAGGCCGCGGCCGAACGGGCGGCCAAGCGGCTGGCCGAGCGACGAGACCGCGAACGAGATCTGCCGGATCTGCTGGCGCTGGCCCGCGCCCAGGACGCTGACACCGCCGAGCGGGCCGGGCAATTGAAGGGCGCGCGGCGGCGACTTCAGGAGCTGGAGCGCCGTTTCACCGCCGCCACCTTGGCCGGCCGGCTGCGTCGTGAGCAGGAAACGCGGCACGCTGAGCTGATCCGGGCGATCGACGCCCACCAGAGCGCAGTGGATCAACACCAGGACCTTCTCGCCCGACAACTGGCCGGGATGGCGGCGGAACTGGCTGCGCGGCTGGCGCCCGGCAGAGCCTGCGGAGTCTGCGGATCGACCGTCCATCCGGCGCCGGCCAGACCCGCGGCCGATGCGGTGGGCGTCCGCCATCTGGAGACGGCCGAGCGGGACCGGGCGGCGGCTCGACTTCGCCGGGCGACGGCGGAGGCGGCGCTGGCTGCGGGCGCGACCGAGCTGGCCACTGCGCTGGCCACGGCCGGGATCGAGCCGACCAACGATCCGCAGGACGCGGCCGGGCGGCTCGGCGTCGCGATCGACGCCGCGCACGGCGCGGTGGCCGACGCCGAATCGGCAGTCGAGCTCCGCGTGGAGACGCTGACCCGGCTGACCGAGCTCGAGGCCGAGTACGGCCGGCTGGTCGCGCTGGTGGCCGAGGCCGCGGCCGACGCGGCGCTCACCGCGGCCGAGGCCGACAGTGCCCGGGCGGCCCTGACCCAGGCCGAGGAGCTGGTCGCCGAGGAAGTGGACGGCTGGACGACGGTGGCCGCCCGGCGGGCGGCGACGGCACAGCGGGAGCAGGCGGCCGGCACGCTCGCCAATGCCCTCGAGGAGTTGGGCCGCACCCTGGCCGCCCGCGACCGGGCGGTGGCACAGGCAGATGCGGCGGCGGCCGAGCACGGATTCGTGGACGTGGACCATGCCCGCGCGGCGGCCCTCCCGCCGGACGACCAACGCGTCGTGGAGGCGCGGACCCGCAGGTGGGCCGATGAGCTGGTGCGGCGTCGCGCCCGGGCCGACGATGCCGGCCTGTCGGCGGTGGACGTCGAGGAGGTGGACACCGTCCGCGCTCGGGCCGTGGCCGCGACCTCCGACCTCGCGCGCGCCGAGAGCGCCGACCGCGCCGCCCGCGACCGGGCCGGCCAGGCCGATCGCTCGATGGCCCGCCTGACCGCTCGGGTGGCGGAGGTGCACTGTGCGGTCGCCGACGCCGCCGCCCAGGACGTGCAGAGCCGCGCGGTGATCCATCTGGCCGACCTGGCGCGCGGCATGGACGGCCATCTGCGCATGACGCTGACCACCTACGTGCTGCGCCGGTGGTTCGGGCAGGTGGTCGCCGCGGCCAACCTGCGCCTGGCCGCCATGTCGTCGGGTCGCTACGCGCTGCGGCGGGTCGATCAGGGCGCCCGGGCCCGCGACCGAGGTGGCCTGACGCTCAGCGTGATCGACGAGCACACCGGCGAAGCCCGCGACCCCCGCTCCCTGTCCGGCGGCGAGACCTTCTACACGTCGTTGGCCCTGGCCCTCGGTCTGGCCGACGTTGTGACAGCGGAGGCCGGCGGCGTCGACCTCGACACCTTGTTCATCGACGAGGGGTTCGGCAGCCTCGACGCCGACACGCTGGACGACGTCATGGCCGTGGTCGACGACCTGCGCGACCGCGGCCGGGTCGTCGGCATCGTCAGTCACGTGACCGAGCTGAAGGACCGCATCCCCGAGCGGCTGGAGATCCGCCGACGCAGCGACGGATCGTCAGAGGTCCGCCTGATCGCCTGACCTCGACCCGGATCCCACCTTCACACGATGTTGACAATCCGCGAGCCCGAACCGAACCGGCGGCCCGCACAGTGGCCCTCGACGGCAACAACCTGCCCTCGACGGCAACAACCCCGTTCTTAATCCGAGGAGTCTTCCGACCGTGACCAACAAGATCGCCACCACCATCGGCGCCGCCGGCATCGGCGCGGTCGCGGCGGCCGCCGTGCTGCTCAGCACGCAGGCCGGAGCCCAGTCCACCGCCCTTGCGCCCGCCGCCGCGGCCCCGACGTCGCCCAGCTCCGCGCCGGCCACCCACGGCGCCAAGCCGGCCGGCAAGGGTCACCGTGCGGCGGTGCGGCTCAAGCGCATCCAGCACGGCACCTGGGTCACCCGCCAGGGCAGGAACAGCACCACCTTCGTCACCCACTCCGCGGTACAGGGATCGGTCACGGCGGTATCGGCCACCTCGATCAGCGTGAAGTCGGCCGACAACTACGCGGCGACGTTCACCGTCACCAAGGAGACCAAGGTCAAGGTGTGGAACAACGGCACGCTGGCCGACGGCACGATCTCCTCCGTCAAGACCGGCGCCCATGTGGTGGTGGCCGGTGTCGGTGCGCCAACCGCCACCGCCGGCCACATCCTCGTCGGTACCCGCAAGTAGGCCGCTCGCACCGCCGGCCCGGGACCCGGCGGTGCGAGACCACCTGGTCGGCGCTTCCAGCGCAACGGCTCGCTTCGACCGGCTTAGCCACGATCGAGGCCGGGCGGCAGGAACACGGTGAAGCGGGCACCGCCCTCGGCCGCGTGCCCGGCCTCGATGCCGGCTCCGAGTCGGCCGACCAATCCGTACACGATGGCCAGGCCGAGGCCGGTGCCGACCTGGCGCACACCGCGGTAGCGCTCGTAGAGGACCGAGCGCTCGAACGCGACGGCCAGGTCCTCCTCGCGCAGCCCGGGCCCGCCATCGCGGACCTCGAGCACCACGGCGGCCGGCTCCCGACGCAGGCCGAGCACGATCGGTGCGCCGGCCGGCGTCACCCGCAGCGCGTTCTCCAGCAGGCCGTCGAGCACCTGGCGTAGCCGGCCGGCGTCGGTGGCCACCACGAAATCGGTACCGCCGGCGCCCGCGACGTCGAGCCGGAAGGCCACGCCGGCCGCCCGGCAGCGTGCCGACCACACGGCCGCCGCGTCGCGCACCACCGACCCGGCGTCCACCGCGGTGATGTCGACGCGGAACTCGTCAGCATCCAGGCGGGCCAGGTCGAGCAGGTCGGCGACCAGCCGCTCGAGCCGGCGGCTCTCCCGCTGAAGCACTCCACCGGCCGCCGCGACATCCTGCGGCGCAATCACCGAGTCGGCTAGCGCCTCCGCGTAGCCGGTGATCGCGGTCAGCGGGGTCCGCAACTCGTGCGAGACCGACATCAGGAACTCGCGCTGGCGGGCCTCGGAGTGCGACAGCGCCGCGGCCAGCGTGTTCACGGCTACGCCGACCTCAGCCACCTCGGCCGGTCCACCCGGTTCCACTGTCACGTCGCGTCGACCGGCGGCCAAAGCGTGGGCGGCCGCCGCGGTGCGGCGCAGCGGCGCGGCGATGCGGTAGGCGACCAGCAGGCCGAGGGCGACGGCCAGCACCGCGGCGACAAACAGGGCCAGCACAACCCGGCGGATGACCGCGTTGGTCGCCGCGAGGACGTCGGCCCGACGCTGAACGAGGATCACCCCGCCGCCTCCGGCCGGCCGGGCCTCCACGAGTACGCGATTGCCGAGCACGGTGCGCCGCAGCGACAGGCTGGCTCCCTCGACGACCCGTTGCCGCTCGGCCGGGCTGAGGGCCTGTCGGGTCAACCGATCCGGGGCGGTGAGCGCGCCGTCGGCGGCGATGAAGGCGTACTGGACCTTGACCGCCTGCAGGGTGCGTCGGGCCCGCTGCTGAGCGAGGCGAGGATTGACGCCGCGCTCGACAGTGGTCGCGGTGGCATCGGCCAGGCGGCCCAGGGTGCTGCGGGCACTGCTCTCGTTGACCGTGCGGACCAGGTTGATCGCCAGCACTCCGGCCACGAGCGCGGTGACGGCGGCGACGGCCAGGCCGACCAGCGAGATCCGCGCGGCCAACCCCAGCGCTGGTCGCCGGCTCACCCTTCGACCGAGTAGCCGACGCCGCGCACCGTCCGGATCGGGCTGGCCGAGCCCAGCTTGGACCGCACCTGGGCCACGTGGACGTCCACCGTACGTAGACCGGCGACCGCCGAGTACCCCCACACCTGGCTCATGAGCTGCTCCCGGCTGAAGACGCGGCCCGGACGGCGCATGAGGAAGCTGAGCAGGTCGAACTCGGTCGCGGTCAGCGCCACCTCCCGTCCGTCGGCGTGCACCCGGTGGGCGGCCGGATCGAGCTCCACCGCGCCGACCCGGACGGCGGTGGGACGCTCGTCGGGCCGGCCGGCGGAACGCCGCAGAACCACACCGACGCGAGCGACCAGCTCCCGCGGCGAGAAGGGCTTGGTGAGGTAGTCGTCGGCGCCGAGTTCGAGGCCGACGACGCGGTCGACCTCGTCGTCGCGGGCGGTGACGAAGAGGACCGGCGTCCAGTCGCCGTCCGCGCGCAGGCGCCGGCACACCTCGATGCCGTCGAGGCCGGGCAGCCCGATGTCGAGGACGATGGCCGACGGCCGCACCGTGCGCACCGCCTGCAGCGCCACGGCGCCGTCGCGCTCGACGTGCACGCCGTAACCGGCGCGGGACAGGTGCAGGCGAATCAGGTCCGCGATCGCCGCTTCGTCCTCCACCACCAGAACGACGCCGCGGGCGGGCACCGGCGCGACGTCGGGGCTCGGCACGGCCGAACTGTACGCAGCAGTCCGTCCGCGGCCGCCTCAGCGATGTGAGCGTTCGGTTCGAATCCGGTGAGGGCTGCGCGCGAGCGGGCCGTGCTCGATTCGCGAGGGTCCGCGCAGACACGCCACGGCTCAGGTGCGCCGAGCGCTAAATCCGGCCCCGGCGTCGGTCGTGTGTGGCAGCATCCCAGGGTGCTCTCCTGGCTGTGTGCGGCGTGAGGATCCTGCACGTCACCGACTCCTTCGCACCCAAGGTCGGCGGCATCGAGCACCAGGTCGAGTCCCTGGCCCGTCACCAGCTGGCCGGCGGCCACGAGGTGGGGGTCGTGACCGCGGTGCCGGGTGACGATGTCGCTGAACTGGCCGTCCTGCGACCGCCGGGCTCGCGGGTGCGCACGTCCGGCTCGCCCCGGCAGCTGCGGCTGCTGTCCCGTGCTGCCCTCGGGGTCGGCGGATTCGACGTCGTGCACGCCCACCTGTCGTTGGCCTCGCCACTGGCCGTGCACACCGCGCGCTACGCCTCACGCCACCACGTTCCGCTCGCAGTGACCGTCCATTCCGTGTGGCCACCACGGGCGGTGCTGCGGGTGGCGAACCTGCCGTACTGGTTCGGGCCCATCCGCGGCGCCTGGTCGGCGGTCAGCGCGGCTGCCGCCGACAGCGTGCGCCCTTCCCTCGGTCCGGACGTCCGGGTCGACGTCGTACCCAACATCGTCGACACCACCTGGTGGCATCCGCAGGACCGCTGGCCTGCGGCCGACCGAACGCCCGGCGCCGGACGACGGCCGGTGCACGTGGTCACGGTCGGACGGCTGGCCCGGCGCAAGCGGGTCCAGCCGTTTCTGCGCGTTCTGCGCGAGGTCCGCCACCGCACGCCGGCCGAGATCGGCATCCGCGTCACCGTGATCGGCGACGGCCCACAGCGCATCCAACTCGCGGCAATGCTGCGCGAGACCGGGATGGACGCGTGGGTCGAGCTGGCCGGGCAGCTCGACCCGCTCGACATCCGGGCCGTACTGCACGAGGCCGACCTCTTCGTCGCGCCCGCCCGCCGTGAGTCCTTCGGCATCGCCGCTCTCGAGGCCCGCGCCGCCGGACTGCCGGTCCTCGGGCTGCGGGGCAACGGGCTGTCGGACTTCATCGCCGAGGGCAAGGAAGGGCTGCTGGCCGACGACGACGCGGGCCTGGCCGACGCCCTGGTCGAACTGCTCACCGAACCCGAGCTGCGGGCCGAGTTGCGCGCGTTCACCCTGTCGCATCCGCCCCGGCTAAGTGCCGGAGACGCCGTGTTGGCCGCCGACGAGCTGTACGAGCGGGCGCTCGGTTCGGCGGCGCGCGGGGACGCCCTTGCCGTGGCGTCACCCGTGTCGTCGTCAGTGCCGTGAGCGACGGCCGGCAGACAGTGGTCTCGGTGCACGCACATCCGGACGACGAGGTCCTGCTGACCGGTGGCACGCTCGCGCGTCTGGCCGCCGCCGGCCACCGCGTCGTCCTGGTCGTGGCCACCGACGGTGCCGAGGGGCTCAGTGACACCCCGGCCGGGGCCGACCTCGGCCGGCGGCGGATGGCCGAACTGCATCGCAGCGCGGAGATTCTGGGGTGCGCGCGGGTCGTGGCCCTGGGCTACCACGACTCCGGCTGGACCGGTGACCCGACTGCCGAGAACGCCGGAACCGACGCCGGGCCGCCGGATGCTCCACCGGCCGGCCGCTTCGCCACCGTCCCGGTGGCCCAGGCCGCCGCCGGGCTCGCCGCCGTGCTCCGCGAGGAGCGCGCCGACATCGTCACCCTCTACGACCGGGCCGGCGGGTACGGCCACCCCGACCACGTGCGGGTCCACGACGTCGGGCTGGCCGCCGTCGACCTGATTGTCGATGATGCCGCCGGTGCCGACGTGGCAGCTGCGGCTCCGCATCCGCGAGTGCTGGAAGCCACTATCGACCGTTCCCGAATCCGGTGGGTGCTCCGTATCCTTCGAGTGATGCGTCTGGTTCCCGGAGGCACCGCCGTCGCCGGCGTCGAGCGCTGGTACTCCCCTCGTGAGGAGATCACGCACCAGGTGTCCGTCCGACCCTTCGCCGCCCAGAAGCGCGCCGCGTTGGCCTGCCATCGCTCGCAGGCCGCCGGCGGTGAAGGTCCGCGCACCGCGGCTCTCCTTCTGCGTCTGCCCACTTCGGTTTTCGCGCGGCTCTGCGGCACCGAATGGTTCATCGAGCACGGTGCCGCGGTGCCGTCTCGCCCGCTGACGGACCCGCTGGTGGCCGCGCCGACACCGCTGCGGAGCGCGGTCCGGTGAGCGCCGGACCCGTCGCCACCACCGAACGCGCCGTGGAACCGGCCGCGGCGGCGGTCCGGGTCCGCTGGTACCGGCACCGCCGATTCCGGCTTGCCGTCTCGCTGATCCTGGTCGGCGTCTCGATCGGCATCGTCTCGCGCGTTCCTCACCTGACCGGCTCCACCTGGACCGACGTCGTCCACAACATCCGCACCATCGGTTCGTGGACGGCCGTCGAGATTGGCTTGTTGTGGATCGGCGGCCTGATCGTCTACTCGATCGCCATGGTGTCCTCGATGCCGGGGTTGTCGCACAAGCGGGCGATCGCACTGAACCTGGCCGGGAGCAGCGCGGCCAACCTGTTGCCGTTCGGCGGCGTCGTCGGCACCGGGATCAACGTGGCGATGGTGCGCTCGTGGCAACTGTCGGTACGCGGCTTCGCCAGTTCCACCGCCGTGCTTAACGTGGTCAACCTCGTGACCAAGCTGCTGCTGCCGGTGATCGCCGGCGTGGTCATCAGCAACCAGGCCGCCGCCGCGCCCTGGCTCGGCAATTCGGCGTACGTGGCCTCTGCCCTGGCCGCGACCGTGGTCGTCGTGCTGGTGTGTTCGTTGATCTTTCCGTCCTGGGCCCGGCGCCTCGACCGGATGCTGAATTACGTGACCCGCCGCTTCAGCCGCCGCCGCTCCCGCGCCACGGCCGGCACCCCCGACGGCAACGTCATGATCTTGCAGCGTCAGGTCCGCGAGGTCTTCCGCGACCGCTGGCTCGGCCTGACCGCGGGAATGATCGGCTACATCATGATGCAATGGGCGCTGTTCGCGCTCTGCCTGCACGCCGCCGGGGTGGGGGCCCACGCCGACGTCGTCTTCGCCGCGTTCGCGGTGGAACGGGCCCTGACCCTGGCGGTGGTGACCCCGGCCGGGACCGGCCTGGCCGAGGCCGCGGCCACCGGCCTGCTGGTGGCTCTCGGCTTCCCGGCGGCGGCCAGCGCCACCGGTGTGCTGCTCTACCGGTTGTTCGTCTACGTCGCGGAGATCCCCGTCGGCATGGCCGTACTCGGCACCTGGGCGGCGCGGCGGACGCTGCGGCGCGAACGCCGGGCCGGCGAGATCGCCGCGGCGTCAGCCGCCGCATCATCGGCCGCTGCGGAGTCGGACAATGCGCAGGTGGTGAATGCCGAGGTAGTGGATGCCGAGGTAGTGGATGCCGAGGCGGTGAACGCGGACGCGGTCGATGCCGGATCGACGGACGCGGAGCCATCAGCCGACCCCTCGGTGCGGCCCGAGCGCCAACCCGAGCCCCACGCGGTCAAGGCCAGCGCGAGCCCGACTACGAGCGCACCGCCCACCGCGTCGAGAAGGTAGTGGTTACCGGTGGCGATGACGACGAACGTCGTGGCCAGCGGGTACAACAGGGCCAGCCACCGCGAGCGGACGGTAGTGGTGCCGATGATTACCACCGCGCACCACACCGCCCACCCGACGTGCAGGCTGGGCATGGCCGCGCAGTCGTTGACCACCGAATTACTCTTGGCCGCGACGGTACCGAGCACGTGGTGCACCACCGCCGAGTCGACGATTCCAGGTATGACCAGTCGCGGCGGCGCCACCGGATACAGCCAGAACACTGATAGCGATCCGATGCTGGCTAGAACCAGCGCCGACCGGTAGCGGCCGTAGACGTCCGGGCGGCGCAGGAACAGCCAGACCAGCAAGGTCGCCGTGACGCCGTAGTGAAGCAGGTTGTAGTAGTACGACGTGCCGACGGCGAACCAGTCGTAGCGGTTGACGAAGTGGTTGATCGCCGGGTCGACGTCGATGTGCAACCAGCGCTGTAGATGGGCGACGTCACGGCCGTGGGTGAACGCCGTGGTCCGCTCGAAGTCGACCGCGTTCTGCACCGCTTCATAGAGCACATAGCCGGTCACTACCACGGCGAACTCGATCCACCACACCTGCCGGCCCCACGCCAATCCGCGCGAGGAACGTCGGCTTCCGGCATCGCCGTTCGGCAACGACACGCCGTCGTGACGGGCCGGCGGCCCCGGCCGGGGCTTGTGGTCGGCCTCGAGCGCCATGGTCGGGAACTCCTGGCTGTCGGGCCGGTGGGTTGCGGCGGGAGCGGACGACTGCGGCGGCCGTCCTGGCCTCCGCCGATCAAGGTGCGAGCTTATCGCGGGAGTGAACCGGGTTTCTGAATCGAATGTTCCTGATCCGTCCGATCGTGCTGCGCGTCCCCGGTCGGTCCGCCGTCCTCCGGTGCTTCGCCGTCCAACGGCGGCGCCCACGTCGGACGGAGGATGAGGCAGAACGGATGACCGGCCGGATCCGCGAACACCGAGCCGCTCAACGACGTTCCCCCGAGCTCGCGAACCCGTGCCGAGCCCGCGGCCACGTCGGCCACCATGACGTCGAAGTGGATCTGCTGCGGACGGGAGGGATCCGGCCACTTGGGCGGCTGGTGGTTCTCGGCCCGTTGGAAGGCCAGGCCGGAGGCGTGCTCGTTGTCGGACACGACGACGAAGTCAGCACTGGAGTAACTGATCGGCATCTCGAGCAGCGCTGACCAGAACTGTGCGGTGGCCGCCGGGTCCGGACAGTCGAGCACTGTGTGATGCAGGCGGGCGGTGACCATCACCGCGCCCACGGCGGTTCCTCGGCGCCGGCCCATTCACGCACCCGCTTCTCCGCGGCCGATCCGTCCCAGGCCCGGTCCCGGTCGGCCAGGGGGAGATCGGCGAAGCTGCTGACCGCCACGGATGTCCCCTTCCTCGGCTGCTCGTGCGCGCGGACCTCAGGGTAAGGGGGGACCACCGGTCGGAAGCTTCCGACCGTCGTCGGCTCAGGAGTACCGGCCGGTGATCCAGTCGGCCACGGTGCCGGCCAGAGGCAGCCACTGCGGCGTGGACCCGCTCGTGTCGGCCAGGAGGTCCCATCCGTGAGGCCCGGACCCCGTGACGAACTTCTTGTGGACGGCGGGCACGGATCGGTATGCCGCAGCAGCAGCGGGATAGCTGGCGTCCGAGTCGTTCGGGCTGACCGCGATCAGGGTGGGCATGGTCAATCGCGGCGCGGCCTTGGCGATGTCGATCGGCCCCCACGTAGCCGGGCCGGACAGGTCCACGACCGCATCGGCGCGAGTGCTGGCGGCGGCGCCAATCGCGATGGAGCCGCCCATGGACGCGCCGACGAGCACCACCCGACGGGCACCGTGCGCCCGCGCCCAGCGCACGGCGGCGGCCGCCTGCGCGACCGTGTCCTCGGTGAAGGCGTCGCTCGGGCACGAGGATTGGCCGAAGCCGCACAGGGCGAACATCAGCGCACGGACGTGATACTGGCTCGCCAACCGGTCGGCGAACGGCCACCATCCGCACTCGGCATTGTCGGTCTGGTGCACCAGGACGGCCCACGTGGTTCCGTCGCCCACATCCACGCCGGGCAACCTCGCTCCGCCCGGACCTTTCACCGTGACCATCCGAGCGGCTCGGTTCTCCGGCAGTCCGCACCGGTCGGCCGGCGGGGCGAGGGAGCGGCTGGCGGATGTCGCCGACATGGAGGCTGATGCCGATCCTGCCGAGGCGCCGGCGCGGGGCTCGCCGTTGGACGATCGGGAGCTTGAGCCAGAACATGCGGTGGCGAGCACGGCGACTACACCGACAAGGCTGTATGTCAGCTTTGACATACGGATACCATACCGAGGAATGAGCACATTGGGGTACGCGATTCTCGGACTGCTCGCGCGCCGTCCACGCACCGGATACGAGCTGGCGCGCGCCATGCAACGTCCCATCGGCTACATGTGGACCGCCCGCCACAGCCAGATCTATCCCGAGCTGGCCCTGCTCGAAGGCGATGGACTCGTGCGGCACCGAGTGGTCGACGGACCGGGGCCGCGGGACACGAAGCGTTACTCCCTCACCCCGACCGGACGGGCCGCGCTGCGCAGCTGGATTGACGCTCCGCTGGCCCCCGAGTCCTCCCGCTCAGAGCTCATGCTGCGGGTGTGGTCCCTGTGGCTGATCTCTCCAGACCGCGCAACCGCCTTCATCGCCCGGGTCCGCTCGGACCGGATCGACCGGCTCGCTGCCTACCAGACGGAGGAGGAGCAGTTCTCCGCCGAAGGTGACCCCCTCGCCGATCCTGCGTCCGCCGCTTTCGCCGGCTTCGCCACGCTGCGCTGGGGCACCGCCCAGGAACGAGCACTAATCGACTGGTGCGACTGGCTGCTCCAGCAACTCGACGTCGCGTCCGCACAGCGCTCGTGACGGCGGCGAAGCTCAGCCGCCCCAGCCGGCGCGGCTGAGGGACAGTGCCTGGGCGTAATTCGATTCCGCCGCCCGGACGGCCTCCCGCAGATCACCCACGCCGTCCTGCAGCTGCCGGACTCCGGCGGCCCAGCGCGCCCGGTCGGCACCCGCGGCCCGCGATGCATCGCCCCGCCAGGAGACGGGCAGCGAGTCGAGCCGCCGGTCGACTTCGGTCTCCACGTCGCTGACGGTGAGAGCGAACGCGCCGATGGCGTCGATCAGGCCCGCGACCGCAGTGACATCCACCCGGAAGGCGTCGCTCACGCCCTCTCACCCGCACCGCGACGAACCGTCGTGGCTACCTCGGCCTCGGTGGAGGAGTACGCGCGGCTCGCGTTGCCCAGCCGCGCACCGAGGTCGGCCAGTTCCATGACGACGGCCGACGCCCCTGCGGTGCACTCGGCCCAGGCCGTGGCGAAAGAGCCCGCAGCCGCCCCGGACCAGAGCGGCCCGAGAACCGCCTGGAACCGGGCGTCGAGCCGTTCCAGTTCCCCTGCCAGCCGAGCGCCGGCGGCATCCACGTAGGCCCGGGCGGCAGCCAGCTCGGCCGGTTCCACCGTGTATCCGCCCACGTCGCCCTCCCTGCGGCTCGACGTCACCGGCGCGGCACAGAGCCCGCCGATCCGGCCACGCTATTCCGCCGACGATGCACCACCGGCGCATCGGTCGCGGGCTTGTGGACAACCTCGCGGCGGTCGCCGGGAGTGCCGCGTGACAGCGACGGGGCGCGAGCGGTAAGGATGAGCCGGTGACATCGGTTTCCCAGCCGCCGCCCGAACCGAACGGTCACGTCGTCCTGGCCGACGCGGACAGCTCCTCCTACGCCACCCTGCGCCGGCGGCCGACCCCACGCGCGGAGCGCTACGACCTCGGCCGGGGGCTTCGTCGTGACGTCCCGCGGTCGGCCCTGGCCGAGTGGGAGCCCGAACCGGGCCGGCCCGATCCGGTCACCCTGATAATCGAGTCGCACGAGGGGCGCCTCGAACGGCTGGTGCCGATCCGGGTCGGGCGGATGATCGCCTCCCCCTACGGCTTCCTGCGGGGCGCGGCGGCGGTCATGGCCGCCGATGTCGCCCGCCTCCCCTCCACCGGCATCACGCCGGTGATCTGCGGCGATGCCCACGTCGGCAACTTCGGCTTCTACGCCTCCCCCGAACGCGAGCTGGTCATCGACCTCAACGACTTCGACGAGGCCCATCCCGGCGGGTGGGAGTGGGACTTGCGGCGCCTGGTGGCCAGCATCTGGGTGGCCGGCCGGCAGAGCGGCACCGGCGAGTCCGATTGCGCCCGGGCCAGCCAGGCCTGCGTGGCCGCCTACCGCACCGAAGTGCGGCGGCTGGCCGACCAACCGTTGATCTCGCGCTCCTACCAGCGCCTGGACGCCGACGGCCTGCTGGGCAGCGTCTCCGAGCCGTCGCTGCGCGAGGAGATCGAACGGGCGACCTCGCGCGCCCGTCTGCGTACCGGTGACCGGGCTCTACCCCGGTTCACCGCCGAGCACGAGGGCCGGCGGCACATCATCAGCGAGCCGCCGCTGACGACCGCCGTCGAGGGCGAGGAGTACGAGCACCTGGCCGCCGCTCTGGACGATTACCTCGGCACGCTCGCCCCGCACTGGCGGCGTGCGCTTGGCGGCTACACGATCGTCGACATCGCCCACAAGGTGGTCGGTGTGGGCAGCGTGGGCCTGCGGGCCTACGTGGTGCTGCTCGAGGGCAGCAGTCCCGAGGACGTGGTGTTCCTGCAGCTCAAACAGGCCCGTCGCTCGGTCCTGGCTCGCTACGTCCACGGCGACTCCGCGTGGCACGCCCACCAGGGGCAGCGCGTGGTGGAGTACCAGCAGGCCCTGCAGACGGTCAGTGATCCCCTGCTGGGATGGACCACCGCCGACGGACGGCAGTACTACGTGCGCCAGTTTCGCAACATGAAGGGGCGGGTGGACCTCGTCTCCATCGACGCCGCCGCCCTGATCGACTACTGCCAGGTGGTCGGCCGACTGCTGGCCAAGGGCCACGCACGCACCAGTGGCGCCTCCATGATCGCCGGATACGTCGGGTCCTCGAACCGTTTGGACGTCGCCCTGGCCGAATTCGCCCGCC
The DNA here is from genome assembly GCA_040004775.1 of bacterium. Taxonomy (GTDB): domain Bacteria; phylum Actinomycetota; class Actinomycetes; order Mycobacteriales; family Jatrophihabitantaceae; genus JALZBL01. The sequence goes on along the minus strand of JBDUAD010000003.1, from coordinate 21,248 downwards.
GATACGCCGACCAGACCGAGGCCGATCACGCCGCGCTGGTCCGCGCGGTCGACCGCGGCCTGCTACCCGCCGAGCGGGGCGTCTGAGCGGGCGCGCGACCACCGGCGGCTACGGTCGGGCCCCGGAGGTCGGCACGCGGCGCGCTGCCGCGGTCGGGACGCAGTTCACGCGTGCCCGGCCGGCTATTCCTGCCGAACCGGGCGAGGAGTCCGGGACGGCTGCTCACTCAGCGGATGGCAATCGCGGTCGGCCTGCTGGTCCTGACCGCGGCCATCGTCTACCTCGACCGCAGCGGTTACAAGGACACGGACCGGTCGCCCGTTGTCGTTGCTCAACTGCCTCTACTAGGCCCGCGCATGGAGGCGATCGGTGCACGACCACGTGGTGATCATCGGCTACGGGCACCAGGGGCCGGGCCGCTCTGTCCGAACTTCGAGCACCGGCACCGAGCCGGACGGGATCGCGGTCATCGACATCGACGAGCACGCGGTGCAGCAGGCGGCCGACGACGGCGCGCTGGCGATCTGCGGAGACGCCGCTGCGGACTGTCCGACGGCATGCGGCTCAGGCGGCGGCCGCGCGCGCCTCGTCGCGATCGAAGGCCGGATCGGCGGCCAGCAATACACCGCCGACGACGATCGCCGCCAGGCACAACAGGTAGGCCACAACGGTCAGCGGTGAGAACGGCACGTCCTCATAGAGCAGCAACGCACCCAGCGCGACCGCGACCACCGGGTCGGCGGCGAGATTGGCCGGAAAGCTCGCCGCCAACGCCCCGGCCTGGAACGCCACCTGCGTGAGCGCGATGCTGGCCGCGCCGATCACTAACAGCGCAATGAGCGGGAGCAGGCCTTCGACGTGGGCGAACGCATCGAGGCGCGGTCGTGCCAGGCCTCGGCCACCGCATCGAGCAGCACGGCGACCAGTCCGAACCAGGCGCCGGCCACCCCGCCGTACACCGCGGCCTTGACCGCGCCGCGACGGCGGTAGACCACGCCCAGCGCGGCCGGGCCGACCAGCACGGCGATCAGAATGGTGATGATCGCTGGCCGCACCTCGAGCTGCGAGGCGCCACCCGGGTCGCGCACGACGAGGAAGAACGCACCCAGCCCGAGGAAGATCAGCGCACATGCGCGGTACTGCGCCAACCCGGGCTTCGGTCCGCCGAGGCACCACGCGATGGGTAGGGAGATGGGCAGGGCCAGCACGAGCAGGGGCTGAACGAGGACGACCGGCCCCGTGAACAGCGCGATCACCTGCAGGAGCAAGCCCACACCGTCGCCGGCCATTCCCAGCAGCCAGCGCGGATTGCGCACGAGACGCACCAGACCGCGGACGCCGCTGCCGGCACCGTCGTCGGAGCCGTCGTCGGAGGCGATCGAGTGCGCGACCGAATGCTCGACCAGCGACATGGCACCTCCTGGCTCATCGGAGTCCGGACGGGTCCGCGAGAACCGTAGACGGGACCGGTGCCGGACGGTCCGTCCCGACGACGAAGTGCCGGCCGGTCAAGATCGCGCAGGAGCGTCGCCCGCCGCGATCAAGAGCTTTACCCAGCACCGGTGTTGCGCCATAGTTCGCGCATGGCCGGTGGCCCAGCGCCGGGGAACCACTCCGGGCCGTCGACGGCGACGGTCGTCGTCGCGGCGGATCCGGTGCTGTCGATCCAGGGCCAGATGGACCGGCGACGGGCCAAGATCGAGCCCGGATCGGATGGCGTCGACCCGATCTCCTACCAGTTCTCGGTCGATTCGTCGGCGGCGCAGATCGTCGCCTCTCACGCGGGTCTGCAGGCCGGGGAGCGCAGCTCCGACGGTGTGCGGGTCGCCGGTCGGCTGACCCTCATCCGCCGCCACGGCGGACTGACCTTCGCCGTGCTGCGCGATCGCACGGGCACCATCCAGCTGTTCGTCGACCGGGGGGCGGTCGGCGACGCGATGTACCGCCGCTTCCTGGACCTCGACCGCGGCGACTGGGTGGGCGCGGTAGGAACGGTGATGCGCACCGACCGTGGCGAGCTGTCCGTTGCCCTTCAGGAGTTCTCCCTGCTCGGCAAGGCGGTGCGCCCGCCGCCGGACAAGGACAAGGGGCTGACCGAAGTCGAGGTGCGCTACCGCCAGCGCTACGTCGACCTGATGACCGACGAGCGCACCCGGCGAATCTTCGACATCCGTCGCCGGGCGATCGCCTCCATCCGCCACCACCTCGAGCGGGAAGGCTTCTGGGAGGTCGAAGGACCGATCCTGCAGAGCATCCAGGGCGGGGCGACGGCGCGTCCGTTCATCACGCACCACAACGCCCTCGACATCGACATGTATCTCCGCATCGCCCTGGAGCTGCACCTCAAGCGCCTGGTCGTCGGCGGTATGGAGCGCGTCTTCGAGCTCGGCCGGGTCTTTCGCAACGAGGGCATCGACGTCCGGCACAACCCCGAGTTCACGATGCTCGAGGCGTACCAGGCCTTCGCCGACTACACCGACATGATGAATCTGGTCGAGGCGATTGTGGTGGGTGCGGCCACCGAAGCGCTGGACGGCAACCTGGTCGTGGACGTCGGCGGCCGGCCGGTCGACCTGTCCCCGCCGTGGCCGCGGGTCACGCTGTCCGACCTCATCGAGCAACGCCTGGGCGTGCGCATGGACCCGACCATGCCGGTCGACGACGCCCGGCGCGTCCTGGAGTCGCTGCACCTGGCCTGGGAACCCGGATGGGGTTCGGGCCGGATGATGAAGGAAGTGGTCGACGGGAAGATCCAGCACGAGATCGTCGCCCCGGTCTTCTGCATGGATTACCCGCAGGAGGTCTCACCGCTCGCCCGCCGACACCGCTCGCGACCGGGGTACGTGGAGCGGTTCGAGCTCATCGTGGCCGGCTTCGAGCTGTGCAATGCCTACAGCGAGCAGAACGACGCCGCCGAGCAGTTGGTCGCCTTCCAGGCCGAGGCCCAGGCCAAGGCTGAGGGCGACCCAGAGGCCGGTGACACCGACCTGGACTACGTGCGAGCGCTGGAGTACGGAATGCCGTGCACCGGTGGGCTGGGCATCGGCATCGACCGGCTGGTGATGTTGCTCTCCGGCGCGGACAACATCCGCGAGGTCATCCTGTTTCCGACCATGCGGCCCGAGGGCGGGCATCCCGGCCCCACCACTTCGCAGGGAGGTCCCACCGGTGGACTCGGCCGGCTCGAGCCGGCGCCACTCGCGGCCTCGCCCAACGGATCGTCGCCGGCGTCGCCCAACGGATCGGTCAAGCCGGCGCCGCGCGGATCCTCCGCCGACGCCGCAGCGGTACCGGGTGCAGGTACGCCCGCCGTTGCATTGCGCCCGGCCCCAGCGCCCGCACCGACGACCGATCCGCGAGCGTCGCAACGCACGCTACGCATCCTCGGTGGTCTGGCCGCACTCGGCGGGCTAATGATGCTGCTCACCCTTGTGCCCGTCTTCCACTCGACGCTCCAGCCGTTCGGCAAGGAGATCGGCCCGCTGTGGTTCCGCGTGACCGGTCACCTGATCACCGTGCTGACCGGCCTCGGGTTGCTGTTCCTGGCCGGTCAGATCACCCGCGGCAAGCACCGGGCCTGGCAGCTGTGCGTCGTGCTGTTCGCGGTGGGCGTCGTCACCAACATCGTCAAGGGTCCACACCCCCTCTCCGCGGTGTACTGCGCCGTCATGGTCGCCACGCTGATTACCGAGCGCCGCCTGTTCCAGGGGCGCTCCGATCCTCCGTCGCTGTTCCGGCTGGTCCGCTTGATTCCGATCTACATCGCCGCCGTGCTGGCCTTCGGGTTCGTCAGCCTGTTCGCCGAACGCGACCACCTCGGCAGCCGCCTGACGTTCTTCGGCGGGCTGGAAACCATCGTCAAAGGACTGGTCGGCGTCGGTGGTCCGTACCACTACCAGCGCGAGTTCTTCCGTGTGTACTTCCCCCGAGGTCTCCTACTGCTAGGTATCGCGGGCGTCGTCGGTGCCGCATTCCTGCTGTTCCGCCCGCTGCGCTCGCGCCAGCCGCACAGCGAGCACGACTGGGACCACGCCCGCCGTCTGATCCGCCAGTACGGGTCGGACACGCTGGCCTACTTCGCCCTACGTGACGACAAGAGCTTCTTCTTCGGTGCCGACGGCGAGGCCCTGATCGCCTACACCTACCTCGGCGGCTTCGCTCTGGTCAGCGGCGACCCGATCGGCGCACCGGGCTCAATCGACGGTGCGCTGGACGAGTTCCTCGCCTTCTGCCGGCAGCGTTCCTGGCGCGTGGCTTTCCTTGCCGCGCGCAGCTCGGAGATGCCGCGCTACTCCGCGCGCGGACTGCGCAGCTTCTACCTCGGCGACGAAGCGATCATGGACTGCACGACTTTCACCCTCGACGGCGGCCCGATGAAGGGCGTGCGGGCGGCCGTACGCCGCGCAGCCCGTACCTACCGCTTCGAGATCAAACGCGAGTCCCAGGTGCCGGCGCCGCTGGTGAGTCAACTCAACGCCATCAGCGAGAAGTGGCGCGGCAAGGCCCCCGAGCGCGGCTTCACCATGTCGCTGAGCCAGGACATCGCGGGGGACGGCCACAACCCGGAGTTCCTGCTGTGCATGGCCCTCGACGAGCACGGCGCACCGGGCGGCTTCCTGCGCATCGTGCCAGCCTACGGCGAGGACTTCGGCTACACGCTGGACCTGATGCGCCACCTGCCCGACGCGCCCAACGGGATGACCGAGTTCCTCATCTCCCAGACGGCATTGGCCTTGGGCCAGCAGAACGTGCGACGGCTGTCCATGAACTTCGCCATGTGGGGGCGGCTCTTCGAGAAGGACGTCCATTACTCAGCCAGCCAGCGGTTGGCCAAGCGGGCGGTGGAGGTGCTCAACCCCTTCTTCCAGATCAGGTCGCTCTACGAGTTCAATGCCAAGTTCTCCCCCGAGTGGCTCTCGCGCGTGCTGGTCTACCAGGAGCCGACCGATCTCCCCCGGGTCGGCCTGCTCTACGCCGGCGCCGAAGGCTTCCTGGCCATCCCCGGCGTCGGAGAGTTGTTCGTGCCCAAGGCGGTGGGAGGAGTGAGCGCGGACGAACGGGCCGACGTCGCCGCCTGACGACGTGCACCACCGTCCTCGCGGCTGACCTCTGGCTCGACCTCCACCACTCTCACGACCGGCACATCGTCAACCAGGGCAAGGAACAGGCGTTCTGGGTGCTGGTGGCCTTCCTGACCACATTCATCACCGTGCGGATCATCACCCACGCCATCCGCGCCGGGCGCGGCCCGTTCGGCAACGTCTCGGTCGGCGGTCTGCACCTGCATCACCTCGTGCCCGGGATCATCCTGCTGCTGATCACCGGCTATCTCGCGAACGCCCTGCAGGTACGCACCGGACGCGGAATCGTGGCCGTCTTCTTCGGTATCGGAGCTGCGCTCACCCTGGACGAGTTCGCCGTGTGGCTGCACCTGAAGGACGTGCACCGGGCTCGCCAGGGACGCCGCTCGATCGACGCGGTCATCGTGGCCACGGCGATTGCCGGCCTGCTGTTGTTGCACTTCGACGTCTGGCATGAGGTCAGCCGTGACATCGGCCGGGCCGTCGGCATGGTCGACTGACTGGTTCTCTGCTGCGGAGCGGACACCGGCGCGGGTCGTTGACCAGCGAGCACGCTTCAGCCTCAAGGATCCGGTGGCCGGTGGGCGTCGGGGTCGTGGAGAAATCGCGCGAGCTGCTCGCCCGGATGCCAGAAGGGCGGTGGCCTGCGGTCGCCCGACGTTTCCCAAGGCATCCCCCTCTGGATCCAGCGCTCGCGCCAGCCATCCCACGTGAACCCAAGATCGTCGTCCGTTACCCCGAACTCGAAGCCGCAGCTTGGGCAGATCTCGTAGGAACCGCCGTTGTCGGCGCTCCACGGAAGTTCGAACAACCCCGGATAGCCGCACACAGGACAAGTGAAGGTCTCGGTCACATTGGCACTCCCTTCTGCTGAGCCCAGTAGGCAGCCTTCTCAATCGGCTTGAAAAAGCTTCTAGTCCGGCCATCGGCTCGGAACGCTCCGAAAGTGTTCGTTGCTACGTCATACATCCTGATCGTCCCGTCCTTGCTGACCTTCACCGGCAGTCCTTCTTGCAGGCCAGTCTGGAAGTAACGCGAGGCCAGCGCCGCGTACTCGTGCGCGCCCTTAGCTCCGAAGTCCTTGCCGTGCCTTCCAAAGTGATCGCTGAGCAACCGCAGGTTGGCCCAGCTATCCTCAGTCCTGAGTTCAAGGGATTGTTGGGCGACGCGCTCGACCCGTTGCATCGACCGCGTGCGACGTGCGACGCGCGGGGTGATGAGCGCTATCCGAAGCCGGAGAATTGCCTGAATGCGGCGGGTTGATGCGACCAGGCTGGCCGCGGCGTCGACCGCCATCTGCGCGGCTCGGCCGGCGGCAAGGACCAGGCGCGCCAGAAAACCGCCGACCCGTGCCGCGACGGCAGCGCACCGTGCGGCAACGATCCCCCCGGACGCCGCGGTCCCGGCACCTGCGGTTGCCACCCCGATGGCGGCTCCGATCGCGGCCGTGGCCGCGGTCTCCACCACCAGCTCGCGCAGCTCGCCAATGACCGCGCTGTGGCACTGGTCGAGCTCGTCGGCGTAGTCACTGCAGGCACCGGCCATCTGCTCGAACGACTGCGCCACGTCCAGCACGGCGGAGTCGAGGGCGGCGGTATGAGCGAGGATCGCGTCGAGCTCAGGGCAACGCAGTCCGGACACGTGTCCGTACACGGCGGTGACACCGGCTCCTCGCACATCGAGCGCTGCCCGCCGCCACACCCCCGCCACCTGCCGCAGCGTGTCCTGATGACCGTTCGGCCAGACGTATCCGACCGCGCCCGCGATCAGCTGCCACCCGGTCGGCGGACCACCTGAACCCCCCGCCGCTGATGGCGGGTCAGGGAGGGTCAACGTCGCCGAGCCGTCCCCGGCGTAACTAGCTGCGCCCGGGTAGTCACCGCCGGACGTGGCCACCGCCCCGACTACAGCCAACCGCGACGCTCGCTCGGCCAACGCGTAATTCTGGCCGGTACGCATGAACAGGACGCCCATGTGGTCCAGCCCGGTGACCAGACCACACGACGCCCGCAGGACCTCACGAGCGGCGTTGTCGTAGTGACCGGCCCAGGTCGACCCGGCGGGATCGGACCCGGCCATGGCCGTGCCAGTGCCCAGTGCGCCGCTGAGTCCGGTGAGCGCGTCGGCGCCACGCAGTTGCGAGCGGTGCACCGCAGCCCCGGCTCCGTAGAACGCGTGCGGGTCCAGCACCGCCACCATCGGATCACCGTCTCCGCGTCGGGTTCTGCCGCCCGACCGTCGGCCTGCGCCCTCATCACGCAACCGCTTGGACGCTAGCCACGGCGGCTGTTCCTCGACGCCGGCTCATCGACCGCCCTGTGGACAACCGACCGACGATCCACAGGGTCGCTCACCTGTCACCCCGACGCCCTAACGTCGCCCCCATGTCCACGTCCTCGCTGACCGGGGCGCCCCGAGCTGCCCCGACGGAGCTACGCGACGCCGCCGAGGTCTCTTTGCGCGCCCTCGTCGGACGGCCCGACGCGGTCCTGCGCGAGGACCAATGGTCGGCAGTCGAGGCATTGGTCGCCGGTCGTCGGCGGGCGCTGGTTGTGCAGCGCACCGGGTGGGGCAAGTCGGCGGTGTACTTCGTGGCCACCGCCCTGATCCGCGCCCAGGGCGGCGGCCCGACGGTGATCGTGAGTCCGCTGCTGGCGCTGATGCGCAATCAGATCGCCGCGGCCGAACGCGCCGGCATCCGTGCCGTGACGGTGAACTCCGCCAATCCCGACGAGTGGTCGCAGACCTACGCCGCCATTGCGCGCGGCGAGGTCGACGTATTACTTGTATCGCCGGAACGGCTGAACAATCCCGACTTCCGTGACCAGGTGCTGCCCGACCTGGCCGCGGGTGCCGGATTGCTCGTGATCGACGAGGCCCACTGCATCTCCGACTGGGGACACGACTTCCGCCCCGACTACCGCCGGATCCGCACCATGTTGGGTGACCTACCGGCCGGCATACCGGTGCTGGCTACCACGGCCACGGCCAACGAACGAGTGACTCGCGACGTCGCCGAGCAGCTGGCGATCGGTGTCGGGGAGCACGACGCCGGTCACCGGGCAACGGCCGACGGCGAGGTGCTCGTCCTGCGCGGAGCTCTGGATCGGGCCTCGCTGCACCTGGCCGTGGTCGACCTTCCTACGCAAGCGGCGCGGCTGGCCTGGCTGGCCGAACACCTCGACGAGCTGCCCGGGTCGGGCATCATCTACTGCCTGACCGTGGCCGCCACCGAGGACGTGGCCGACTTCCTGCGCGGCCACGGCCACGCGGTAGGCGCCTACTCCGGACGCACGGAGGGCGCCGAGCGGCTGGCCGCCGAGGACGACCTGCTAGCCAACCGGATCAAGGCGCTCGTGGCGACGTCGGCACTGGGCATGGGCTTCGACAAACCGGACCTCGGCTGGGTGGTGAACCTCGGGGCGCCGCCGTCGCCGATCGCCTACTACCAGCAGGTCGGGCGGGCGGGCCGAGCCACCGAGCGGGCGACGGTGGTCCTACTGCCCGGACGCGAGGACCGGGACGTGTGGGCCTACTTCGGCTCGCTGGCCTTTCCGGCCGAATCTGAGGTCCGCCGGACTCTGGGCGTGCTCGACGGAGCCGACGGCCCACTGTCGACCGCCGCACTGGAGCCGCACGTCGAACTACGCCGGACTCGGCTGGAACAGATGCTCAAGGTGCTCGACGTCGACGGCGCAGTTCAGCGGGTACGGGGAGGGTGGCAGGCGACCGGGCAGCCCTGGACGTATGACGGTGAGCGCTACGCCCGCGTGGCCGCCGCGCGGGAACGCGAACAGCAGCTGATGCTGGACTACATCGCCACCGACGGCTGCCGGATGCAGTTCCTGCGCGCGGCGTTGGACGATCCTGGGGCGGCTCGGTGCGGGCGCTGTGACAACTGCGGCGGCGTCTCGCTGCCGGCGACCGCGTCGCCTTCGGCTCTTGCCGCGGCAGCGGCGCGCCTCGGCCGACCCGGAGTTCCGATCGAGACCCGCCGGCTCTGGCCCACGGGCCTCGGACCGCTGGGTCTGCGCGGAAAGATCCCGCCCGAGGAACAGCCGGAATCGGGCCGGGCGGTCGGACGGCTCACCGATCTGGGATGGGGCACGGCCCTGCGCGAGCTGTTCGCTCCCGGCGCTGAGGACCAGTTGGTGCCTGTGCCGTTACGCCACGCGGTGGCCGACGTCCTGCGGTCCTGGTCGTGGCCGGCGCCCCCGGACATCGTCGTCGGGATGGCGTCGGTATCCCGTCCGCAGCTCACCGTTCATCTCGCCGAAGGGGTCGCTCGCATACTCGATCGACCGCTCGCGGCCCGTCTCGACGTGGTCGGACGGGCCGGTCCGGGCGAAGGCGCCACCAATTCCGCGCACCGGGTCCGCGCCGTGCTCGACCGCTACGCCTTGTCCGATCCGGGCGCCGTCTCGGGCTGCAGCGTCCTGCTCGTGGACGACCGCACGGACACCGGCTGGACGCTCACCGTCGCCGCGCGGATCCTGCGACGAGCCGGCGCCACCGCCGTCCATCCGCTGGTGCTGGCGGCGACCGCCTAGAGCCGGACGTAGCGCGGCCGTCCCGTCAACGCTGACGGGACGGCCGCGGCTCATGGTGTCCCGGCGTCGGCGCTCACCGGGACCGGTCGACTACCAGGCGTAGTCCTCCGGTGCGGTCTTGTGGCCGGGAAAGATCTCGTCGACTCGGGCCAGGGCCTTGTCGTCCAGCGTCACGTCGAGCGACCGCACCGACGCATCGAGTTGCTCCTGTGTGCGCGGGCCGACGATCGGGGCGGTCACGGCCGGCTGGTGCAGCAGCCAGGCCAGCGCGACGTCGCCGGGCTCGTGGCCGAGCTCGCCGGCGAAGGACTCCCAGGCCTCGACCTGCTCGCGGTTCTCCTCGAGCTGCTTGGTGGTGCGATCGCTGAAGCGCCGGCCCTCGTCCTTCTGCTTGCGCAGGATGCCGCCGAGCAGGCCGCCCTGAAGCGGCGACCACGGCAGGATGCCGAGGCCGTAGTGCTGGGCGGCGGGGATGACCTCGAGCTCGATCGTGCGGGCCAGCAGGTTGTACAGCGACTGCTCGCTGACCAGGCCGACGCTGTGGCGTTCGGCCGCGGCGGCCTGCGCCTGGGCGATGTGCCACCCGGCGAAGTTGCTGGAACCGACGTAGAGCAGCTTGCCCTGGGTGACCGCGGTGTCGATCGCCTGCCAGATCTCCTCCCACGGTGTGTCCCGGTCGATGTGATGGAACTGGTACAGATCGATGTAGTCGGTCTGCAGCCGGCTCAGGCTGGCGTCCAGCGCCTGGCGGATGTTGAGGGCGGACAGCCGCCCGGAATTCGGCCACTCGTCGACGTCGGCGTAGAGCTTGGTGGCCAGGACGGTCTTCTCGCGACGCCCACCGCCGGATGCGAACCAGCGGCCGATGATCGCCTCGGTGGTGCCGAAGCCCAGGTCGCGTCCATAAGCGTTGGCGGTGTCGAAGAAGTTGATCCCGTACTCGTGGGCCGAGTCCATGATCGAGTGGGAGTCGGCCTCACTGGTGTGCGGACCGAAGTTCATGGTGCCGAGGCAGAGGCGGCTGACGGACAGGCCAGTGCGGCCGAGGTGGGTGAAATCCATGACTTTCACCATGGTCGCCGCCTGCCGCGGGTGCAAATGCCGCCACCCGCCGCGCCGGCCGCCGCCGACAGCCCGCGGCTGCTCCTTCCCGCCGGATCGTCGGGTTCCGCCCGGCCTATGTGTGGGACGTGCCCCAGACCAGCGGCGATCGCTGGCGCGGCCACCCGTGCCGGTGCTGCTGGCCGGGCAGGCCCCCGAGGGCCTTTGGGACGCCCTCGCCGCGCAGTGGGGCGCGCCGGGGCATCGGTTACGCCCCGCCCGGATAGACGGCCCTGACCGACCACCTGCGCCGGCGGGGGTTCAGCGACGCCGCGATCCTCGGCGCCGGACTCGGCACCCGGGCCTCGACCGGGCGCATCGTCGACCGCTTCCGCGACCGGCTGATGTTCCCCATCCACGGCAGCGACCCTGGCGGACGGGTCGAGGTCGTCGGGTTCGTCGGGCGACGCAATCCCGCCCAGGACGCGGAGCCGGTCGACGGGCAGCTGACCGGCAGCTACCTGACCCCGAAGTACCTCAACACCGCCTCGGCCCCGCTCTACACCAAGGGTGAGCACCTGTACGGCCTCGAAAACGCCGACACCGTCGACCGGGGCGGTCTGGCCGTGCTGGTCGAGGGCCCGGGTGGACGCGCTCGCCGTCATCGTCGCCTCGGGCGGGATGCTCGCCGGCGTCTCACCGCTGGGGACCGCGCTCACCACCGCCCGGGCCGCCCAGCGCGCCGCCGCGCTGCCCACCGGCTCAGACCGGGTGGTTGTGGCCAACGACGCCGACCGCGGTGGCCGGCAGGCCGCCGGCCGGGTCTACGAACTACTTACCAGGCACGGACTGGACCCTCGCGCCGCGGCCCTCCCGGGCGGCCTTGACCCCACCGCCACTCTGACCATGCACGGGCCGGCGGTATTGATGAGCCGACTCACCGGCGCCGAGCCGATGGGCCGCCAACTCCTCGACCAGGCCCTTCGCGGACGGGACCTGACCTGGCTCGAGGACCGCGTCGCCGCGGCAAGGATCGCCGCCGGAGTGATCGTCCACCCCCCGCCGAGCACCTGGGAACGCTAGACCGTAGCCGTCACCGAGCGCGCCGAGCTCGAGCCGTTCCTGCTGCGCGAGGCGGTCGTCGACCGCCTCGGAACGGACCCTGATGCCCCTGGGGCGACTTCGGGGCCGCGACCGGCGCGACGATCTCGACCGCGGCCAGCACGTCCAAGCCACGCCAGCCCAGCTCGCAGCCATGAGCACAGGGCGAACCGGCACCATCCATCCGGCTCAGCGTCGGAGCCAAGACGCTAAGCCGGTTCTGCGTTCCCTAGCGGCGAAGGCGTCGATCAGGTCGCGGCCTCGCTAGTAGCTCGCCTCGTCGGCTCGGGGGCGCCAGACGGGCGTGTCACCTAGTGCGCGCCGGCTGGGCTGGCGTGGACGGTGGCGGCGTTGAGGCGGTGGACGCGTTCGAGCAGGTGAGCTTGGGCGTGGTGGGCGACGTCGTGGGCCTGCTGCAGGGTCAGCTGCGGGGGGACGGTGAGTTCGACTTCGGCGCGCAGGGTGTGTCCGATCCAGCGGATGCGCAGGTCGGTGACGTCGAGGACGTCCTCGATGTCGGTGATGGTCGGCGGCGTCATGGGAGTGGCCGCCGAGGAACTCCGAGACGGCATGTCGTAGCCGCGGCCACATCGACGCGCCGTCGTGGTCGTGGCCGTGGTCGTGGTCGTGCGGGACGTCCCGCTCGTCATGGCGGTTACGGTCGAGGATGTGGCTCATGAAGGATGCCGTTCTGCGGGACGCGGGTGGGCGGTAAACGACCTTCCGTTGGCGATTTGAAGTACGGGCCCCGGTCGGGCCCGGCTGGGCCGACCGGGGCGTCCGCGCTTCTAGAGGGCGGCGAGCAGCTGGGCCATGCCGCTGATCTCCGCGCTTTGATTGGCGATGATGGAGTCGGCCAGTTGCTTGGCGGCAGGGTTCTGGCCGCTGGCCAGTTCCGTCTTGGCCATGGTGATTGCGCCGCGGTGGTGAATGATCATCTGGGTGAGCCACAACGTGTCGAAGGCGCGCCCGATGGCCTTGTCCAGGGCGGCCATGTCCTTGTCGCTCATCATTCCCGGCATCGACATGCCGCCGTGGTCCATGGGCATTGTTGTCGAGGGCACAGGCTGACCCCAACCGGTGAGCCACCCGGACATGGTCCTGATTTCCGGTCCCTGCGCGGTCTTGATCGCGGCGGCCAGGGTCTTCACGTTCGGGTTGGTGGTCTTGCTCAGGGCCATCTCGGCCATGGTCAGGGCCTGCCCGTGGTGGGGGATCATGGCGGTGGCGAAGCTGATGTCCTGACTGTTGTGCGGCTCGGACGCCGCTGGTGTGGCGCTGGCCGGGGTGGCCGCGGTGGCGGCGGAGGACATGTTCATCCCCGACATAGCGCTGGAATGGTCCGCGGAGTGGCCGCTGGAGTTGCCGCAGGCAGCCAGTACGAGCGCGCCGGCGATGGCCGCGGCGGCAAAAGGAACGAGCTTCATGGTGAATCGCCTTTCGGGTCGTGAGATCAGGGACGGGAGACGGGCGAAACGGCGCCCAGTGCGCGGGCGTCGCCGGCTCCTGCTCACGTCCGGCTGATGCATAACCTGTCGAGCGATGGTCCTGGTGGTGTCCGGATCAGCGCGGGCTCGGCCGCGTGCGTTCGGCTGTTTATGGCCAGGGCATTCAGCGCGATGTAGCTCAGTCCGCCGGGGACTAGATGTGGCGCAGCGGTTCGCAGGGTGCCCAGGCAGTCACCATGGGCCATCCCGCACATCCCGGTGTCACCATTCGCGGCCCAGTGCTCGACTCGACTGGCCGCGCCGTCGCGAGCTGAGCCTGGCGCCATGGCTGCCGTGGTCGGCGGGTGACCGGCCATGGTGAATTGCCCAGGCGTGGGCAGCGGCAGCTCGTGGCCGACGCCGGGGCCGTGCATGGCCAACACCGCGAACACCAGACCGAGGGCAAGCACAAGCCGGGCCGGGCCGCGGCGCGCGGTCGGGGTGCTCACAGCTTTCATGACCCAGCCATCATCCGTCAGCGCCCTATGCCGCTCTGCGCCGTCCGCTTAGGGGTGGCGGCGTAGTCCGCTCAGTGTGATGTCGACGAGGCGCTGGACCGCGGCTTTCGAAGTCAGGTTGCCGGCCGCGGTGAGGGCGTGCAGGCAGTAGGTGGCGAGTTCCTCGGGCGGTACGTCTGCACGCAGGTCACCGGCTTGGGCGCCTGCGGCGAGCAGGTCCCGGATCAGGTCCCGAAGCTGATGCTGGGCGTGGATGACGTGCTCACCGCGGTGCAGCAGGGCGGCGAGTTCGGTGTCGTGGCGGTGGTAGGAGATATCCGCGTACCGGGTGAGGACGGCCTCGAGCCGTGCGGCGGGCGGCCCAGCGTGGTCTCGGACCGCGGTGAGCTGCTGAAGATGCTCGGCGACTTGCCGTTCGTGCCACGCGGTGAGGATGGCGTCGACGTCGGGGAAGTGCTTGTAGAGGGTGGCCCGCCCGATGCCGGTTTCCTCGGCGATCCGCGACATGGTCACGGCGGTCACTCCGTGCCGGGCTACCAACGCCGCGATGGTGTTCAGCGTCGCATCGCGCACTGCCTGGTGGTGCGCCTGAATCGTGTCGGTCCACAACTTCGGCACCGAGCCAGTATGACGGACCGACGCGGTGGTTGACATAGCGTCCTTGACGTATACACATTGTATCGATAAGAATGCGGCTGTAGAGATGGTTCGCGCATAGGGAATGGAGCTGGTCGTGACCGAGGTACCCGGCTACCCCGCCGAGCATCCCGACGGCCCGCCACAGCTTGAGGGTGATCCCGCGCCGGCGCCGGGAGCCGGCCGGTCGCGGTACCTGCGGTGGATCCTCGGGGTGGCCGCAGTGGCGGTTCTCGTGGTGCTGCACCTCACCGGCGTATTAGGCCCGGGCGGTCATTGATGATGCCCGTGATTCGTGGGGCTGGCCGTCAGTGATTGAGGCGGTCGGGCTGAGTAAGCGCTACGGCGCCACGGTGGCCGTCGATGACCTGTCGTTCACTGTGCCCCCGGGTCAGGTGACCGGCTTCCTCGGACCGAATGGAGCCGGTAAGTCGACGACGATGCGGATGATCCTGGGCCTGGACACGCCGACCTCGGGCCGGGTGACGGTGAACGGGCGCCCTTACCGCGCGTATCGGCGTCCGCTGGTGCAGGTCGGGGCGTTGCTCGAGGCGCAGGCCATGCACGGCGGTCGCAGCGCGTACAACCATCTGTGGTGCCTCGCGGTCAGCAATGGCATCAGCCGGTCCCGAGTCGAGGAGGTTTTGGACCTCGTCGGCCTGCACAGCGTGGCCGGCAAGCGGGTCGGCGGGTTCTCTCTCGGCATGAGCCAACGGCTCGGGATCGCCGTCGCCTTGTTGGGTGATCCTGCGGTGTTGATCCTCGACGAGCCGGTCAACGGGCTGGACCCCGAGGGGGTGCTGTGGATCCGCACGCTGGTGAAGTCCCTCGCTGAGCAAGGCCGTGCGGTGTTCTTGTCGAGCCATCTGATGAGCGAGATGGCGATCACCGCCGACCGGCTGGTTATCATCGGCCGTGGTCGGCTAATCGCTCAGACGACCATGGCGGAGTTACTTAACGGTTCCGGGACCCTGATCCGGGTCCGCTCCCCGCAGGCGGAGCAGCTAGCCGTCCTGCTGCAGCAACGCGGGGCCACGGCGGCCCGTCAACCCGATGGCGGGCTGCACGTCACCGGCGTGACCGCCGAGGAGATCGGGGAATTGGCCCGCGGGCGCGGTGTGACCCTGCAGGAGCTGGCTGTGCAGCAGCCGTCACTCGAGCAGCGCTACCTGGAGCTCACCGGCGAGGCCGTGGATTACCACACGCCCACCGCCGCCCTCGCGGCGAGCGGGCCGCGATGACCGCCGGCGCGGCTCCGGCACCAAGCGACGTCGCTGAGCATCCCCGCGGGTACGCCCCGGACGTCCTGCGCTCGGAGTACTGGAAGTTGCGGTCCGTGCCGTCCACCCCTTGGACGCTGACCGCCGCCGTCGGGTCCAACGTCGTGATCGCGGTGCTGGCCGCGATCTTCATCCCCGGCCACCTCAGCGCGGCGGACGCGTCGAGCACCGATGCGGTGCGGCTGTCTCTGGCTGGGTTGCACCTGTCCCAGATCGCCTTCGGGGTGCTCGGTGCCCTCGTGATCACCAGTGAGTACGGCACCGGCATGGTCCGGGCCACGTTCGCCGCCGTACCGAACCGTCGACTGGTGCTCGCGGCGAAGGCGACCGTGTTCGTGGTGACCGCCCTGGTCGTGGGTACCGCGTCCTGCTTCGCGGCCTACGGCCTGTTCCAGGCGTTCGTGTCCGGTGGTGACCTGCGTTCCTCACTCGGCGACCCCGGCGTGCTAAGGGCGGTCATCGGCGGGGGCCTGTACCTGAGCGCGGTCGGGCTGCTCGGGCTGGGACTCGGCGCGATCCTGCGCAGCAGCGCCGGCACGATCGCGACCCTGTTCGGGCTGCTGTTCGTGCCCTCCCTGCTAACCAGCCTGCTACCGCACGCCTGGCAGACCACCGTGGGCGGCTACGTCCCGATGGAAGCCGGCAGCCAGATCTTCATCGCCGTCCACCACGACTCGAACAGCCTCGGCGCGTGGACCGGGTTCGGCGTGTTCTGCTCCTACGCCGCGGCCGCGCTGGCGATCGGCTTCCTGATCATCGACCAGCGCGACGCCTAGATCCCCGCCCGGCATGACCCGGGCGGGGCGTTCTGCAGGAGATTGACATGACGCTCCGCCTGACCTGTCGCCGGTGTGGCGCGGTGCTCAGCGCCGACACCGAGGACGAACTCGCCACGCTCGGTCAACAGCACGCCCAGCAGCACGGACATACCCGGCCCCTGAGCCGCGACCACGTCCTCGCCCGCATCCGCCGCCACCACCGCGGCATCAGCTAGAGCCAAGCCGGCGGATCGGAGTTCAACACCATATCCGCACGACCGTGCGGACTTGCTATCGGCGACGACCGCGAGTACACCTGAATACCGTCATCCGTACGGTCACGCGGATTTGAAGGGTGGAGGTCAACGATAAGCGATCATGACCACCCGATCGACCCGGTCCGGGTCGCGCAGGCCCGCTCGAGGTTGCCGACCGCGGAGGACGCGGCCCGGCTGACCGGGCTGTTGAGCCTGCTGGCCGATCCGGTGCGGCTGCGGCTGGTGTACGCCCTCGACGTGGCTGAGGAGCTGTGCGTCGGCGACCTCGCCCTGGCCCTGGAGGTCAGCGAGGACTCCGTGTCCTACGCGCTGCGGCTACTGCGCACAGCCGGGCTGGTGGTCACCCGCAAGCAGGGCCGCGTGGTGTTCAACCGTCTGGCCGAGGACTTCCCGGCGCCGCTACGTGATCACTGCCTGCGCCAGCTCATCGCCCTCACCCACACCGGCGACACCGCCACCGACTGATCACCCCGGCATCCCCGGAACAGGACGCAGCTAGCACGACAGGAGCACGGACATGGACCGAATCTGGCACGGCATCGTGCACGCCCTCGAGCTGGCCGGCTCGATGACCTGGGAGATCACCTGGGCCTTGATCCTCGGTTTCTTCCTCTCCGCCGTCGTGCAGGCCGTGGTGCGCCGCGCGACCATCACCCGGCTTCTCGGCAACGACAAACCCAAGACCCTCGCCATCGCCACCGGACTGGGAGCGGCGTCCTCGTCCTGCTCCTACGCCGCGGTCGCGCTCGCCCGGTCGCTGTTGCGCAAGGGCGCGGACTTCACCGCCGCGATGGCCTTCCAGATCGCCTCCACCAACCTGGTTATCGAGCTCGGCATCATCCTGGCCCTGCTGATGGGCTGGCAGTTCACCCTCGGCGAGTTCGTCGGCGGCCCGATCATGATCATCGTGTTGGCGGTGCTGCTGCGCCGGTTCCTCACCCCCCGCCTGGTCGAGGCCGCCCGGCGCCAGGCCGACCGCGGCGTCGCCGGGTCGATGGAAGGCCACGCCGCGATGGACATGTCCATCCAGCAGGACGGCACGGTGTGGCGGCGGCTGCGCTCGCGCAACGGCGCGACAGCGGTCAGCCACATCTTCGTCATGGAATGGGCCGCGGTCATCCGCGACATCGTTATTGGTCTGCTCATCGCCGGCGCCATCGGCGCGTGGGTGCCCGACCGCTTCTGGCAGTCGTTCTTCCTCGTCGACCACCCGCTGCTCGCCAAGATCTGGGGACCGCTCGTCGGCCCGCTCGTGGCGATCCTGAGCTTCGTGTGCTCCATCGGCAACGTCCCGCTCGCCGCGGTCCTGTGGAACGGCGGGATCAGCTTCGGCGGGGTCGCTGCGTTCATCTTCGCCGACCTGCTGATCCTGCCGATCCTCAACATCTACCGGAAGTACTACGGGACGCGCGTCATGCTGCTCATCCTGGGCACCTACTACGCCGCAATGGTCATCGCCGGCTACCTCGTCGAGGCACTGTTCGGCCTCTTTCGGATCACACCGACCCAACGCACCGCGAAGGTCGAGACGGCGACCGTCTCCTGGACCTACACCACCGTGCTCAACATCGCCTTCCTCATCCTCGCCGCCGGACTGGTGATCAGATTCCTACGGACCGGTGGCCGGGAGATGCTCGCCATGATGGGCGGCGAACCCGACGACATGACCGGACACGACCACGCCGCCGTCGGACCTGCCGGTCATGACGGCAGCCGCATCGACGCTCCCGCCAACCACCATCACCACGGGCACGACTGAAGGCGGCACACAGGCGGGCAAAAGCCACTCTTTCTCGGCGGTGAAGCGGAGCCCGCAGCGCCTCGGACGTGCCCTGGGCTGGGGCCGGCGGGGTCCGGTCACATGAACTGCGTTCAATGCACACTTGAACGGCGACGGCCGTGCCAGGCTGCCGACGGTGCAACAAATCGGGCGGCGGCCTCAGCTCAAGTGACTCCTCCCCCGCCTTTAAGGCAAACGCGGTGATTTCCAAGGAGCGGCCGACGGGCGGCTTTCTGCCCGTCCGGCCGGTTGCGTACGGTCAGCCCATGGCTACTTCTCGCAAGGCGTCGATCGCCTACACCGTACCCGGGATCAACACCGGCGACGGGTCCGCCGTCGTCGACCGGCTGCAGGACCGCCTCAACGCCCTCAACGACCTGGCGCTGACGCTCAAGCACATCCACTGGAACGTCACCGGCACCCACTTCATCTCGGTGCACCTGATGCTCGACCCGCAGGTCGACGCCGTGCGGCTCATGGTCGACACCACGGCCGAGCGCATCGCCACCATGGGCGGCTCGCCTAAGGGCACGCCGGGCGCCATGGTCGAGGGCCGCACTTGGGACGACTACTCCCTCGGCCGCGCCGACGCGATCGCCCATCTCGGTGCGCTCGACATGGTGTACACGGGAGTGATCGAGTCCCACCGTGAGGCGATCGAGGCGGTCGGCGACCTCGACCCGGTGACCGAGGACATGCTCACTGCCCAGACCGCGCAGCTCGAGCAGTTCCAGTGGTTCGTCCGTGCGCATCTGGAAGGCGCGGACGGGCGCCTGGCCACCGCGGGGGAGACGACGGAGCGCTCCGCCGCCCGCACCGCGACCAAGCGCACCCCGAAGGCCACCCGGTGAGCCGCTGATGCGCGTTGTCGTCATCGGCGCGACGGGGAACATCGGCACCGCCCTCCTGCGCCGATTGAGCGGTGACCCGGACGCCCGGGTGGTCGGTGTGGCCCGTCGGCGGCCGCCGGACACGCCGCCTTATGACAGCGTCGAGGCCTGGCACGAGATCGACATCGCCGAGCCGACGTCGGCCGAGCTGCTCCGGGACGCCATGACCGGCGCAGACGCGGTGGTTCACCTCGCCTGGGGCTTTCAGCCCAGCCGCGACCCCGCTTACCTGCGCCGGATCGGCGTCGACGGATCGGCCCGGGTCCTCGACGCCGCGGCGGCCAGCGGGGTGGGCCATCTGGTGCATACGTCCTCGGTCGGCGCCTACGCCCCCAAGATCGACAACCGCCCGGTGGACGAGAATTATGCGACTTCGGGCATAACGACGTCGATGTACAGCCGGCACAAGGTGCTGGCCGAGCGTCACCTCGACTTCTACGAGCGCACCGAGCCGAACGGTGTACAGATCACGCGGATCCGGCCCGGCTTCGTTCTGCAGCCCGACGCCGGAGCGGCGTTGACCCGCTACGGCCTGCCCGCCTACCTGCCGACGCAGCTGATCACCCACCTGCCTCTGCTCCCGTTGGACGCGAAGCTGATCATCCCGGTGGTCCACTCGAGTGACGTGGCCGACGCCATCACGCGCATCCTCGACCAGCGCGCCACCGGTCCCTTCAACCTGGCCGCCGACCGACCGCTGAACCGCGACGACATCGCCCGGCTCATCGGGGCTCATCCGGTCAATCTGCCGAGCAAGGTGCTGCGCGCCACCGTCTCGGCGACCTGGCACGCGCACCTGCAGCCTTTGGATGCGGGCTGGATCGACCTGGCCTTCGCCGTCCCGCTGATGGACACGTCGCGGGCCCGCTCGGTGCTCGGCTGGCGCCCCGTGGTCGCGGCCGACGCAGCGCTCGCTGTCACCGTGAAAGCCATGTCCGGCGGGCGGGGCATCGACGGATCGGTGCTTCGACCACAGTCGATGTTCGACGAGGTGCAGCGACTTTTGCGCGAAGGTCCACGTGGACGGCGACGACTGACCTGAGAGGCGAGCCGGCGCGGGGACTTGAACCCCGAACCGCCCGATTACAAGTCGGGTGCGCTACCAGTTGCGCCACGCCGGCGAGACGTCGCGACCAGTCTGGCAGACGGCAGAGGCACGCTGGGCCCGTGCCCGAGGCATCCCAGCCCGCGTCCGAGAGATACCAGCCCCGCGTCCGACTCGCGCCGTCGGCCTTGCGTGCGGGCAGGAACGCTGGTTTCCTTCACCCAAATGAGTAGTACGGGGGATGCTCACCTGGCGCGGAGCGTGTGGTCCCGCGTCCATCCCACCTTGCGGGCGGCTTTACTGCTCGGACTCGGGGCGCTGGCCTATCTCCTGCTCGCCGTCCTGTCCCACTCAACCGCGTACGCCGACGAAGCACCGACCACGACGAGCAGTACGTCGGCGACCGACACCGGCACCTCAGGGGATCCCACGCCCGCGGCCACGTCGACCGACACTCAGTCGACGACCTCCTCCTCGACGACGAGCGACAGCGCGCCGGCCGACACGAACGCCCCGGCCGACACCACCCTCCCGGCGGACACCACACCACCCGCGGACGCGACGCCTACAGAGGACACCACGGCGCCTGCCGACACGACGCCTCCGACGGACACCACACCACCGGCCGACGTGACCGCGCCGGCCGACCCGACACCTCTGGGCGACACCACGGATACCAAGCCTCCGAGCGACACCACCGAGCCCGCCGACACCACGGCGCCCGCCGACACCACGCCTCCTGCGGACACGACGCCTACAGAGGACAGCACGCCACCCGCTGACACCACTGCTCCCGTCGACACCACGTCCGTCGACACCACGTCCGTCGACACCACGTCCGTCGACACCACGTCCGTCGACAC
>JBDUAD010000030.1:0-26892 GCA_040004775.1 bacterium | reverse complement strand
CCGGCCCCATGTCACCGCCGGCGCCCGGCCCCATGTCACCGCCGGCGCCCGGCCCCATGTCACCGCCGGCGCCCGGCCCTCGGTTCGTACCGTGGCCCGCGGCGCGGGCGCCGGCGACGGTGGCGGCCAGGTTGGTGCCGGTGTCGTTGTCGGCCACGGGAAACACATTGAGCGCGTCAATCGCCTGACGCTGTCGGTTCAGCTCGGCCGACGCGGCAGTCAGCCAGCGCAGGATGCCGGCAGCGTCCAGGCGGTCGGGCACGGTCAGACATTACGGCGACCGGCCGACGCGCAGCTCTCGTCTCACAGCGCCGAGCGGGCCACCACAAGCCGGTTCTGTAAAACTCCGAAGGCGTGTGCGGTTGTGAGCCGCTGGCTGGGCGGTCAGCGACCCAGTGCCGCACAACCCAACCCGCCGGCCAACCCACCGGCCAACCGGCGGCCAACACACGGCAATAACACGGTCCCCGCCCAGCCGGCCGGGCGCGCTCGCAACTTTGGCCGCGTCGCTGGTGGTCGGCTAGACTTTAGATCCGGTTCAGGGACGGCACGCGTCGGCCCGTCGCGGCGGCAAGAGCCCGCGGCGTGGACCATCTCATCCGATCCGATCGACCAGCGTCGAGCACACCCGATCAAGGAGGCCTCCGTGGCCAGCGTCTGCGATGTCTGCGGCAAGGGACCCGGCTTCGGCATGTCCGTCTCCCACTCCCACCGGCGCACTCACCGCCGGTGGAACCCGAACGTGCAGACGGTGCGCGCGCTCGTCGCTCCCGGCAACCGCCGGCGCATCTCGGTGTGCACCTCCTGCCTGAAGGCCGGCAAGGTCACCCGGGCCTAGTCCCGCCGGTCAGCGACTTACCCAGGAAAATCGCGCCGGGTGCGGTCGCGTAGTGCCCGAACGGCGCAACGTCGACGTAACCGTGCCCCCGGTACAGCGCCACCGCTTCCGGCTGTTCGACGCCGGTGTTGAGCACCAACTCCCGCACTCCGGCGGCCCTTGCGTCGTCCTCGAGCGTGATCAACAGCCGCCGGGCCAATCCGCGTCCCCGGGCCGGTGCGACCACGAACATCCGGCGCAGCTCAGCCCGTCCCGGGCCGACGATCCGCCAGCCGCCCATGGCGACCGGTCGGCCGTCCTCGCACCCGAGCAGGAAACGTCCCGACGGCGGGTCGAACTCCTGCGGGTCGATCGGCGCCTCGTCGGGCCCGCCGTAGCGCACCACGTACTCGCCTTGTACCTGCTCGATCAGGGCCACAATGTCGGGGTCATCAAGGCGCGCCTGGCTCAGGACGAAGCCGTCAGGGCCGGCCGCACGCTCGGCCGCCGCCCGGGCGTCACCTCCACGCTCCGGCGAGAACTCAGCGGAAGTGCTCATGGCCACCCTGGGGCAACCGCCGCCCGTCCACCCGCACGCCCTCACCGGCGAACACGGTGCCCACCTCGCTCCAGCCGGCCGGGATCTCCACGCCCCGGGGGAACGTTGCGGTCAACGCGTAGTCGTCGCCGCCGGTGAGGATCCACTGCAGCGGGTCGACGTTGAGCGCCGCACCCACCTCGGCCAGCTTGGCCGCCACGGCGAAGGACTGGCTGCGCAGGTCGATGCGGACTTCACTGGCCGCGGCGATCGTGCCGAGGTCGTGAACCAGGCCGTCGCTGACGTCGGTCATGGCACTGGCCCCGGCTTGCGCGGCGAGCACACCCTGCTCCAGCGGCGGCTCGGGCCGGCGGTGCGCGGCCACCACCTGGACCGGCGAGCGGAACCCACGGCCGAGGACGGTGAACCCCGCCGCGGCCCACCCGAGGCGGCCGGTCACCGCCACCCGGTCGCCCTCGCGCGCACCGCCCAGGGTGACCGGCTCGCGCCCCTGCAGGTCGCCCAGAGCGGTGACGGCCACGACGATCTTCTCGGCGCGGACGACGTCGCCACCGACCACACCGGCATCGACCGCGCCGGCCGCCTCCCGCAAACCGGCGACCAGCCCGTCGACCCAGTCCAGGCGCACGTCGGCCGGCGCGGCGAAGCCGACGACCAGCGCCGTAGGCGCGGCGCCCATGGCCGCGATGTCAGCGAAGTTCTTGGCCACCGCCTTGTGGCCCACGTCCTCGGCCGAGGACCAGTCACGGCGGAAGTGTGAGCCTTCGACCAGCACGTCGGTGGACACCACGACCCGTCCGTCCGGGGCCCGCACCACCGCGGCGTCGTCACCCGGGCCGATGAGAGTCAGCGCGCCGGGCACGCCGGCCAGGCCGCCGGCGATACGGGCGACCAGCGCGAACTCACCGATATCGCCGATGCTCTGGCCGATGCTGATGACGCTGCCCTCCCCGCGGGTGACGTGCCGTAGCCGCCGGCCGGATTGCCCTCGGTCCGGGCCGTTGGCAGCCTAGTGACGGATAGTGTCGTGCTGACGCCGGCGCCCGGCCGGTGCCGGCCCCGACGAGAGGACGTGCCGTGGCGGTCCAGGCCTACATCCTGATCCAGACCGAGGTCGGCAAGGCGGCCGACGTGGTCCGGGGCATCGCCGGACTCGAGGGGATCACCCACGCCGAGGACGTCACCGGCCCCTACGACGTCATCGTGCGGGCCGAAGCCGAGACGGTGGACGAGCTGGGCAAGTTCGTCGTCGCCCGCATCCAGCAGGTCGACGGCATTACCCGCACGCTGACCTGCCCGGTGGTCCACCTCTGAGCAGCCGATGATGAACGAGTGAGCACCGCACCTCCCGATCCGGCGGGACGAACGCCCGCGCCGCGGGCCGATCGACGCCGGGCGGCGCTGATCTCGTCCCTGGTCGCGGTTCCGGTGGCCGTCCTGCTGGCCTTCGTGTTCAGCGCCGGCCATGGCGACGCGGGCGGATCCTCGACCGGGTCCACCGCGAGCGCCGGCGCCGTCCTGGCCGCGCTCACGCTGCCTCCCCTACCGGCCAATCCCGCGGCCGACGCCGGCTGCACCGCGTTCTCCGTACGCCGCCCGACGTCACTCGACGGCGGGACCGCCCGCCCGGTCCGGGGCAGCTCGACGTTCGTGTGGGCCTACGGTCAGCCGCCAGTGATCGTCCGCTGCGGCGTGGGCCGACCGACCGAACTGACCGCGCAGTCCGGCGCCCAGCTGTTCTACGTCGGCGTCGGCGCCACGAGCGCGCTCTGGCTGCCGGCCGCGAACAACCACGGCACCGTGTTCACGGTGGTCGACCGGGCGGTCTACCTCGAGGTCACCGTGCCGACCAGCGGCGACGCCGGCGCGGTGCTGCCAATCATCTCGGCCGCCGTCGCCCAGGCTCTGCCGGCGGTGTGCCAGGCGGTGCCCAGCCCGTACCCGAGCGACCCGCCGCGGAACCTGGAGACGACGTTCTGCACTCGCCGCCCGTGACCCGGGGGGAAAGGGTCAGCCGACCACTCGAATGAGAGGACCGCTGCGCTCAGCCGACCGGTCGCCCGGCCCGGCGCAACGCAGTGGCGATGAGGCGGTCGAGGAGCTCGGCGTAGGGGACGCCGGTGGACGCCCACATCGCGGGATACATCGAGATCGGCGTGAAGCCGGGCAGCGTGTTGACCTCGTTGATCACCACATCGCCGTCATCGGTGACGAAGAAGTCGACCCGGGCCAGTCCGGCGCCGTCGAGGGCCCGGAAGGCACGTACGGCCATGGCCTGCACCTGCTCGGTCACGTCGTCGGGCAGCTTGGCCGGCAGGTCGAACTCGCTGGCGTCGTCGAGGTACTTGGCCGCGAAGTCGTACCAGGTGCGCCCGCCGGTCAGGCGGATCTCGGCCGGCAGGCTGGCCGCGACAGTACCGTCGGCGTCCTCGAGCACCCCGCACTCCACCTCCCGACCGCTCACCGCGGCCTCGATCAGGGCCTTGTCGTCGTGGGCGAACGCCTCCGTCAACGCCGCCGCCAGCTGAGACTCGTCGTCGATCCGGCTGATTCCGATGCTCGAACCGGCCCGGGCCGGCTTCACGAACAGCGGCAGCCCGAGAGAGGTGACGTCGGGCACCGGCTCCCCGCGGCGCACCACCAGCCAGCGGCCGACCGGGAGCCCCTCGGCGGCCAGCAGCTTCTTGCTGAACTCCTTGTCCATGGCCGCCGCACTGGCCAGCACCCCCGCCCCGACGTAGGGCACGCCGGCCATCTCGAGCAGGCCCTGGATGGTGCCGTCCTCGCCGAAGCGGCCGTGCAGGACCGGGAAGACGACGTCGACGCCGCCCAGCTCCCGCATCACGTCTCCCGTGCGAGCGTGCACCAGGGTGGCTTCGATGGACGGATCGGCGGGCAGCGCGACGGGATCGCCGCTTCGCACCTCGGGTAGCTCGCGGCCCTCGATCTGCAGGCGGCTCGGATCGGCGTCGGTCAGTACCCACCGCCCGGCCCGGGTGATGCCCACGGTCATCACGTCGTAGCGGTCACGGTCGAGCGCGGCCAGTACGCTGCCGGCCGAGACGGCCGAGACGCCGTGCTCGCTGGAGCGGCCGCCGTAGATCACCGCCACCCGGATCCGCCGGCCCGCAGAGGCGACGGTCGAACCGGGATCGGGGTCGCTCACGCCGGCTCCTGTTCGCTCTTGGTCGAGCGGGCCATGATCTCCTGCACCATCTCGACCGGACTGGTGCCACCGAAGCACACCCGCTCCACCGCCGCCGTGATCGGCAGGTCCACGGCGTGGCGGCGGCCGAGCTCGAGCACGGCGCGGCAGGACGACACCCCCTCGGCCACCTGGCCGTGGGCCGCCCGCTGTGCCGCCTCGATCGACTCTCCGCGTCCCAGCCGCTCGCCGAAGGTGCGGTTGCGCGACAGCGGAGACGCACAGGTGGCCACCAGGTCGCCCAGTCCGGCCAGGCCGGCGAAGGTCAACGGGTCGCAGCCCAGGGCCGCGCCGAGGCGGGCGGTTTCGGCCAGGCCGCGGGTGACCACCGAGGCCACCGTGTTGTCACCGAACCCCATGCCCTTGCAGATGCCGCAGGCGAGGGCGATCACGTTCTTCACCGCACCGCCGAGTTCGCAGCCGGCCACGTCGGTGTTGGTGTACGGGCGAAAGTAGCGAGTGCTGCAGGCGGCCTGCACCTGGCGGGCCACGTCAGGGTGCGCGCAGGCGACCACGGTGGCGGTGGGCTGCCCGGCGGCAATCTCGGCGGCCAGGTTGGGGCCGGTCACCACGGCAATGCGCTCGGGTCCGGCACCGGTGAGCTCGGCGATCACTTCGCTCATCCGCTTGGCCGAGCCCAGCTCGATGCCCTTCATGAGGCTGACCATGGTGGCGGTGGGAGGCAGCAACGGCGCCCACTTGACCAGGTTGGCCCGCAGGACCTGGGCCGGCAGGGCGAACGCGACCAGGTCGGCACCGGCCACCGCCTCGGTGGCCTCGTGCGTGATCCGCAGGCCGTCGGGCAGGACCACTCCGGGCAGGTAGGCCGCGTTGATGCGCTCCTGCTCCATCTGTGCGGCGAGCTGCGGCCCGCGGGCCCACAGCGTGGTCGGCGTGCCGGCGTCGGTGAGCACCTTGGCGAAGGTGGTACCCCAGGAGCCGGCACCGAAGACTGCGGCCTTCACGCCGGCATCCCCTCGAGCGGCGGGGGTGGCGATGGGGGGGTCAACCCGCGGATCTCGGCCACCTGGACGGTGATCGCCGCCATCATCACCTCGGTCATCTCGTGCAGCGTGGCCGTGGTCTCGGGCCGGTCGAGGAACGTGCGCAGGTTCAACGGCTCGCCCACTGACACCCCGACGCGGGTGCGGCTCAACAGGTGGAACCGGCGGTGGTACCAGTCGACGGCGTCCTGGGAGCCCCACTGACCGACCGGCAGGACCGGGACGTCGGGCACCAGCCGGGCCAGCCGGGCCGCGCCGGTCTTGCCGGACGTCGGCCACCAGTCCGGGTCTCGGGTGACCGTGCCCTCGGGATAGACCACGACGACTTCCCCGCGCTCCAGCGCGCTCACCGCGTCGTCGAGGGAGTGCGCGGCGTCGCGGGTACCGCGGCGCACCGGGATCTGCCCGGCCGCGCGCAGGATGTAGCCGACGACCGGCACGGTGAACAGTGTCGACTTGGCCAGGAAGCGCGGGAGGCGACCGGCGTCCCAGGTGAAACGCGCCATGACGAACGGGTCGGCGTAGGAAACGTGGTTGGCCACGACGATGGCCGGGCCGGTCGCCGGGATGCGCTCACTGTGGCGCCAGTCGCGCCGGAACAGCAGCTGGGTCATCGGCATCACCACAACCACGCACAGGCGCAGCACCGCGCCGATCGACCGCGGCTTCGTGCGGCGCATGCCGTACCCGCCTCTCTGCCGCTCCGTGCGATCTTGGTCGCTGCCGCTCCATGCAACCTTGGTCGCTGCCGCTCCATGCAACCTTGGTCGCTGCCGCTCCATGCAACCTTGGTCGCTGCCGCTTTGCACCGTCCGTGTCCGTGCCTGCGTGGCGTCAGTGTGCCCCAGCGCGGTCGACGACGAAGCAACTGCGCGGTACGGCACCATGGGCACCCGTGCGCTGGACCGTGATCGTGCCGATGCGCGCCTCCGCCCGCGCGAAGAGCCGGCTACGTCCGGCATCGCGGTCGACCGCCGCCCACCGGGAGCTCGTCGACGCCATCCGCGCCGACTGCGTGGCCGCGCTGCGGGCGGCCGAAGTCGTGGCCCAAGTGGTCGTCGTGGCCGAGGACCCGGGCGAGATCACCGTCGCTGACGTGCTGGTGGTGGGCGAGCCGGCCGGTGCCGGGCTCAACGGTGCCCTGCGCTGGGCGGCAGCGCAGGCACAGGCCCGCTGGCCGGAGGACGCGGTGGCGGCAGTGGTGGGTGACCTGGCCGCGCTGCGGCCGCGCGACGTGGAGGCCGCGCTGGACGAGGCGGCGGGTACCGGACGCGCGGCGGTGGCCGATCGGCAGGGCAGCGGCACCACAGTTCTGACCGCGACTCCCGGACACCTGCTCGATCCGCATTTCGGGCTCGACTCGGCGCGGCAGCACCGGGCGTCCGGTGCGCTGTTCCTTGCCGCGGCGCCCGGACTGGCCACGGACGTGGACACTCCGGCCGACCTGGCCGATGCCGCGGCGCTGGGCCTCGGAGCGCACACCGCGGCGGTGCTGTCCGAGCGAGCCGCCGGCCGGTCGGCCTGATCCGGTGAGCGGCAACACGTAGTGCGGGTAGCCGGAAAGCCGTCCGCGAGGCCATCCGCCGTTCACCTCCAGCGGGCATGATTGCCGCATGACCGACACTCAGGCGCGGATCGGCGCCGACCCGTCGTTCGCCGGCACTCTGGTCGAGGAAGCCGAAACCGTCCCGGACGGCGACATCGGGACCGAAGCGGGTGCGCTACTGGCCTCCGATCTGCCCACCGATCGGTTCAGCAACCGGGAGATGTCCTGGCTGAACTTCAACGCCCGGGTGCTGGCACTGGCCGAAGACCGCCGCCAGCCACTGCTTGAGCGAATGAAGTTTCTGGCCATCTTCGCCAGCAACCTCGACGAGTTCTACATGGTGCGGGTGGCCGGGCTGAAGCGTCGCTCGGACATGGGATTGACCGTGCGTTCGCCCGACGGCCAGACCCCGCGCGAGGTCCTCACCTCGATCGCCGAGCGCACCCGTGAGCTGACCACCCGCCAGGCCCGCGTCTTCGGCGACGACATTCAGCCCGCGCTCGAGGCCGAGGGCATCCGCATCGTCAGCTGGGACGAGCTCAGCGAGGACGACCACACCACGCTGGCCGAATACTTCCGGGCCAAGGTGTTCCCCGTCCTGACCCCGCTGGCCGTCGACCCGGCCCACCCCTTCCCCTACATCTCCGGACTGTCGCTGAACCTCGGCGTCCTCGTGAGCGAGCCGGACTCCGACGCCGAGCGCTTCGCCCGGATCAAGGTGCCGAACAACGTTCCCCGTTTCGTCGTGGTGAGCCGGTCCTCCACCGAGTCGTGGTTTCTTCCGCTGGAGGAGCTGATCGCGGCTCACCTGCCGATGCTCTTCCCGGGCATGGACATCGGCTCGCACCACCTGTTCCGCATCACCCGCAACGCCGACGTCGAGGTGGAGGAGGACCGCGACGAGGATCTGCTGCAGGCCCTCGAGCGGGAACTGGTCCGCCGCCGGTTCGGGCCGGCGGTGCGGCTGGAAGTGGCCGAGGACATGGACGACGAGATCCTCGACCTGCTCATCAGCGAGATCGAGATCGATCCAGGTGACGTCGTGCGCCTGCCCGGGCTCCTGGACCTGTCCTCACTGTGGCAGGTGTACGGCGTTGACCGCCCGCAGCTCAAGGAGAAGGTCTTCGTCCCCTCGACCCATCCCCGGCTGGCCGAGGGCGAGACGCCAAAATCCTTCTTCGCCACGCTGCGCGAGGGCGACGTGCTGGTGCACCACCCCTACGAGTCGTTCTCGACCAGCGTCCAGCGCTTCATCGAGCAGGCGGCGGCCGACCCCAACGTGCTGGCGATCAAACAGACGCTGTACCGCACATCCGGTGAGTCCCCCATCATCGACGCGTTGATCGACGCAGCGGAAGCCGGAAAGCAAGTCGTCGTGCTGGTGGAGATCAAGGCCCGGTTCGACGAACAGGCCAACATCAAATGGGCCCGAGCGCTGGAGCGGGCGGGCTGCCACGTGGTCTATGGCCTCGTCGGGCTGAAGACCCACTGCAAGACGGCGCTGGTGGTGCGCCAGGAAGCCGGGCAGATCAAGCGCTACGCCCACATCGGCACCGGCAATTACAACAACAAGACCGCGCGGCTCTACGAGGACCTCGGGCTGTTCACCGCCGACGAGAAGATCTGCGCCGACCTGACCGACCTGTTCAACGTGCTGACCGGGTACTCCCGCCAGACCGACTACCGCACCCTGTTGGTCGCTCCGCACGGCGTGCGGCTCGGGCTCATCGAGCGCATCGAGCGCGAGGCCGAGCACGCCCGCGCCGGTCGGCCCGCTCGTATCCAGTTCAAGACCAATCACCTGGTCGACGAGCAGACCATCGACGCCCTCTACCGGGCCTCGCAGGCCGGGGTGGCCATCGACTTGCAGGTGCGCACGTTCTGCACGATCCGGGCCGCAATGCCGGGGGTCTCGGACAACATCAGGGTGCGCTCGGTGCTCGGCCGGTTCCTGGAGCACTCGCGGATCTTCTACTTCGGCAACGACGGCGACCCGGAGTGGTACATCGGGTCGGCCGATCTGATGCATCGCAACCTCGACCGCCGGGTGGAGGTGCTGTGCCGGGTGCGTGACCGTGTCGCGGTGGCGCACCTGCGGACGTGCCTGGACCTGGTCTTCGCCGAGGACACGGCGGCCTGGGACCTGCAGGCTGACGGCCGCTGGACCCGCGCCGGCGGTCCACGCCCGGTGGATTACCAGGACCGGTTGATGAAGCTGCTGACCCGCGCTGAATAGACGCGAGTAGACGCCGCGGTGTCCAAGGCGCTGACCGCAGCCGGTGGCCTGATCTGGCGCCCGGCCCGCCGAGGGATCGCGGTGGCGGTCATCCACCGGCCCCACCGAGGCGACTGGTCGCTGCCCAAGGGCGGCATCATTCCGGGCGAGCGGCCGGTCGCCGCGGCCCACCGGGAGGTGGTCGAGGAGACCGGTCTGCAGGTCGCAGTTCAGCAGCGGCTGTCCGTCGTGCGCTACAAGGTCGACGGCACGAACAAGACCGTCGACTACTGGGCCATGCGCTACGTCGGCGGGCGGTTCCGTCCCAATCCGGAGGCCGACGAACTGACGTGGCTCCCGCCGCCGCACGCGGTCCGGCAATTGACCTTCGACGCCGACCGTGAGCTCGTCACCACGTTCGCGGCCGAGCCCCCGGTCAGCGCGGCGATCCTGCTCGTCCGCCACGCTCGCGCCGGGAAGCGCAGCACCTGGACCAAGGACGACCACTTGCGACCGATCGACACCGTGGGCCGCCGCCAGGCCGAGGCTCTGGCCGATCTGGCCGTGCTGTTCGCGCCGGACGCCATCTACAGCGCACCGCCGGCCCGCTGCCGCCAGACCGTGGCGCCGCTGGCCGCGCGGCTGGACCTGCCGGTTGTGGAGGTACCCGAACTGGGCGACGCCGGCTTCGATAGGCACCCTAAGGCGGCGGTGCGCGCTCTGCTGGAACTGGCCGACGACGGCGTAAGCGTCGTGAGCAGCCAGGGCTCGACCATCCCGGGCCTACTAGGCGCCGTCGACGCGGCGCACGCGCCCCACGACAGCCAGAAGGGTTCGATGTGGGTAGCGCTGTTCACCGATCGGGCGGTGACTCAGGCCGACTACTACGAACGGGCCTGAGCCACCGCCGCCGGATCGGTGCTCGACGAACCGTCGAGCCGGCCGGGTATGACTAGCCTGCGGTCGCCTTGCGGGCCGTGCTCTTGCGCGCGGTCGACTTCGTGGCGCTGGACTTGGTGGCTGGCGCCTTGCGGGCGGTCGTCCTGGCCGCCGTGGTCCTCGCCGTCGACTTCGCCGCCGCCGCTGACTTCTTGGCCGGTGCCGCTGACTTCTTGGCCGGTGCCGCTGACTTCTTGGCCGGTGCCTTCTCCGGCTTCTTCGTTCCGCTGGCCATGGCCTTGAACTCCGCCCCGGGACGGAACTTCACCGAGTTGCTCTTCTTGATCTTCACGGACTCACCGGTGCGGGGGTTGCGTCCGGTGCGCGCGGGCCGCGAGGAACGCTCGAACGTACCGAAGCCGGTCAGGCGCACCGACTCGCCCTTGGCCACGTGCGCGTAGATGGTCTTGATGACGCCGTCCACGGCGGCCGTCGCGGCCTTTCTGTCGCCGTCGAGGCGGTCGGCTACGGCTTGGATGAATTCAGCCTTGGTCGCCACTGGGGTCCCTCCGGGATGAGGCCGTTTCCGGCCGGTTGCTGGTCACCGCCGACGCTAGGACGACCGGTCCGGATCAGCGGGCGCAACACGCGGCGAACCCTTAGAAAATAACCGGTTCCGGAGCGCCGACGCTCGGCAACCAGGACGGTCGAGCCTGCTCGAAGCCGTCGATCGCCTCGGCCTGGCGCAGGGTCAGGGCGATGTCGTCGAGGCCGTTGCGCAGCCGCCAACGGGTGTAGTCGTCGAGGTCGAAGGAGTGCAGCTCGCCGCTCCACCGCACGACCCGTTCGTCGAGGTCCACCGTCACCTCGGTCGACGGATCGTCTTCGACGTCGTCCTGCAGGCGTTGCACGACCTTCTCCTCGAGGGTGACGGTGAGCAGCCCGGACTTGAGGGAGTTGGTACGGAATATGTCCCCGAAGCGCGGGGACACGACCACGCGGAACCCGTAGTCGAGCAGGGCCCACACCGCGTGCTCGCGAGAGGACCCGGTGCCGAAGTCCGGCCCGGCCACGAGTATCGACGCGCCGGCGTAGTGCGGCCGGTTGAGGACGAAGTCCGACTCGTTGGCCCGCCAGGCCTGGAACAGCCCGTCCTCGAATCCCGTGCGGGTCACCCGCTTGAGGTAGACCGCCGGGATGATCTGGTCGGTGTCGACGTTGGTCCGCCGCAGCGGCACCGCCCGTCCGGTGTGCGCGGTGAACGGCTGCACGAGATCTCCCTACAGGTCGGCCGGGCTGGACAGGCGCCCGGTGACGGCGGTCGCCGCGGCGACCAGGGGGCTGACCAGGTGGGTCCGCCCGCCTTTGCCCTGGCGCCCTTCGAAGTTGCGGTTGGACGTCGACGCGCTGCGCTCCCCCGGCGCCAACTTGTCCGGGTTCATGGCGAGACACATGGAGCAACCGGCCTGGCGCCACTGCGCGCCGGCCGCGGTGAACACCTCGTGCAGCCCTTCGCGCTCGGCCTCGGCCCGCACCCGCATGGACCCGGGAACCACCAGCATGCGGACGCCATCGGCCACCCGTCGTCCGCGGATCACCTCGGCCGCCGCGCGCAGGTCTTCGATGCGCCCATTGGTGCACGAGCCGACGAAGACGGTGTCCACCCGGATGTCGCGCAGCTTGGTACCGGCGCTCAACCCCATGTAGGACAACGCCTTTTCGGCCGCCGCGCGCTCTCCGGCGTCGGCGTAGGAGGCGGGGTCGGGAACGGCGGCGGCGAGCGGGACGCCTTGGCCCGGGTTGGTACCCCAGGTGACGAAGGGGCTGATCTCGGCCGCGTCGAGGACCACCTTGGCGTCGAACTCGGCGTCGTCGTCGCTGCGCAGCGTGCGCCAGTACTGCACCGCCGCGTCCCAGTCGGCGCCCTGCGGCGCGTGCGGGCGTCCCTTCAGATAGGCCAAAGTCGTGTCGTCCGGCGCGATCATGCCCGCGCGCGCACCCCACTCGATGCTCATGTTGCAGACGGTCATGCGCGCTTCCATGCTCATTGCCCGGAAGACGCTGCCGCGATACTCGACCACGTAGCCCTGCCCACCGCCAGTGCCGGTGCGGGCGATCACGGCGAGGATGACGTCCTTGGCCGTCACACCGGCGGGCAGGTCTCCGTCCACGGTCACGGCCATGGTCTTGGGCCGGTCCAGCGGAAGCGTCTGGGTGGCCAGCACGTGCTCGACCTCACTGGTTCCGATGCCGAAGGCCAGCGCGCCGAACGCTCCGTGGGTCGAGGTGTGAGAGTCACCGCACACGACGGTCATTCCCGGCTGGGTCAGACCGAGCTGCGGGCCGATGACGTGCACGATGCCTTGATCGAGATCGCCCATCGGGTACAGCCGGATGCCGAACTCCGCACAGTTGCGGCGCAAGGTCTCGACCTGGGTCCGGCTGACCGGATCGGCGATGGGGCGGTCGATGTCCGTGGTGGGGACGTTGTGGTCCTCGGTGGCCAGCGTCAGGTCGGGGCGGCGTACCGAGCGCCCGGCCAGACGCAAGCCGTCGAACGCCTGCGGGCTGGTCACTTCGTGCACCAGATGCAGGTCGACATAGATCACATCGGGTTCGCCGGCCGTCCGACGCACGACGTGCGCATCCCACAGCTTTTCGGCCAGAGTGGTCCCCACCCGGTCCTCCTCGATTCGCTACTCCGGCTTTCCCGTCCCACTTTGGTTATCTCACTTAGTGGAACTAAGGTTCCGCGTCATGGGACAGCATAGCGGCATCGGCGTACTCGACAAGGCCGTGCAGATCCTCGAGGCCGCGGCCGCCGAACCCGCCGCGCTCGCCGCACTGGTCGAGCGCACCGGCCTGCCCCGCGCCACCACCCACCGTCTCGCCGTCGCCCTGGAGGCCCACGACCTCCTGCGCCGCGACAGCGAGGGCCGCTTCACCCTCGGCGCCAAGGTCACCGCGCTGGCCGCCCAGTCCGGCGTCGATCCGCTGCTCGAGCACGCCGCCGCAGTACTGGCGTGGCTGCGCGACGAGTCCGGCGAAAGCGCCCAGCTCTACCGCCGCGAGGGCAACGACCGGGTGTGTGTGGCGGTGGCTGAACGGCGTACCGGCCTGCGCACCACCGTTCCGATCGGCGCCCGGTTGCCGCTGACCGCCGGTTCGGGCGCCCAGGTCCTGTGCGCCTGGGAACCGCCCGCTGCACTGGGCGACCTGCTCAGCCGGGCTCAGTTCAGCGAGCGAATCCTGGCCGAGGTCCGCCGCCGCGGGTGGGCCCAGTCGGTGGCTCAGCGCGAAGCCGGCGTGGCTTCGGTGTCGGCTCCGGTGCGCGGCGCCGAGGGGGCAGTGCTGGCCGCAGTGTCGATCTCCGGCCCTATCGAGCGGCTCGGTCGCGCGCCCGGTCAGCGCTTCGCCCCCGTGGTGCAGGCCGCCGCCCGCCGCCTGTCCCGGCGGTGACCGCGCCCTCGGGTCAGCCGCTCGGCCGTGCTCCGGCACCCGCGCATCACCGGGCCGGCCCGGTCGCTCAGAATGACACGATGACCACCGATGGGTCGCGCGACCGGGCTCGGTTCGCATCCGTGGACGCGCTGCTCGACGATGCCCGCTCCCGCCTGAGCCGCCTTACCCCGGACGAGGCGCACCAGGCGATGTCGGACGGGGCCCGAGTGGTGGAGATCCGCCCGGCCTGGCAGCGTGCAGTCACCGGGGAGATCCCCGGTGCGCTGGTGGTCGAACGCAACCACCTGGAGTGGCGCTTGGACCCGACGTCGGGCTCGCGGGTTGCGCACGCCGCGGACGGTCAGCGGTGGGTCGTCGTCTGCGCCGAGGGCTACATGTCCTCGCTGGCCGCCGACGCACTCAATTCGATCGGCGTGCCGGCGACCGACATGATCGGTGGCTTCGAAGCTTGGTCGACCGACGGGCTGCCTTCGGTTCAGGCTGATCCGACCGCACTCAACACGGTGGTTCCCGGCGAGGCGGCCGATGCGCTTAATACGAACCCGACCGCCGGCGGTCCGACGCCCCGACCGGCGTATTGACCGACCGGCTCGGGACGTCAGCGGCCGGCGGGCAGACGGTGGGCGGTGCCGTGCCGGTGAACGTCATCGGTGCGGTGGCCGTTCATGAGAACGCTCAGCCCTCCGGCGCGGGTGCCGGATCGAACCGGCCGCACGGCTGAGGGCCCGGCCGGGTCGCTCTGCGCCGTGAGCCCACATCGTGGCGGACATTGCCAGCGAGCGCTGCGGTGATCCCACCAACAAGAGCTCGTATGGGCCGGAGTCGGATCCGCGGGCGATCTGAACATGGCTCCTCCTCGAGCGACGGTGTCGCAGCACAGGAGCCGACTCTGCGGACGCTGATACGCCGAGCTCACGCGGCTAGCGCAGGCGCCTGCCGGGCACCCGGCGTCGTCGCCTTCCTCAAGAGCGGGCCGTCGGCCGGAACCACCAACGCCACGGGATCGGGTGGGGAAAGCGGCAGGCGCTGCTGCGGGCCGACTACGGCTACCAGCTGGTGGCCACGTACGTGGTCTCGAGGTAGGCGTCGATGCCCTCGTGGCTGCCCTCGCGACCCAGGCCCGACGCCTTCAGCCCCCCAAACGGAGCGGCCGGGTCCGACACCAGACCACGATTGAGGCCGACCATGCCTACCTCGAGCCGCTCGCTGACCCGCAGGCCGCGCGCCAGGTCACGGGTGTAGATGTAGCCGGCCAGCCCCATCTCGGTGTCGTTGGCCGCGGCCAAAGCATCGTCGTCGTCGCGGACGGCAATGATGGGCGCCACCGGCCCGAACACCTCCTCGGTGGAGACCGCGGCGTCGCGCGGCACGTCGGCCAGGACGGTGGCCGGATAGAAGAACCCCGGTCGGTCCACCCGCTCGCCGCCGACCAGCACCGTCGCGCCCGCGGCCACCGACCGTTCCACCTTCTCGGCGATGCCGTCGACCGCCTTGCGGCTCACCATCGGGCCGAGCTGGGTCTCCTCCGCCGTGGCCGGACCCATCCGCAACGCACTCATGCGTTGGGCCAGCTTGGCCCCGAACTGCTCGGCCACCGACTGGTGGACGAAGAAGCGGTTGGCCGCGGTGCAGGCCTGGCCGCCGTTGCGCATCTTGGCCAGCATCGCGCCGTCGACCGCCGCGTCCAGGTCGGCGTCCTCGAGGACCAGGAACGGGTCGTTGCCGCCGAGTTCCATGGTGGTATTGATGACGCGCTCGGCCGCCTGCCGCAGCAGGCTCACGCCGACCCCGGTAGAGCCGGTGAACGACATCTTGCGCACGCGGTCATCGGCCAGCGCGGCCGAGACGAGTTCGCCGGGCTGGTCGGTGGGCAGCAGGTTGACCACCCCGGGCGGCGCACCGGCCTCGAGCAGGAGCTGACCGACCAGCAGCGCGGTGAACGGCGTCTCCGACGGCGGCTTCAGCACGACAGTGCAGCCGGCAGCGAGTGCCGGCGCGATCTTGCGGGTGGCCATGGCCGCCGGGAAATTCCACGGGGTCAGGAGCAGGGCCACGCCCACGGGCCGGCGGAAGGTGAGGATCCGGTTGGTACCGGCCGGTGCCCAGCGCAGCTCACCGCCGATGCGGACCGCCTCCTCGCTGAACCAGCGGAAGAACTCGGCCGCGTAGTTGACCTCGGCTCGGGCATCGGCCAGGGACTTGCCCATCTCCAGGCTCATAACCAGCGCAATTTCCTCGCGCCGCTGGATCATTAGCTCCCACGTGCGGCGCAGGACCTCGGCCCGCTCCCGCGGCGGGGTGGCCGCCCAGTCCGGCAACGTGCTGTCGGCGGCAGCGAGGGCCTTGTCGAGGTCGGCCAGGGCGGAGCGGGCCGCCGAAGCCAGCACCTCGCCGGTGGAGGGGTTGGAAACATCGAACGTGCCGTCGGTGCCGTCGACCCACTCCCCGCCGATGAGCAACTGGCGCGGAACCGAGTCCGGCAGGGTGGTCGACACGGTGGCCTCGGCCATGGGATGCGCCCCCTTCAGGACGGGCGGAGGAGAACTGGCAACGAACCTAGGACGGGAGCCTAGCCAGCGTGGCGAGGGCCTCGTCGGCGTGCTTGTCCATCGAGAACTCACTGGCGATCTGCTCGATCAGGCGCGCGTCGCGGCCGATGACGAACGTGCGGCGCTTGGTCGGCAGGGCCCCGATCCGACGGCGTACGCCGAACTGCTCGGCCACCCCACCCGCCTCGTCGGACAGCAGCGGGTAGTCGAAGCCGTGTTTGTCGGAGAACTGCTTCTGCTTGGCCACCGGATCGGTGCTGATGCCCACCCGCTGGGCGCCAACCGCAGCGAATTCGGCGGCCAGGTCGCGAAAGTGGCAGCTCTCGGCCGTGCAGCCCGGGGTCATGGCGGCGGGATAGAAGAAGAGCACGACGGGGCCGTCGGCCAGCAGCGCGCTCAGCCGGCGGTTCTGGCCGTCCTGGTCGGGCAGTTCGAAGTCGGACACGAGCTCACCGGTCTGCATGGTGGCCACGGTAAGCGGCTCAGCCGGGGTACGCGCCGGTGACGACCGGACGGTCATCGTCGCCCG
Source organism: bacterium (assembly GCA_040004775.1). GTDB lineage: Bacteria > Actinomycetota > Actinomycetes > Mycobacteriales > Jatrophihabitantaceae > JALZBL01. Next base: position 10,127 of record JBDUAD010000030.1, on the reverse strand, counting down.
ACCAGGCCGACCACGACCCGGGATAGAGAGCGGCCGGTATCCCCACCGCGGCCAGGGCGAGCACCGTGAGCGCGGCATTGACCCCGGAACCGCAGTAGGCGCCCACCGGCCGGCCCTCTTCCACACCGAGCCCCGCGTACCGGGCACGCAACGCTGCGTCGTCCAGGAGCCGGCCGTCGGCCAGGTTGGCGGTGGCCGGCGCGCTGACCGCGCCCGGGATGTGCCCGGCCCGCGCATCGACCGGCTCCACATCGCCGCGGTAACGCTCCGGCGCGCGGGCGTCCAGAAGAACGCCGGAGCGGGCCAGTTCGGCCGCGTCGTGCGGGCCGACGATCGGCAGCCGGCCCGGGGTGAGGACGACGTCGCCGGACTGCGGCAGTACACCGTCGGCAGTCGGTAGCTCCGCGGCGGTGGCGAACACGTCGCCACCGACGGCCGTCCAGGCGTCCAGACCACCGTCGAGCAGCCGCACGTCGTTCACCCCGGCCCAGCGCAGCAGCCACCAGGCGCGCGCCGCCACCAGCCCGCCGTCGTCGTCGTAGACCACCACCGAAGTTCCCGCACGCAGGCCCCAGCGGCGGGCGGCACGCTGCAGGTCCTCCAGTTCGGGCAGCGGATGCCGCCCACCGGCGGGGTTCGGCGGCCCGGCCAGCTCACGGTCGAGGTCGACGTAGATCGCGTGCGGCAGGTGCGCCACCTGGTAGCGGGCGTAAGCGGACGGATCGCCGAGGCGCCAGCGGATGTCGAGCAGCGTGGGCGGTGACGAGCCGGCCAGCTCCCGCTTCAGGGTCAGGGCGTCGACGAGCACGCGGTCACGGTCGGCCATCGATCGCTTCCTTCACCTGACCCGAACACGGACGTGTCCCCCGGTCCGGGAAGCCCGGGCCGGGGGACACGCCTTCTTGCTCTCGAACCTGAAGCTCCGGCGCGCGGTCACCCGCCCCCCACGGATCAGGCAAGAGCGCTCCGGCGTCAGGTTCGACAAGATCAAAATACCTCTTCGGCGGCCGGCGCGTAAGGGCCCGCGCCGGTGAAGACCGGCGGCGGGGTCCGTGCGCGCGGTCACGCCAGTGGGTCGAGGAGGAAGACCGGATGCCGGGGGGCGATGGCGGCAATCTCGTCGTCGGAGGAGTCGGTGCCCACGCCGTCGAAGAAGGCGCCGACCTCGGCCTTCCACCGCTTCAGATAGGCGCGCAGCACGGGCACCTTGTCGGCGTCGGCCAGTTCCACCGCCCGCCGGGACTGCCGGCGTCGTCCCACCACCAGGTGCAGCGCGCCGTCGGCAGCGCGGACGTTGCGCACCCATTCCCCGACTCCGCGGGCGGACACCAGGTACTCATGGCCATCCAGGACCAACAGGTTGACCGGCACCCGGCGCAGTTCGCCGGTGCGTCGTCCCGGGACCTCGAGCACACGGCTGCCCAGAACGCTGACGCCGGCCCGGGTGAGGCCGGCGACGACCCGATTGACGACGTTGCGGGTCACCCAGCCCGGCCGGCGGTAGTGGACCGGCTCCGACATGGCGGACACCTCACGGGTCGACGGCGGGAGAGAGGACGGGGAGAAGGTCGCAGCATACGGCCGGTCACGACCGATCGAGCGCGTCCAGCCAGCCGTAGGTGCCGTGGGCGAGAAGCTCCCGAGCGGCCGCGCTGACGGCGGCGCGGGCCACCGCCGCGAATCCGCCGCCCACCGAGATCCGGGCCACGCCGGCGTCGGCGAGGTCGGCCACCGGCGGCAGGCCGGGCAGCACCAGGACGTTGACCGGCCGATCCAGGGATGAGACCACCGAGCGTACGTCGGCCAGCGTCGTGAGCCCGGGCGCGTAGAGCACGTCCGCGCCGGCCTCCTGGTAGGCCTGCAGGCGGGCGATGGTGTCGGGAAGGTCGTGCACGTCGCGGATCAGATTCTCGGCACGGGCGGTGATCACCAGATCACCGGCGGCGCGGGCGGCCTCGACGGCCGCGCCGACGCGCTCGGCCGCCCGCCGGTGCTCGTGTATACCACTGGCCGGGGACCAGTCCTCGATGGAACACCCGGCCAGCCCGACGGCGGCCGCCGCGGTGACCGTGGCCGCGACGTCGGCCGGGTCGGCGCCGAAGCCGTCGACGAGGTCGGCCGAGACGGGAACGTCCACCGCGCGGACCAGGGCCCCCGCGTGGTCCAGCGCCTCGGCTCGACTCACCTCACCGTCGGAGCGGCCCAGGGTGGCCGCGTGCCCGCTGCTCGTGGTGGCCAGAGCGGCGAAGCCGAGCTCGGCCAGCACCCGGGCCGAGCCGACGTCCCACGGGTTGGGCATCAGCAACGGGCGCCCTGGCACGTGCAGGGCGCGGAAGCGTTCAGCGACGTTCACGCCAGCACCGTAGCGATGCAGCGGACAGCCGAACCGGCGTGCATCGGCCCGAAACCGGGCGCCGGTCGGCGGCGCGCTGTGGACGGTTCCGAGTTCTACGCAGACTCGCTGCGCCAGGAGCCGTCGTCGAGTTGGCCGATGGCCGCGGTGCGCCCGTCGGGCGAGCCGTCGGCCTGGGACTCGACCAGGCGACGCAGGTCGGCGGCAACGGTCTGCTCCATGACGTTGGGCTCGGTGGGGTCTAGGTAGAGGTGGGTGATCGTCGGGAACCGCTCGTGCAGGTCGACCTCGATCCGTCCGGCGAGGTTCTGGATCTCTGCGGCGGTGAGGCCGTCGTGGAAGTCAATCTTGGCGGCGACCAGCACGTTCTCCGGACCGAGCTGCATGGTGGCCATTCCGACCAACGCCTCCACCCCGTCGTAACCGGTGACGGTCGAGATGATGTCGAGGCGCAGCTCGGGGTCGGCCGCCTCGCCGATCAGCATCTCTTTGGTGTCGCGGCCGAGCGCATACGCGACCCAGGCCAGCAGCACGCCGATGGCGATGGAGGCAATGGCGTCGTAGACCGACGATCCGGTCAGCTGGTGCAGCGCCAGCCCGAGCGCGGCCAGGACGAGACCGGTCACCGCGGCCGAGTCCTCCGACGCGACCGTCTTCACCGTGGGATCAGGGCTCTTGCGGATCTCCTCGACCAGTCCGCGTTGACGGCTCTTGGCCTCGCCGTCGAGCTGGCGCAGGGCCTTGATCAGGCTGCTGCCCTCGAGCAGGAAGGCAAGGGCCAGGACGGCGTAGGAGATCAGGTACTCGCGGGAGCTGATCTCGCCACGGCCGTGGAGCAGGGCATCCACCCCCTGCATGATCGACAGCACCGCTCCGGTGACGAAGATGCCGACCGCGGCCAGCAGCGACCAGAAGTAGCGCTCCTTGCCGTAGCCGAATGGGTGGGTGCGGTCGGGCGCCCGGTCGGCCCGCTTGAGAGCGAACAGCAGGAACACCTGGTTCATCGTGTCGGCCCACGAGTGCGCGGCCTCAGAGATCATCGAGCTCGACATCGTGAGCAGGCCAGCGCCGGTCTTGGCCACGGCGATGGCCACGTTCGCGACCAGGGCGACCAGGACGGTGTTCCGGCTCTCCGCCACGTCGCTCCTCCGGCTCACATCGCCCATCGCGCGCCGGATCGTGGCGACGCTTGTCCAACCATCATCACCACGCCGATCGTGCTGGCCTCACGCGGGGGGCGCAGGTCGGCGGTTCGCGGCGCTGCCGGCTCAGCTGTCGCGGACCCAGATCCGCAGGGCGCCGACGTCGGAGAACCCCGCCGATCGCGCGGCGTCGAGGTCGGCGCCGTGCTCATAGCCGACCAACGGGCGGCCGGGAAAGATGCGGCCGGCTGAAGCGACGATCGCCGGCCACGGGGACGCATACGGGCTGATGCGGTCGGCCGGCGGCGCGGTGGCAAAGACGTTGCTGACGCCGACCGCTTCCGCCGCGAGGTTCAGGATCGCCCCAGCTCCGATGCGCCCGTCGTCGTAGTGGGCGAGGAAATGAACCCCGTCGGCGTCGAGCAGTGCCGGGTCGAAGGTTCCCGACGATTCGCAGGCGTCGGCCCAGGCGGCCAGCTCCGTCGGGCTGCGCACCACGGTCCAGCCGCCGGTGTCCGCGGGTGCCGGCGCCGCCGGCCGATGGATCCACCGCGCGGCGAACAGCTCGTGGAAGCCGTGGCGGTACATGTCCAGGCCGGCGAAGCTGTCCTTCACCCCGGCTGTCGGCCGGTCGGCCACGGCGGTCAGGACGCGGCCGACCACGACGTCGGGACGCAGGGTCACCGCGGCGGGATAGAACGGCGGCGGTGCACCCTGGACGGTCCACAGGTCCTCGTCCACAGTGGTCGCCAGGCCAACGGCGCGGCACACGGTCTCGCACCACGCCGCGTTGTTGCGCACCGCCGTCGCCTGCCGGTCCGCCCCTCGACCGCGCGTCGGAAGCTTCATGGCGCTGAGCGTGTCTGAATCACCTCTGCTGCCGCGAGCGATTTCTCGTCGGTTCGTGGCCGTGCCCCGGCTCTCACGTTGTATCCAGCGCGCGCTCAGGGCCGACACAGGATTCGGAAGGAACCTCGCTCCAGCGCCCTTTTCCGAGGTTGGAGTCCTGGATGACGACGATGGATGCGCCACCCCGTCCCGCCGTGACGTCGGCGGGGCCTCGGCTGCGCCCGACGCCGCCGTGGTGGCGACTGTCCTCTCGCGATCTGGCCCTGGGCAGCCTGCTGCTCGTCACCGCGCTGTGGGCTACCGACCACCAGAGTCCGGCCCTGACCCAGGGTTGGGCGCCGGCACTGACGAGCCTCGGTCGGCTCACCGGGCTGCTTGCGGCCGACCTGCTCCTGATCCAGGTACTGCTGATGGCCCGGATCCCGTTCGTCGAGCGGGCCTGGGGCCAGGACGAGCTGGTCCGGGTCCACCGCCTGGTCGGGTTCACCTCGTTCAACCTGATGGCGGCCCACGTCGTGATGATCACCCTGGGCTACGCCGGTTCCGACGGGCACAACCCGGTGGCCGAGTCGTGGCTGCTGACCTGGACCTACCCCGGCATGCTGTTAGCGGCGGCCGGCACGCTGGCGCTGATCATGGTGGTGGCCACCAGCGTCCGCCTGGCCCGCCGGCGGTTGCGCTACGAGGCCTGGCACCTGCTGCACCTTTACGCCTACCTCGGCGTGGGCCTCGCGCTACCCCACCAGTTGTGGACCGGCGCCGAGTTCCTCAACAACCGGCTGGCCACGGCGTACTGGTGGTCGGCGTGGGCGGCCACCGCCAGTGCGGTACTGCTGTTTCGCGTCGCGCTGCCGATCTACCGCACGCTGCGGCACCGGCTGGTGGTGGAGGCGGTGGTGCCTGAGGCGCCCGGGGTCATGTCCCTGCACATGCGCGGCCGCAACCTCGACGCCCTGCCGGTGCGCGCCGGGCAGTTCTTCCTCTTCCGCTTCCTCGACGAGCCCGGACGGACCCGAGCTCATCCGTTCTCGCTGTCCGCGGCGCCGCGTCCCAGCTGGATGCGCGTGACGGTCAAGGCGCTCGGCGACGACAGCCGGCTGCTCGCGTCGCTGCGTCCCGGGGGCCGGGTCGCGATCGAGGGCCCGTACGGCGGGTTGACCGCCGAGCGGCGCACCCACCGCGGCGTGCTACTGATCGGGGCCGGTGTGGGTATCACGCCGCTGCGGGCGCTGGCCGAAGAGCTGCCGCAGGAGCCGGGCGACGTCGTGGTGATCCACCGGATCCGCGACGACGGGGAAGTTCTGTTCGCCGGCGAGTTCCAAGCGCTCGCGCGAGCCCGACAGCTGCGGATGCTATGGCTGTCCGGACCCCGGCCTCAGGGCCGCCCGTCCTGGGCGCCGGCGTCCTACGGCGGCGACGGAACGGCGGTGCTGCGTTCCCTCGTGCCCGACGTCGCCCAGCGCGACGTCTACGTCTGCGGGCCCGCGGAGTGGATGGCTGCTGCGCTCGACGCCGCGCGCGCGGCCGGTGTCCCGCAGCGCCACCTGCACGCCGAACGCTTCGGCTGGTGATCGACCGCCGACCCCCCCCCGGTTTCCCCCGGACCCCATCCGCCCACCGAACCGATCCGACTGCAGGGAGACCTCAATGCGGCGAATCATCCTCGGCTTCATGTCCACGCTGTCCGCGATCATCCTGCTGTTCGGGTACCGCACGAGCACCGGGGGCACCGCGGCCACCGCCCCCTTGATGAGTGCAACGGCGAGCCCGAGCGGCCCGACGTCGACATCGAACGGCAGCGCGGGATCGAGCGGCAGCGGGTCCGGCTCAAGTGGCAGCGGGTCCAGTGGCAGCGGGTCCAGTGGCAGCGGGTCCGCCGGCAGCTCGAGCAGCTCCGGCGCCAGAGCCGCCAAGACCTACGACGGTGCGGTCACCGGCACCCGCTGGGGCGACGTGCAGGTGCAGATCACCGTCAGCGCGGGCAAGATCACCGCAGTCCGCGTGCTGCAGGTGCCCTCGGGCAACTCGCGCGACCAGGAGATCAACGACCAAGCGGTGCCCATCCTCAATCAAGAGGTACTCAGCGCCCAGAGCGCGAACATCGACACCGTGTCCGGGGCCACGGTGACCAGCGACGGGTACATCACGTCTCTGCAGGCGGCCCTCGACCAGGCGGGACTGTGACCGAGCCGGCCGGCCGCCCGCCCCGGCGGACCTGGGTCGAGATGATCATGGGTCTGCCGATCAGCGTCCTGGTCCGCGGCCCTGGTGTCGACGGGCCGGCAGTGTCGACCGCGGTCGACTCCGTCCACGCCGAACTGCGCCGCCTCGACGCGATGTTCAGCACCTACCGTCCGGACAGCGAGATCAGCCGGATCCGCCGCGGCGAGCTGGCGATCGAGGACGCTTCCCCGCTGGTGCGCCAGGCCCTGGACCTGTGCCGGCTGGCCGCGCGCGACACCGATGGGTGGTTCGCCGCCTGGCGGCCGGGCCCCGAAGGCCGACGACAGCTGGATCCTTCCGGCCTGGTCAAGGGGTGGGCGGTCGAGCGGGCCAGCGCCTCTCTGCGAGCGCTGGACGGCCACGACTGGCTGATCAACGCCGGCGGCGACATCCTCGGCTCGGCTACGTCCGGTCCGCCCTGGCGGGTCGCAGTGGAGGACCCGCGGGAGCGTTCCCGCGTGCTGGCCGTCGTGCCGCTGATCACGGGCGCGGTCGCGACGTCGAGCGCCGCCGCGCGCGGTGACCACTTGATCAACCCGCGCACCGGCCGGCCGGCCGCCTCCGACCTGCTCAGCGCCACCGTCAACGGACCGTCGCTGACCATCGCCGACGTCTACGCCACCACGGTGTTCGTCGAAGGCAGAGCGGCCCTGCGCCGCGTGGCCGCACTGCCCGGCTACGAAGCGTTCGTCGTGCTGCCGGACGGTCGGATGATCGGCACGCCCGGCCACGGCGACAGGCCTCAGCCGAACCGCCCAACGGCTGCGCCTGCGTTCTCCTAGGGAGGTCCGCGATCACCCGACCGGCTGCTCACGAAGCCGGCGGCTCCGCTGGTGAGGAACAGGGCGGCCATGCCGACGTAGAACGGCCGGCGGTGACCGTCGAGCGCGGCGAGAAAGAGCCAGCCGAGCCCGACCACCAGGACCAGAGCCGACAGCAGCCTCTGACGATTCCGACGGGGCACGGCCGGATCGTATGTGCGCGGCCTGAACCGACCGGCCGGAGCTCCCGCGGACTGCCGCTCGGAAACCGTGTCATGGGCAGTGACGCGGTGGCACCCGTACTACGCGGCGAACGGTCCGGCCGTGACTCCCCGGCAGGACGATGCTGGCCAGGACGGTGATCACCATGGCCTCGGCCACGAGATCGGCGGCCGATCCGGTCAGCGCTCAGCTAGCAAATCTCGGCTGAGTTGCGCACCGAATGAAAGCGGTGATAGTCATGTGACATCACTTCCGGCGATCAGTCGGACTGCCATCGGACAGTCTGCGCGCGGTGCGCGCCGAGAGGATTCGCCCATCATGCGCCGTAGCCGCTTCTCCGCCGTCTGTCTCACCACACTGTCGGTAGGTGTACTCACGGCCGGGTTGACTCACCCCGCGAGTGCCACCACGGTCGTCGGCTCGGACGTCGCAGTGACCGTCGACTCCCCGTACGTCAAAGCCAACGGACGTACACCCAGCCCGGGCGATGCAATCACCGCCTGCGGTCAGAACCGACGGCAGCAGAACGAGCCCTCCGCGGCGATGGACCCGAGGCACACGTCGATCGTGGTGGCCGGTTCCAACGACTACTGCACTGTCCAACTGGCCGGAGGCACCTGGACCGGCTTCTACCGCAGCACCACGTCCGGGGCAGCCTGGGTGGACAGCCTCCTTCCCGGGTATCCCACCGACAATTCGCCCGAGGGATTGGCCAGCCCGCTCCGCCAGCGGGGTATCAACAACGCCGGCGACCCTGTCCAGGCGTGGGACCTGCAAGGGCGGCTGTACTACATGGGCAACGCGTTCAACCGGGTAGCCCCGCAGAACGGGTCGGTGTGGATTGCCACCTACGACCAGGACGCTGCTCGGTACCGGCGGACCGTGATCGTCGGCAGCGGAACGCCGGCCTTGAACGGTCAATTCAACGACAAAACGGCCATCGAGGTCGACCGAGGCGTCCACAGCCCGTATCAGGGCAACGTCTACGGAGCCTGGAGCCTCTTCCAGGGCATCGGTGGCAACAACTCCATCCAGTTCACCCGCTCGACGGATCACGGAGCTACCTTCAGCCACAGCGCGAAGATCTCGACCGGGTCCAAGAACGTCCAGTTCGCCGACATCGCGGTGACCAGCAACGGCACCGTCTACGTCGCATACCGGCAGTTCGAAACGATTCGCGGCCACCAGCGCGACGAGGTCGCTTACGTGGTTTCCCACGACGGCGGTCGCACGTTCAGCAAGCCCTCCACCGCCGCGCCCTTCGAGTCCTACGACGCTGCTGACTTCGCCGGAAACCCTGCCGCCGCAGCCGAGGCACACGACCAGGCATACGAGAACGCCGACGGCCCTGAGTCCGAGGCGGGCGCAGAATCTGTCGGTAACAGCCGCGACTGTGGCTCCGGGCCCTTCACCTGCCAGAGCGGTTTCGTGTTCTTCCGGCACGACAGCCAACCCCGCATCACCGCTGACCCCAAGGCCAGCAATCAGCGCGTGTACCTGACCTATGACGCGACGATCCCGGGAACTGAGCAGCCGTCGAAGACGACCTACAACACGGCGGAGCCAGCCGGTTCGACCTTGCGGGTCGGCCAAGGCGGCATTTACTTTGCGTCGCTGAGCGGGACCGGCGGTAGCTGGTCCAAACCTCGACTGCTCGCTCCGACGGCACGCGGGCACCAGTTCTTCCCGGACATCAACGCCGACGGCGGCGTCCTGCACGCCGTGTGGCACGACAGCCGTAACGACCCCGCCTACAGCGTGCAGTATCCGCCCGGCAACAACGGCGCCGTGCGTGACGCCGCTGGGTTCGCTACGCCGACACGGGGGCTGGACACCTACGGCGCTTCCTCGACTAACGCTGGTACCACCTGGTCCGTGGCGCGGCTTTCGACCGTGAGCCAGATGCCGAACTACGAGATGTTCGGCGACCGGCGAGTGCCGTTCCACGGGGACTACAACTACGTCACCTCCGTGGGCCACGTCGCCTACAGCGTGTGGACGGATACGCGCCAGGTCGTCCCCGGTGACGACCCACGCTATGTGGGCGGTGAGGGCTTCGACGTCCACCAGTGCCGGACTAAGGACGCCACCGGCACCTGGGGACCTGACACCTGCCCCAACGCCGGCGGCGTAGACCAGGACATCTTCGGCAGGGCTTCGACGGGCTAGTCGGCGCCGGAAGCCTTGCTTTCAGGGCTGTCGGCTCGACCGGTACAGGCTCTTGCATTGCTGGTCATGCTTGTAGCCCCGACCGGATTCGCACCGGCGCTACGCCTTGAGAGTGCGTCTAGGGCGGTTGCTCGATACTCCGGCTCGTCACGTGAGGAGTTTGGAGCCAGCGTTTCCGGCACGCCGTCCTCACATCAGCTCGCCGCCGATTAGGCCGTCTGGGAACGAGATGCGGACTATTTGCGGACCGGGTGCGACCTCGGTCGCGCGCTGCGTTCCAAAGCTGGTCCGACAGCTCGCGAGGAGTGGATACGGGTCCGAGTTCCCGTCATCGTTGGCCAGAACCCGTCACAACAGATCCAGCGACTGTGGCGCGAGGAGGGCCTGCGGGTGCCGCAGCGACGCCGC